>CAZMDD010000082.1:0-6328 GCA_964565065.1 uncultured Caldilineales bacterium | reverse complement strand
CCGGGCTTCTTGCCAAGCCCTCTGGGCTGCACGGCTGAGCCCCAGTGGGGCTTTGCACCCGTAGCCCGAGGGTTTAGCCTCGGGCGGAGCGGCGCAGACGAGTCAACCTTAGCAGTTACGATTATTTAAAATCGGCACCAGCAGCAAAAGCCACGCTTCTGCTGTTGCGCCATGTTCCCTCAAATACCCCATGACTGAAACGACTTCGACGCCCCCTAAAAAAGCGGGATTGCGTGACTTGCTCCGCAACAGGAATTTCCGGTGGTTGTGGATTGGCCAAATCATCTCGAACTACGGCGACAGCTTGTCAGGGCTGGCCCTGATGATTCTGGTCAACAGGTTGACAGGCTCTACCACAGCCCTGGCCACCCTCATCATTCTCATGGTGTTGCCGCAAGTTAGTGTGGGCATGTTGGCGGGCGTGTTCGTCGATCGCTGGAATCGACGGCGCACCATGATCATTTCCGATATTTTACGGGGAATTTTGGTGCTGGGGTTTTTACTGGTGCGCAAAGCTGACGATCTTTATCTGCTGTATGCCTTATCGTTTGCCCAAGCCACCGTAGGCGTTTTCTTTTCTCCGGCCCGCATGGCATTGCTGGCCAATATCGTAGAGGGAGAAGATTTGTTGGCTGCCAACTCCATCTCGCAGACCAGCCGCATCTTGTTCGGCTTGCTGGGAACTGCCAGCGCTGGGGTCATCATTGGGCTAGAGGGTGCTTTTTCGTGGGTTTTTACCATCAACGCCCTTTCCTTTTTTATCTCAGCCTTTTTTACAGCGCAAATTTCATCGCCCAAATCTTTGCAAGAACAGATGCAAACCAGTGTCAACATTATCTTTTCAGAGCTGGTGCATGGTGTTCGTGCGCTGTTTTCTTCCCGAACCCTGGTAGGCGTTTTGATTACGGCAACCATTGTCATGTTGGGGCTGGGGGCGGTCAATGTGCTCTTTGTGCCTCTGCTCATCAACGATTTAGGCTTACCCGAAACTTGGTTTGGCGCTATTGATGGTGCAGAGGTCGCGGGCATGATTTTGGGAGGTGCTGCAACCGCAGCTTTGGCAGCAAGGCTGCGCCCCACATTCATCATCATGCTTGGTTTGATTGTGCTGGGCATAGGAATGGGTTCGATTGCGGCAGCAACAAAGGTTGGGCACATCCTATTCATCATGCTGCCAGTGGGATTAGCCTTAGCTCCGGTAGAGGCTTCGATTGCAACGCTATCACAAACCTCGGTATCCGATGCCTTGCGCGGGCGTGTTGGCGCAGCTTTGCAAACCATGATTGGCGCGGCAAACATCACATCGATGGCGCTGGCTGGCGTGCTGGCCGATAGCATTGGCGTGCGCAGCGTTTTTGTGCTGGCCGGGGGATTGGCAATCCTGGCGGGCCTGATGGTGATTCCGCTATTTGGGCTACGGCATGTGAGTCGCAAGGCGTGAAGCTTGAATACAGGAGGAGGGTGAGGTGATGTGTGAAACCATGGCAAAGCATCCTTTACCCCCTGCATGGCTGCATGAATCAACCGGCGACCTTTGCATAAGATAAAACCCTCTGTGTTACAATAGCCGCAGCAAGCAAAACTCCCCCTTTTGGCAAGGTACTCTACGATGTCCCGCTTTAGCATATTTTTGTTGGTTTTAGCACTGCTGCTTGGCGCGATGCTGGCAGCGTGCGGCGCGATGCCCGATTTGCCCGAGCCTGCGCCCGTAGCCACCAGCACGCCCGCACCTGCGCCCACTCACACACCCGCACCAACGCTCGCGCCAACGCCCGCGCCAACCAACACGCCCGCGCCTGAGCCCACCACACCACCCACCGAAAGCGAGCCGACACCAGAGGAACCACAGCCCGCAGCCCCCACCGCCATCCCCATGCCCCCCTTCGAACTCAACGGCGTGGTTTACAGCGACTTCATCCTCATGGATAATGATGTCAAGGCGAACATCAAAGCGATTTACGCCAAAGGGCAACAACAGGGACGCAACGCCCGCGCCTTCTCAAAGCTGGGCGATAGCCTCATCGCCAATCCTTACTTCCTGCGGGTATTCGACCAACAAGACCCTAACCTGGGCCCGTACAAACTGGGGGACTACGCCTTCCTGCAAAAAGTCATTGATTATTACGCAGGCTCTTTTGATCGTTACGGCGTGGGCATCCATGTGGGCCTGCACACTTGGTCTGTTTTCGACCCCATGTGGGCCAGCAAAGAGCTTTGCAACAGCGGCGAAACATTGCTGGACTGCGAAATTCGGCTGAACAACCCCAGCATCATGCTGGTGCTGCTGGGAACAAATGATGACGCACCTCAGGGAACATTCGAGGTAAACTACGATAAAATCGTCAGAACCATTCTCGAAAAAAATGTCATCCCCGTGCTTTTCACCAAAGCAGATCGTTTCGAAGGGCCTGATAATCGCAACAACCTGGCCATCCGCAAAATCGCGGCCAAATACCAGGTTCCCCTGGTCGATTTCGACGTGCTGGCCGACACCTTGCCCAACCGTGGCACAGGCCCAGACAACATCCACCTGAGCATTGCCGACAACAACGACTACACCGATCCCAACACCTATCGTTTTGGCAACACCACCCACAACCTCAGCACCCTCATCATGCTGGATCGATTGCTGGCAACCCTGGGAGACTAACACACCCATGGCCTACCTGGTCAACTTTCTTACCCTTCTGATTACCATCCTCCGTTACGCCGTGCTCATCCGTGTTTTGCTGAGCTGGATACGAGTTAACCCCAACAACCCTGTGGTGCAAATCCTTTATCAGATAACGGATCCGGTACTTAAACCCTTTCAAAGGATTATCCCCCCCATGGGCGGCCTTGATTTTTCTCCCATTGCCGCCTACTTTGTGCTACAATTCTTGCAACAATTTATCCAGGGCCTTCAGCGCTAACGCATGATGAGGGCCCTTGGGCTCGCTCAGAGCTAAAAACTGCATTACTCATCCATTTGGGAGTTTTGTCGTGCGTGTTGTACGGATTGCCGTTTTGGCGTGGTTTGGATTATTGTTGGCCACTATCCCCTGGCCCGGGGGACGGCAGGCCCGCGGTGCGCCGCAAGCCTGCACCACCCTATTCTTTTCGGAGTACGTAGAGGGGTCGGGAACCATCAAAGCTGTCGAAATCTTCAACGGTATGGGGTGGGATGAAGACTTGAGCGGATACGAAATTCGCATCTACCGTAATGGCAGAGCCACCGCCGACAGGCACATTGCCCTTTGGGGAACACTTTCCACCGGCCATGTGCAAGTTCTCCGTCATAGCGACATAGGCGCATTAGATTTTAATGGCGATGATGGGGTGGCACTGGTGAAAAATGGTCAAATCATCGACTTCATCGGCGACACACTGGGCGATCCAGGAAGCCAGTGGGGCTCGGGCCTGACCAGCACAAAGGATAACACCTTGCGACGCAAGCCCTGGGTGGCCCGCGGCGACACAAATCCAGCAGACCCGTTTGTGCCCGCGACCCAATGGGTGGGGTTTGCCAAAGACACGCTGGATGGCCTGGGTTGGCACACATCCGATTGCAGCGGCATCGCACCTTCGCCCACACCTGTACCGGAACACATTGTCATCAACGAATTCATGCCCGCGCCTGCCACGGGCCAGAAGGAATACATCGAGCTATACAATGGCAACGATTTTGCCGTAGACCTCAGCGGCTGGCAACTGGATGATGCCGCGGGCGGGGCCCGCCCCTACCACATCCCCGCTGGCACCACGCTGTCCCCGCACGGACTACTGCTTTTTCGGCGCAACTTTGGCCTTAACAACTCGGGGGATGAGGTGCGATTGCTGGGCCCGGATGACGTACTGCACGACAGCTTTCGGTTTGGCCCCAGCCGCAAAGCCCGCTCGTGGTCGCGGCGGGGCAATGGCAACACCACCTGGACGCTTTACTATCCACCTTCGCCCAATGCCGATAACGTGGCCGCACAACTGGATTTTGCCGGACACCTTTATCGGGGAGCGCCCCCTGACCGGAGCCAAGTCATCAGTGATCACAACATCGGACTTTTTGGCTATGATCCTTACAGCGGCGAAGCGCAATGGCTCATCAACGGCTACATTCGCCAGGATGGCGCCTGGCACATCCATTTCGATACCGAGCAGGGCCTTTATTCCCACTATCTGCTAATGCCCGCGCCGCGGCAGGGGATGCACTGGAATGGCGTCAGCAGTCCCCTGGGGCAATTGTGGCCCCCAGCCCGCATTCTCTTCGATGCGCCCGCCACCCAATTTTACATGGACAATGATTTTTGGATGGCCCCCGATACCCCTACACCAACCCCGCTGCCACCCGGCGTGGTGCATCTTAACGAAATCATGCCCAGCCCCAAAACCATAGACTTCGATGGCGATGGCCAGGCCAACTACCTGGATGAGTACATCGAGCTTTACAACAGCAGCGATACAATCATCGACCTGGGAGGTTTGTGGTTGGATGATGGCGAAGAGGGCTCAGCGGCCTGGCCCGTGCCCGCGGGGACGCTGCTGGCGCCCCATGGATTCAGGCTCTTTTTTCGTAAAACCACCAGTTTGGCGCTAAACAATGACGCCGACAGCGTGCGTTTGCTGGCTGCAGATGGCGTTACCGTTTTGGATCTGTTTGCTTATGAACGTAGTTCGGGGGATGTGCCCTGGTCGAGAACTGCAGATGGGATGGGGGATTGGACCCTGCTTTATCCACCCAGCCCGGGCGGCCCCAATTTGCCGCCACCTGCCACAGCCACACCCACAGCCACGCCCACTGCGGTAATGACTCCCACTGCTACCGCCACCCCCACACTCACACCCACGCCCGCAGCCACTGCCACGCCAACACCCACACAGGTGCCCCGCGGTAGGATTCGCATCAATGAATTTTTGGCTGCGCCCCAGGCCATAGACTTCGATGGCGATGGCCAGGCCAACCTGCTGGATGAGTACATCGAGCTGTACAATCCTGGCGAAGCGCCCGTTTCGCTGGCGGGCTGGGCATTGGATGACGGGCCGCACGGCAGCAAGCCGTGGCTATTACCCGCAGGAACCACCATCGCCGGGCATGGCTTTTTGCTCTTTTTCCGCAGCCAGACCGGGGTGGCGCTAAACAACAATCGTGATGCCGTGCGGCTGCTGGCTCCGGGCGGACAGGTCATCGATGGCAAGGCTTATGCCAAAGTCCGGCCCGATGTGCCTTGGTCGAGAACTGTGGATGGGGTGGGGGACTGGACCCTGCTTTATCCACCCAGCCCGGGCGGGCCCAATTTGCCGCCCGCGCCTACACCTACACCCACGTCCGCGCCTGTCCCCACGCGTCCACCTACGTCCGCGCCTGCGCCTAACGCGCCTGCGCAGCCAGTCGCCCAGGTCTACGCACTCCCGCTCGACACCCGCATGAGCCTTACCGCCAGTGTTACCGTAGCGCCGGGCATCTTTGGCAAGCGGGTCATCTTTGTGCAAGATGCCAGTGGCGGGGTGATGCTTTATTTGCGGCGGGGTGCATGGCCTTCGCTGCAAGCAGGTGATGTTGTCAACGTGGGTGGCTACATCAAAAGCTGGCACGGACAACGGCAATTGGTGGTTCCCAGCGGGCGTTGGGTGCAGCGACTGCATACCGGGCCCGCGCCGGAACCACATTTTTTGCGCACCGGGCAGGTCTCAGAAGCACAGATGGGGCAACTGCTGCTGATTGCCGGCACTGTTGCGCAAACCAACCGCTACGGTTTTGCGTTGGATGATGGGAGTGGTACGCTTGCAATCAGACGGCATCCTCGGGCCCAGTGGGCCATGCCGCGGGTGCAGCCAGGCATGAGCCTGGCCGTGATAGGCGTGGTTGCCAGCTATGACGATCATTTACATCTGCTACCCCGCAGCGCCGACGAAATCAGCGCTCCGCCGGGCACACTGCCGCAAACAGGCAGCCCCCTCGCCTACGCATCGGGGCACCGGTGGCGCTGACCCCGCCCGCCCGCACATCATGCGCCCGCGTGCGCGCCTCACGTGTCCGCCCAACCACCTTCGCCCGCGGCTGAAGCCACGGGCTACCGTTACAAAGCCCCGTTGGGGATGGTCGGGCGGTTTCCGCCCATCGTTACCCCCTCCCCGGCCCTCCCCCGCCCGCTCATGCGTATTCGCTCGCGGGGGCGGGAGCCATTTGCGGGCAGCGCTTCGTAGTCAATCGCCAGCTCCTCCGTCAAAAAAACGCGTCCCGGCGAGTCTGTGACTCGGCGGGTTGCCCGCCCGCCCGCACATCATGCGCCCGCGTGCGCGCCTCACGTGTCCGCCCAACCACCTTCGCCCGCGGCTGAAGCCACGGGCTACCGTT
>CAZMDD010000081.1:0-9199 GCA_964565065.1 uncultured Caldilineales bacterium | reverse complement strand
ACTACTAAGGTAGCCCGGCTAGAAACCACGAAGACACGAAGCCACAAAGGCACGAAGAAAAGAAAAAGCTTTGAAATGCTTGGTGTTCTTAGTGTCTTTGCGCCTTTGTGGTGATTGAAGTCGGGTACGTTAGTCGTTACGATGAGGCATTGAGTCGGTTATAGCACTGGCGTTTTGCTCAACTGCGGCGAAAGCTGCTGATTGGCAGCATCGATGCCCGCTTCGCCACCCAAAACCACCAGATGGCCTACCTGATTCAGTTGTTCCAGCACCTGGCCAAAGGCCCTGAAATCGGCCTGGGTGGTGGCCAGCAATTGCGTGCGTAACTGTTGCCGGAAGGTGTCATCCTCGCCCATGAGATATTGGCGGAGCGCTGTGTAGCCTTTGGCATCGGGCAATTGGTAGGCGTCAGCCTTGCCAATGGCTCCGATGATACTTTTATCCAGCTCATCTTGCGAAAGCTCGACGGTTTGCAAAAAGTGCGCTGTGGCATCGTAAGCTTTTAGCGTTTTTAGAAGATTGGGGTCGCGGTAAGAGAGAAAGTTGAAAATTCCGGAGCGGTGATCGAATTGAGTAAAGGCGCCGTAAGCCCCTCCCTTCATCCGTACTTGCTCCCATAGCCAGGATGTACGCAAGAAGAGGTTGATGGCAGCCAGCGAGCCGTGCAACTGGTAGCCGAGATCGTAAAGCGAGGCCCCTTTGGCCACATAGTTTATTTGAGCCGGAATCAACAGGGCTTCTCGTGGCGGCAGAGGTTGCATCTGCCACTGGATGAGCTGACGGGGACAGGCTGGCAGCGCCTGCACCAGGCCCGACAATGCAGGTTGCACTTGCTGCCAGTGCGTTTCGTTGAGGGTCACATTGAGCAAGACATTGTTGCGGTTTACCAGCAAATCGTTAATCTGATGAAGTTTGGCCAGCACCTCGGGCCACTCGTCATCCAGTCGGGCCATGAGCGCCCGCAGGAAGAAGAGGTAGGACACGCCATCCATCTGTTCATCCAGCCAATCTGCCACCGAAAAATGTGCGCACAAGCGTCCATGCACCACCAAATGTCCGGAGGGAATCAGCGAGCTTTCTTGCCGTGCTTTCTCCTCCATGACAAGCTGCCGGAATCGGGCCCGATTATCGAAATCGGTGCGCAGTAATAGATCTTGCACAATAGCGGTGAGATCGCTTGCTTGCGCCACGGTGGCTTTGCCCCGCAGCAGCAGATGAGCCACAGTTTTTTGCTGTAACGAGGTTCCCAGCAGCATGGTGCTGACGATTCCACCGGTTTTGCTGCCGATGCGTTGTGAAAGCGCCACAAAATCTTCGCCCTGATTGCCCATATCGAGCAGCGCCCGGGCGTAAAGTGGCACATAGGGGATGAGCTCAGCGGGCAAAACAGCCAGGTCCAGCGCTGTATCCAGATACAAAATGCCGTTGGTGGGCAGATTGTGGTACAGTGCGGTAACACCATGATCGGTTTGTTTTTGTGTAGGAATGGTGCGGATTTTTTTATCCAGGTCTTTTAGTTTCAGGCGAGGAATGGCTGCCAGTGCCGCGGGGTTATCTGGTGTTTCTTGCAAGTGACGCAAAGCCTCCATTTCTTGGCGGATGTGCGCCAGTGCTTGTTCCGACATCCTGGCTTTTTCCTCTGCCAGCCGCGCCTGCTCCTGCGCTTCCCATTGTTCTTTCAGCGTGGTGTCAGGATACAAAATCAGGCGGGTACGATGGGGGTTTTCGAGAAAATGTTTGCGGATGAGTTTTTCGAAGTAGCCAGGTTGGGTCAAAGCATCATGTTTGACTTGCTGCATGGGGGCTTCGAATGCCAGCACGGCCAGCGGGTCGGCATCGTAAATCCAAAATGCCAGCGCCCGCAGATACAAAATCAAGCCCTGGGGATAACGCCCGGTGTTCATCTCGCGCAGGGAGAATTCCAGGGTGTTCAGCGCTGCTTCGACTGTTTTGCGGTCAAGCCCCTCATCAACCAATTGCTGCAAGGTGCTAAAAATGAGCTGCTCGATGGTGTCGGCGTCCCCTTCATCCACGCCGCGCAGGCCGGCGGCAAAGAAGTATTGCCGCAATTCATCTTCCAGGCCGTCGCCCGCCACATCGTCACCCAAGCCAGAGTCGATGAGTGCCTTGCGCAGGGGTGAGGCGGGCGTTTCCATCAGGATTTGGTGCAGCACGTTCAGCGCCAGCCGTTCTGTGGCCTCTCCGATGTCGCTCATCAACCAGTTGATGGTGACAAAGGCTTTGCTGTCATCGCTGGCCATGTAGGGGCGTCGCAGAGTACGGGGTGTTTGCCAGCGGGGTTGTGTTGGGATGTGGGAATCTATTTTAGCGGGCCCGAAGTCGCGCAGCCATTTATCCAGCAGTTTGAGCCGTTTTTTGGGCTTGTCGTTGCCATAGAAGAAAATCCAGGCATTGGCGGGATGGTAGTAGTCATCGTGGAAGGCTTTGAATTGCTCGTAGCTGAGGTCAGGGATGTGGTGCGGATGCCCGCCCGATTCCAGGCTGTAGGTGGTGTCGGGAAAGAGGCTGTTTTGGATGCTTTCGCTGAGGATGCTGTTGGGCGAGGCATAAACGCCTTTCATCTCGTTGAAGACCACCCCTTTGTAGCTCAGGTTGCCCGCATCATCTATTTCGTAGTGCCAGCCCTCTTGCTTGAAGGTGAGCGGGCGCAGCAGGGGATAAAAGACCGCGTCCAGGTAGACATCGATGAGATTATAGAAATCTTTGATGTTTTGGCTGGCCACCGGATACACAGTACGATCGGGATAGGTGAAGGCATTCAAAAAGGTGTTGAGCGAGCCTTTGATGAGTTCGACAAAGGGTTCTTTGACCCGATATTTGCGGGAACCGGCCAGCACGCTGTGTTCCAGGATGTGGGCCACGCCGCGGCTATCTTGGGGTGGGGTACGAAAGCTGATGCCGAAGGTTTTGTTTTCGTCGTTGTTTTCGATGGAAAGCAGCCTGGCTCCTGTTTTGATGTGTCGGAAGAGCCGCGCGCGGCTGCTGATTTCGGGGATGTCTCGGGCCTCGATAAGCTCGAAACCATGATAATTAGCCATAGGGGTCTCCTTTGGTGTCGGATGGTGAGAGCATTATAACATCTTTTGCCAGAGATGGGGTGAGAAGGATACAATCGGAGTAATGATACAGGTAGCGACCTTCAATCTTTGGCCACGAAGGCTGGCAGTGAACAGTCACCAATCGGATACCTTTGAACAGGTCTCTGCCCATTTTTTGCCACAAAGACACTGAAAGTTGGAGTTATTTTATGAACCGAAATGACTTGGTTACTTATTTAGATGAGCTGCTAAGCATTAAAACGATTGCTGACTTTGGCCCGCAAGGACTACAAATAGAAGGGCGTGCCCAGGTGAACAAGCTGGCTGTGGCTGTCGATAGCTCACACGCAGCCATCGATGCTGCTTTGGCTGCCGAAGCGGATATGCTATTGGTGCATCATGGCATTTTTTGGGGCCCGAGCAAACGGATTGCAGGTGCATTCGGGCGCAAGGTACGGCGCTTTATCGAGAACGATCTCAATCTTTATGGGGCGCATTTGGCGCTGGATGCGCATCCGGCGTTGGGCAATAATGCCGAGTTGTGCCGGGTGCTGGGCCTGGAGCCTGTGGGTAGCTATTTCAGTTACAAGGGGTTGGATTTGGGCGTGATGGCGCAGGGGGATGGCGCACTTTCATTCGAGCAACTGCTGACCCGATTTACCGCAGCGCTGCAAACGCCGCTCAAGGTAGATGCCGCGGGCCCGGAAATTGTGCGAAAAATCGCTATCTGCTCGGGCGATGCAGCCCGCAGCATAGAGGAGGCCTATGACCGGGGCTGCGATACCCTGATTACGGGCGAGTTGGATTACACCGTAGTTCATGCGCCCGCAGAGCTGGGCATGAACGTCATCTACGGCGGACACTATGTTACCGAGACCCTGGGCGTGCAGGCTTTGGCCCGTCATTTGCAAGCGCATTTCCAGCTTCCCTGGGTATTCATCGATTTGCCTGTGGGGCAGTAAAAATGTGAATGCAGAGCCTGTGGCTGCCAGCCGTGAACCATAATTCTGCTGGAAAGGCCAATTTTCGACCAGACCTTCACAAACTTAAGTCGTTGATGCGATGAAGGTTGAAATGTAACGGTTCATCGTAATCCAGAGCGCACCACCAAGGCACCAAGAAAAAAGGAAAGAAACGCTTTGCCAAAATTAGCATTTTACGCCATACTTGGCAGTATGTTTCGTTCTCTTGCTGTAACCATGCTATTGCTGCTGACTGCTTGCACAGTTCCGGTGACATCTACGCCTGCCGAACCTGAGTCGCAGTTACCCCTGGCCACCTTCACGCCTGTGCGCGCGCATGATGCTGCCGCGCCCGCGAGCCCTGTGCCCCTTTCGCAGTTCTGGCAAATGCTGTTTCCGGGTGCTGAAATTGCACCCGCTGATGACGGCTTGCTGATGCTGCGCCATGCTCCCAACTTGGTGCGCTTTCAGGTTCAATTCGATGAAGACCCTCAGGCTGTACAGTTTTTGAGCCAGTGGCTGGAAAACAACCCCGAGGCCATGGCTGCGGTGAATTGCGGCTTTTATTGGGAGGATGACGGGCGTTATTTGCACATGGGCCTGCTGGAGCTGGCGGGCCAGCGTCGGGCCCCGGTGCGCGGGCATTGGGGCGCAGCGCTTATCATTCGGGATGGGGTGGCCACGATTGTGCGCCAGCCCAAGTTTGGCGTGCCCGCCATGGATTTTGGTCTGCAGGGTTGGCCCACACTGCTGTGGCGAGGGCAGGTTGTAGATGGTTTGGATGCAGAAACTGTGGCCCGACGCACCGCGGTGGGAGTCGATGCCTCCGGCCGGATGTTGTGGGTGGTGGATCCCGCGGGCAGCACGCTTCAGGCATTTGCTCAGCGTCTGCGTCGGAGCGATGTGGGGTTGGTGGACGCGGTAAATTTGGATGGCGGAGCCTCTACGGGCCTGATGTGGCGGGAGGTCGCGGGCGAGCCTGTGAGTGGCGTGGATAGCATGCCTATTCCTTGCGTTATTTTGTTGTCGCCCCTGGAATGATGGCGGAGCAACTGGCGTAGCGAATCTTCATTAACGCTTTTACCGTGATTTGGCGTCATAGATTCTGAAAAAGATGATTGTTCTTCCCTCTTTGTTCAAGGGCCCGGGCACCGTTGAGTTGTGGCAAATAACGCATTGCGCAAGGAGGAATTGACGCATTGCGTTAAGTGTGCTAAAATGTAGCAAATCGTAACGACTAATGTACCCGACTTCAATCACCAGAACACCAAGCATTTCAAAACTATTTCTTTCTTGGTGCCTTTGAGGCTTCGTGTCTTAGTGGTTTCTAGCCGGGCTACCTTAGCAGTAACGAAAAATCTTTCAAAACTGTTTCGCTGTTGAGACAGTTTTTTGTGTTACAATCGCATACTTTCCACCCTTCACCTTTTGAGAGGCGAAAAATGTTAAATTTTGAATTGTCATCCGAACAAAAAATGCTACGGGATATGGCCCACGATTTCGCGGAAAATGAAATCAAACCGGTGGCCGAGCATTACGATGTATCGGAGGAATACCCCTGGCCCGTGATTAAGAAAGCGCAGGAGTACGGTTTGTTCAGTGTCAACGTTCCCGAGGCCTATGGCGGGCCCGGCATGTCTTTGCTAGAGGAGGTTATTTTAACCGAAGAGCTGGCCTGGGGCTGCTCCGGCATCGAAACTGCGCTGATGCTAAACTCACTGGCAGGTTTACCCATCAACATAGCCGGCAACGAGGAGCAGAAGAAGAAATATCTGGGCCGAATGGCTGAAGGGGCCATGGCTGCCTACTGCGTGACCGAACCGGGCGCTGGCTCCGATGTCGCCGCCATAAAGCTTTCGGCTGAGCGCAAGGGCGATAAATATGTGCTTAATGGCAATAAAATCTGGATTACCAATGGCCCGGTTGCTGATATTTTTGTCGTTTTTGCCCGCACCAACAAAGAAGATCGTTACGGCGGTCTTAGTGCGTTCATTGTCGAGCGCGAGTGGGGTGTGACCACAGGCAAACATCTGCCCAAGATGGGGCAACATGCCGCCTGGACCAGCGAAGTCTTTTTTGAGGATGTGGAAGTGCCGGTAGAAAATCGTCTCGGGCCTGAGGGTGTTGGGTTTTTGATTGCCATGAAAGTCTTTGATAGCTCCCGCCCCGCTGTGTCATCCGCTGCTGTGGGTGTGGCCCGTCGCGCGTTCGAGGAAGCCACTGCCTACGCCAAAACCCGCATCGCCTTTGGCAAGCCCATTATTGCCAAGCAGGCCATTGGTTTCAAACTGGCTGATATGGCCATCGAAATTGAAGCGGGCCGATTGTTGGCCCAAAAAGCAGCCTGGCTGCAGGATAACGGCAAGCGCAACACCACATTGGCAGCTTATGCAAAGGCCTATTGCGCGGATATGGCCATGCGTGTGACCACCGAGGCTGTTCAGGTCTTTGGTGGTTATGGCTACAGCCAGGAATATCCTGTAGAAAAATTGATGCGTGATGCTAAAATCTTCCAACTTTACGAAGGCACCAGCGAAATTCAGCGCCACATCATTGCCCGCGAAATCTCCAAAAGCTAAGTTTCGAGTCCTGAATGACCAGATGGACGATGGGCGGAGGAGACCTTTCCGTTCATCGTCCGTAACGATACAGGCCGTTACCATTCCGATAGTCTTCTGTTTAGTTACACAAGCTGTTTACTGCTTGCCATCCTTCTTCCAAAGCAGCCAGAGTAGGCCGCCCGGCAAGCTGCAAAAGAGCTGCACTACCTGCACGAATAAGCTCAGGGCCAGGGCCAATTCACCTGCAACGCCCACCAGTCCGTAAAAAAATGGATAGGCCATCTGGCTGAGGCCAAAGCCGCCGATGGAGATGGGGATGATGAGTACCAGGGCGATGAGCGGGGTAAACAGGAAAATATGCACCAGGGAGATGCCCCCTCCCAGAGCCAGCGATAGGGTGTAATTGACCATGGTGGTGGCAAAAATGCCGCTGAGTCCAATCAAAAAGGCCAGGAGCAATGTTTTGTACTGAAAACGATACAGCTCAAAGGCTGCGGCCAATGAATCCCAGATGGGGGCGAGTTTGCGCAAAAAGCTGCGGTGCAGCCATTGGCTTATCCAGCGGCTAATCCGCCGGCTGATGAGAAATGCCGCGAGCAAGACCAGTGCCAGGAGCGCCAGCGCTGCCGCGGCTGCCAGGGGCCAGAGTTCGGCCCGTCCCGTAAGAAAAACCACTGTCAATGCAGCCGCGGTGGCTACGCTCATGTAGGTCGATAAGCCGATGATGCGATCCAATACGACTGATGCCGCGGCGGCTGCGTTTTTATCGGTGTGGCGAGCCAGACCGTAACCGCGCATCACATCGCCGCCGATGTTGGCGGGTAGGATATTGTTGAAGAAGAAGCCCACAAAGGTAAAATTGGCCATGGCCGAAAAGGGAACATGAATCTTTTGCGCCCGCAGCAGCGTCCACCATTTGAAGGCATTGATGAGCATGGCTGCCCAAAAGAGCAAGATTGCGACCAACACCCACCACAAATTGGCCGAGGCCAGGTTCTGCCACACCTGCGCCAGTTTATCCTGGAATCGCCACAAAATAAAGGTAAAGAGCAGCAGGCTGACGCTGCCCCGGAACAAGACGCTGCCCAGTTTCGATTTCATGGCCTAGCCCTGGGCCTTGTGACTGGCCGCTGTTACCGAGGCCATGGCATCTGTTTGATTGGCTTCTGCTGAAAGTTTGGATGATTTTTCTTTTTCTGAAGCCACATCGGTTTTTTGACTCCAGGCCATATCCCACACCACATGCCGATCCTTTTTGACTGCAAAATCGTACCAGCCCATGAATCGTGACCAAACCTCCAGCACCGAGAGCATGCCCAGCACATAAACGAGCTGAATCACGCCCCAAATGGCCCGGGCCACCTGTTTGATGGCAATCCACGCCACCTTGCGTTTGCGCAGGCTGCTTACTTTGTAGCCATATTTGTGTTTGAGATAAAGATGTCCGGCATGATTGCGGCGGCGCTGGCGCACAAAATCGCCGATGGTGGTGGGCCCGGTGTTGTAAACCACGGCATCGGGCGCATAGCGTACCGCCATGCCTCGCTTGACTGTAATCGCTTCCACAAAGGCCTCATCCATGGCCACATCGGGCGGGATTTGATCAAAAACTTTGCGGAAAGCAATCATTTCGCCCAGACGAGGAATATCCAGACTTAGCTCATGCTCCAATTGCAAGCGCAAATAGGTGAACAGACTGGCAAGGTGGTCAGGCGTGTTGACCGGAACTTTATGTGCGCCAGTCATGCCTACTTTCGGGTCACGGAACATGCGCACCATGTGTTCTACTGCTGATTCATGGGGCAAGGTGTCGCCACTTTCCAGCACGCAAATAGCTTCTTGTGCTACTTGCAAAAAGGCGTTGACCGCTGCTGTTTTGCCCAGGCGCTTTTCTTGCTCGATGAGTTTGATGCGGGGGTCTTTGGTCATGGCCTCTTTGATGATGGGCACGGTGTTATCGGTGCAGGCGCTGGCAACGACGATGATTTCGGTAATGGCCACCTCGTGGAGATGCTGGTTGACCATGGCATCCAAAATTTTGCCGATATTCGATTCTTCATTGTAGGCAGTGATGCACACACTGCAACGGATTTTATCTTTTTTGTCCACGTTGGGCCTTGTAAGTGAGAGGGGGTGTTCAAGGGGCATGTGTCGTAACGATTCAGGTGCGCTTTTGAGCCTTTGCTGCAAGCCGAGAAGAAGGCGTTGTTGAGGGCTTGCTGTTTTGTGGGCTTGTTTGTGATGGCTGTGGCCTCGTTACGATGCGTCTCAGATTATACACTTGCAAGGCGACGCGCTCCAAAGATTGGGCATGCGGCAGATGACGATGCTTGGTTGAGGGTTCACGGTTTAAGGTTCAAGGTTTGGAGGTTGGGCGCCCGGCGCGGGCGGTGGGAAGGCAGGTCTTGGGGGGGATTTAGAGATTCGGTGGAGATTGGTGGCGGTTGATGGCGGTTGAGCGGGCGCCTTGGCCCCCCTCCCGGCCTCCCCCCGTTTCGGCTGGGGCCTCACGGTGGGAGGAGCTGGCGATTGACTACGAAGTGCTGCCCGCAGATGACTCCCTCCCCTGCGAGCGAAGGAAAATGAGCGAACGGGCAACCCGCCGAGTCGCAGACTC
>CAZMDD010000080.1:0-2774 GCA_964565065.1 uncultured Caldilineales bacterium | reverse complement strand
ACGCGTTGATGACCGGTGTTCCTGCTCGCCGCACAGGCTGGATCTGTCGATGCGGCGTTAAACTGGACTTTGCCCAGGGCGAAGAGGCTCTCTGTCAGGCCTGCGGGCGCAAGTATCATCAAACACCCTCGGGCATTGCGCCCACCGCGTCTTAGCTCTGGATATGACCAGCATTTTCGAGCGCAGCATTCAATCTACCGCGTGGAACATTGGCGCCAGCCTGACCGGGGCAGTGGTGCTGTTCGGGCGCTCGGTATTACTTTCTCGCTGGTTGCCAGTAGCAACTTTTGGGGTTTACGCCAAAGCTATGGCGGTTATCGCCCTGGCAGCGGTGCTGCTAAGCTTTGGATTGAACGCAGCCATGTTGCATCGCTCGCCCGAAACGCAAAATGAAGCACACGCAGCAGCTACGCACTTTACCCTAACCACCATTTTTACGGCTGTTTGGCTAGTCATTGTGCTCACCGGCAGCTACCTGTTTACAAAAGGCAATCTGCGGTGGGCCTTGATGGTCATTGCCATTGCTACCGGGCTCAACAACCTCACGCAAACCTCTCGCAGCATTCTGTTGCGTCGCATCATACATCGTCGCCTGGCGCTGATACAGTTTATCACCATCTTTGCCACCACTGGAATTGCGCTGTTTTTGGCCTGGCGCGGTGTAAGCTTGGGCGCGCTGCTGGCTACCAATGTCACGACAGCTCTCATCGCCCTCTTTTTGCACTACCTCTGGCGGCCGGTCTGGCGCCCGCAATGGCGTTGGCAAGGGCCCGAAATACGTTATTTTCTCAGCTTTGGTAGCCGCACCTTTCTTTCATCGGCCCTGATTATTGCCTTGAACAAACTGGATGACCTGTGGACAGGGGCCTACCTGGGAGATACTGCGCTGGGATTTTACGGACGCGCTTACACCTTTGCCACCTATCCCAGCAGAGTTCTGGCCACTCCGGTAAACAATGTTTCGGGGGGAACTTATGCCGAGCTGAAATATGAAAGGCAGCAGCTTTCGCAGGCATTTTTTCGCACTCTGGCATTACTCATTCGTACCGGGTTTTTGCTGGGGGGATGGTTGGCGTTCGTTGCGCCCGAATTTGTCGGCTTGCTGCTGGGCAACAAGTGGTTACCCATCATCACGGTTTTTCGATTGATGTTGGTGTTTACGCTGCTGGATCCCATTAAAGGAACCATTGCAAATTTGTTTATTGCTGTGGGCAAGCCAGAATCCATCATCCAGGTACGTCTCATTCAATTGGTAATTTTAGTGATGGGCTTATTCTTGTTTGGTACACGGTGGGGCATCATTGGTGTTGCTTTTGCTGTAGACATCATGCTTTTTATGGGCATTTTGCTGTTGCTGTGGAAATCCCGGCGCTACGTGACCCTTTCTATCCGCAAGGCCTTTCTTGTCCCAACGCTGGCTCTAAGTGGCGCATTTCTTGCAGGTTACGGCACGCTTCGCATATTGGGGATGAGCGAAGCAACGTGGGGCAGCGCCATGCTCAAAACAGCAATTTTCCTGCTGATTTATTTGTTGGTGCTCTTTTTGGGGGAACGAGAGCAAGTTGCAGGCATGATGAAAATGTTACACACGTCGCTTACTCGCCGCAAAGCATCGGCGGCCCAATAAGGTTATGCGCCCGAAACTCACCATCCTCTCCCTTTCCACCATTCATCAGGATGGCCGCGTGCTGCGAGAAATTGACTACGCCAGCCGCCACTACGATGTGACCGTGGTGGGCTGGGGGCATTTGGATAAAGAACGCCCGCACGTAACCATGCGCCCGGTGCAAAAAGTCCTCCTCCCGCGTGGCGCGCGCATGATGCAGGCCGCGCGTATGCTCGCGGGGCGCTTGACTCCAGCGATGCTCGAGCGCTGGTACTGGGCCAAGCCTGACCATCATCAAGCCCTGCACGAGGTGGTGGCCTCGCAGCCCGACCTGATTCACGCCAATGAGGCCATCGCCCTGCCCATCGCCATCGAGGCGGCCCGCGGCACCGGGGCCAAGGTGCTATTCGATGCCCACGAATACAGCCCCGCACATCGGGCTAATGCCATGTGGTGGCGGATTTTGGCGCAGCCGCTCTACACCCACATCATTGACCGTTACGCCCCTCGGGCCCAGGCCATGATTACCGTGGAAGAGAACATCGCAAAAAAATATGAAACCCTTTTTGCAATTCCGCAAGTGGGCGTGATACGCAATGTTCCCGCATTCAGGGAACACGCCTTTCATCCCACGAATCCTCGTCACATTCGCTTGATTCATCATGGTGGGGCAATGAAAGAACGGCGTTTGGAACGCATGATAGATTTACTGGCAGCATTGGACTCACGCTATTTTTTGGATTTTATGTTGATGCCGGGAACACCTGGATATTTAGAAAGCTTGCAGGACCAGGCTGCCCAAAAAACGCCAGGACGAGTCCGCTTTTTATCACCAGCGGCTCCCGAAGCCATTACAGAGGCTATTTGTCATCACGACATGGGGCTTTATTTGCTCAACCCGCTGAACTATAATCAGGCGATGGCGTTGCCCAACAAATTTTTCGAATTTATCATGGCTGGCCTGGCAGTGGCCATTGGCCCCTCGCCCGCCATGGCCGCGTTGGTGCGGCGCTACGACGTGGGCGTGGTGGCCGAGGATTTTGCGCCCGAGACCCTGGCCCGCCAGCTCAATGCGCTCAGCGCCCATGACATCGACGCCATGAAGAAGCGCTCTTTGGCTGCGGCCCGGGAGCTCAACGCCGAAACCGAAATGGCCAAACTTTTGGCA
>CAZMDD010000079.1:0-30119 GCA_964565065.1 uncultured Caldilineales bacterium | reverse complement strand
TTCCGTCTGGGCGTTCCCCCCGAGGTGCTGTGGATAGAAGTTGTGTAGGCAGATTGTAAAATCGTAATTACTAACGTACCCGACTGCAATCACCACAAAGGCACAAAGACACTAAGAACACCAAGCATTTCAAAACTTTTTCTTTCTTTGTGCCTTTGTGGCTTCGTGTCTTAGTGGTTTCTAGCCGGGCTACCTTAGTCGTAACGATTTTTTGGTTTGTAACTGTGCAGTTACTTTGATTTTTTGATGACGATGATCCAATAACTGAACCGATAGTTTGAAACCGTTAAATGGCTGGTTCAATTATAGGGTATAGCGAAAAGCAGCCCCAAATTTGCGTAGCAACAAGAAGCGGGTGGCGCACTGCTTTGGTGATGAGATATAAAAACGTGAAGTAACTACTAACGTATCCGACTTCAATCACCACAAAGGCGCAAAGACACTAAGAACACCAAGCATTTCAAAGCTTTTTCTTTTCTTCGTGCCTTTGCGGCTTCGTGTCTTCGTGGTTTCTAGCCGGGCTACCTTAGTCGTAAAAACGTGAACAAACGGCCTTCCGATTATGCGTCTCGGCAACATAATGGGCATAGCCGCTGGCCATCATGTTTCGCCTCGCCCCTTTTTCTTCTCGAACTGTTTCAACAATTTGGGCAACGCCTCTTCCAGCAACGATTGCGCCTGGCCCAACTTTCGATCAGCATCATCCAATGCTTTATAGATTTTGTTCAACCGCTTCCAGGTTTTGCCTTTGGCGATATCCGAATCATCCAAAAGCTGCGAGATGGTGGCCCGCACATGGCCGATATCGTTGCGTGCGGCAGCCACATCCTCGGGCATGGCAGTAAGATGCTTCTTCTTCATGGGAGACCTCACGTAAGGGAGTGTAGGAAATCAAAAATTTGTGTGCGAATTTCATCGCGGACGTGGCGAAAAACAGCTAATCGAGCCGTTTCTGGCCCCTGGGCACGGGCGGGGTCATCAAAACCGATGTGGACAACGCGCCCTTCTCGCAGCCATAGCGGGCACTTTTCTGCCGCATCATCGCACACGGTGATGACCAAATCAAAGGTGAGATGACGGAAAACGTGGGGATGCTTGGGAATACCCGCGGCAATATCGATGCCCACTTCCGACATCACCTGCACAGCCAGGGGATGAACCGTATCCGAAGGAGTGGTTCCAGCCGAGTAGGCCTGGTAAGTCGCTCCCAAAAGATGATTCACCCAGCCTTCGGCCATCTGGCTGCGACAGGAATTGCCTGTGCAAAGGAAGAGTAGGGTTGTTTTTTGGGATGTCATCATGGTTTGAGGTGGTGTGAGTGTAGGGGAAAAACCTTAGCCCAAACGCCGGGCGGTATCATCATCGGTGCATTGGTCCCTGGGCTAAAGCTTACCGCGGATTCGCTAAATACCACCAATTTGTCAAGCACGTGATTGATGCCGGGCCATGGCCTGCTGAATGCGCGTCAAGCCCTCTTCCAGCGTGGCCCGCGGGCAACCAAAGTTCAGACGGGCAAACCCTGCCCCCGCATCGCCGAACCATGTGCCCTCATTGACCACCACCCGCGCCTGTTCGCGGATGTGGCGGGCAGGCTCATGGGCCCACGCAGTCTTGCTAAAATCGAGCCAGGCCAAAAAAGTGCCGTCAGGCCGAGCCATGCGCACACCAGGTAGCTGACCTGCGGCAATAAAGGCCAGCAAGAAATCACGATTGTCCTGCAAATAAAGCCGCATGGCATCCAGCCAGGGCGCCCCTTGGCTATATGCGGTTTCCATGGCCACCTGCCCCAGAAGATTGACGCGCGCCATCAGACCACGATGCTGGGCCTGCATTCGCTGCCGCAACTCGGCATCGGGCACAATGCCCACCGCGGCCTTGAGTCCCGCCAAATTAAACGTCTTGCTAGGCGCAATGAAGGTGGCTGTGCGCCGGGCCAAATCGGCATCCAGCGACGCGATGGGCGTATGCTGCGCCTCGGAGAAGATTAAATCGGCGTGGATGTCGTCGGAAATGATGCTGAGCTGGTGACGCTGACAAAAGGCAGCAATAGCTTCCAGCTCGGGCCGCGAGAAGACCCGGCCTGTGGGATTTTGTGGACTGCACAGCAAAAACACCGAGGTTTCGGGGGTGACGGCAGCCTCCAACGCATCCATATCAAAATGATAGCGTCCGCTCGCATCGGCCACCAGGGGTGCGTCCTGCTGGATGCAGCGAGCATTGCGCACCACATCGAAGAAGGGCGCATACACTGGCGTCTGCACCAAAATGCCATCGCCAGGACGGGCCAACGTTTGCGCGGCCAAATTCACACCCCGCATCACATCGGGCAAAAACAAAATCCATTCCGGCTCGATACTCCAGCCATAGCGCTGGGCCACCCAGGCCACCACCGTGGCACGCAACGTAGGTGATTCGTGATGATATCCGAAAATGCCATGGCTCACCCGTTGCTGCAAAGCTGCAATGACCTGAGGTGGCGCCAGAAAATCGGTATCAGCCACCCACATGGGCAGCACATCATCTGGTTGACGCCATTTGATGCTATCGGTGTGGCGGCGATTGACCAGTTTATCGAAATCGAATTGAGCCATGATACATCCTTGATGAGTAAGGAAAAAGATTGTAACGATTCACGTTGCATGATTAGCCACAAAGGCACAAAGAAAGAAAAAGGTTTGAAATTCTTGGTGTACTTAGTGTCTTTGTGCCTTTGTGGTGATTGAAGTCGGGTACGTTAGTAGTCACCTTTCATAACAATTTACCATTTCCGGGGCTCCGCCTCCAAAAAGTCTGCCCTCTTACAACGTATCCACCGGCTCTACATCGATGCGCCATTGCGGGCCCAGAGGCACACCTGCCAGCAACGCACCGGGATCTTCTGCGCGGAAAAGAATGTGCCAACGGAACTTGCCCCGCTCACGGCTGAAAAAAGCTGGCGCGGGCCCAATGGCGCTAAACTCAGCGATCTTCAAAGCTGAGGCCCGGGCCTGTAGCAAGGCAGCCACCCGCGCCGTCTCCTGCTGACACCGCTCCCGCGAACTATCCAAATACAGCAGCCGCGTCAAACGGCGATAAGGAGGATATCCCTGCTCTTGCCTGAAGCGCATCTCTGTATGATAAAACGCATCGTAATCATGTTGGCTGGCTGCCACCACAGCATAATGTTGCGGATGATAAGTCTGGAAAATCACCTGCCCCCCCAGCTCCGAACGTCCGGCCCGGCCCGCCACCTGCATCAAAAGTTGAAATGAACGTTCAGCCGCCCGGAAATCAGGCAAAAACAGCCCCGTATCGGCACTTAGTGCGCCCACCAGCGTCACCAACGGCAAATCCAGCCCCTTGGCAATCATCTGCGTGCCCACCAGCACATCCGCCTTGTGATCGATGAAATCTTGCAAAATCGCCTCATGGCTGTGCTTGCCCCCTGTCACATCCCGATCCCAGCGCAAAGGCCGGGCCTGCGGAAACGCCGCCCGCAGCGCATCCATCACCCGCTCGGTGCCCGCACCAAACGTCTTAAAACGCCGACTCCTGCAATCGGGCTTAGGACACACCCGGGGCATAGGCTGCCGATAATTGCAATGATGACAAATCAGCACATCGCCACGATGATGCGTTAGTGGGATTTGGCAACGGGGACACTTGACCACATGCCCGCAATCGCGGCACATCACAAACGTGGCCGTGCCGCGGCGATTGAGAAAGATAATCGCCTGCTCCTGCCGGGCCAACGTCTCATCCAGCGCCTCGTGCAGCGCCCGCGAAAACATCGAACGATTGCCCGCGCGCAGTTCCGCGCGCATGTCCACGATGCGCACCCGCGGCAGCGTCAGCATCTTAATCTTGCCCCCCTCCCGATGCCCCATCACTCGCCGGGGCAAACGCAACGAACGATACCGACCGCGGCGGGCCAAAAATTGACTCTCCAGCGAAGGCGTGGCCGAGCCCAGCAGTGTCAGCGCTCCGTGCAAACGGGCCAACTGCACCGCAGCATCACGGGCATGATAGCGGGGCGTGCGAATCTGCTTATACGCCGCCTCATGCTCCTCATCCACCACAATCACCCCAATGCGAGGCAATGGCGCAAACAACGCCGATCGCGAACCCACCACCACATCCACCTGCCCCTCCCCGGCCCGACGCCAGGCATCATAGCGCTCCCCCGGCGTCAGCTTGGAATGGATCACCACCACCCGGCCCGGAAAACGCCCGGCAAAACGCCGCACCGTCTGCGGAGTCAGACTAATTTCGGGAACCAGCACAATGCCCTGCCGCCCCGCCGCCACCACACGCTCCAGCGTGCGCAAATAAACCTCCGTCTTGCCGCTGCCCGTTACACCATGCAGCAGAAAAACTGGCGGCTCACCCACTTCTTCCTGAGCATCCAGCAGGGTCAACGCCTGCTCAATCTGTGTCCAGGCCCGTTGCTGATCCTCGGTCAGCGCAGCAGGTCGTGGCGATTCAAACACCCGTCCAGCCAGCGGATCCCGCCACACATCCACCTCATCCAGCGTGATGAAGCCCCAATCTGCCAGCTTTCGGGCCTCGGGCAAGCCCAAACCGGTGCGTTTGCGCCAATCATCCAGCAACATGGGCCCCTGCGCCAGCGCCTGCAACCCCGCCCGATACTTCAGCGTCCCTCGCAACTGCATCACCTGCCGGGGCAAATCCGCCTCGTTCGGGCCCAAAAACAGCGTATCATCCACCACTCGCAGCCAATCCTGCCCGGTCAGAGCTGCCAACTGCTTCTTTGTGGGATGCAGCGCCCGCTTCAAATCGGACAGCGTCGCTGCGCCCGACCCCTGATTCTGTACCCATAGCAGAACCTCGGCAGACTTACTGGCCCGACCCACGCCCATAAGCGCACCCTCCACCTCTGCCGGAGCGATGGCCAGCGAAAGCACCTTGGCCAACTTCGGCTTGGGACGCTTCAACTTACCTCGATCCTCCACCCTTACCAGCGCTTGCTGACGTAACTCGCCCAAAACATCCTCCGCCACCAACCGTCGGTCCAGCTCTCGTAAGGTTTTCAGCGGCATGGCCGACTTTTTAAGATGTAGCAACAGCACCTGTTGGGCCGGCGTCAATTCATCGGCAAAAATGGGGGCACCCGGCACATACGAAACCCACAAGTCACTTTTGGCGGTAAAGCCCGGCGGCAAAATCAGGCGTATACACTCGCTCAGCGGCGCCAAATAATGCCGACTCATCCACAGCGCCAAATCGAGCAACTCCGGAGTCAGAGCCGCACCCTCACTTAGCGGCTCGCCCAGCGGCTTCACCTTCAGCGATGGAGGCGCACTTGCTTGCAGACGCATCACCACCCCCAACTGCTGCCCGCGACCAAAAGGCACTTGCACCACCTGGCCCGGCACAATCAGCCCGCGCAGCTCCTGCGGAATGCCATAAGTAAAAATCTGGCGCTCCGGCGCAAAATCCACCAGTTTTTGCAGAGCATTGGGGGAGGTGGCTTTGGGAGGACGCCGGTCGATGGGAACCAGCACCACCACTTGAGCAAATCGATGTGGTGTCATGGGCTAAAAATAAAAGGGAGTGTCATACAGATTCTGTCGCAGCAAGCCTATGTCTCGTCCTGAATCGTCACCCGGTTGTAATCGGTGCGGGCACGGATAGCGGTTAAAATGGCCCATAGCACCCGAGCGGTCTCTTCCAGCTTGTCGTGACGATTCACCACCGCGTACTGAAACTTGGGCAGCATCTCCAACTCTTTACGAGCATAAGCCACACGAATAGCAATCTGCTCATCCGAATCTGTTTTGCGGGCCCGCAGACGCTGTACCATCTCCTCTTCGGTGGGGGTGGTCAAGAACACAGTGCTGGCTCCAGATAACTTCTTCGACATCGTTTCAGCGCCCTGCACATCCACCCGCATAATCACATCCACCCCTCGTTGCAGCGGCTCGATGATTTCCTTCTTGGGAACACCTTTGTAATCGCCATAAACCAGGGCAAATTCCAGCAACTCGTCATTTTCAATCATCTCGGCAAAGCGTGTCATGCTCACAAAATGATAATCCTTGCCATCCACCTCGCCCGGGCGCGGTTTGCGCGTGGTCGCTGTCACCACACGATGAAACGTAACGCCCATGCGTTCCAGCGCGTCCAGCGCCGAATCCTTGCCCACGCCCGAGGGGCCCGATAAAATGAGCACCACAGGTCGGGGCACATCGGGAACGCCGAAGTGATCATGTTTTTGGTGTGCGTATGGGTCAGACATTGTTGGCTCCTGTTTTATGGGTCTTGCATTCTTGATGAACAGAGGTTTACAAAAAATGTTATGACTAAGGTAGCCCGGCTAGAAACCACGAAGACACGAAGCCACAAAGGCACGAAGAAAAGAAAAAGCTTTGAAATGCTTGGTGTTCTTAGTGTCTTTGCGCCTTTGTGCCTTTGTGGTGATTAAAGTCGGATACGTTAGTAGTTACCAAAAAATCGTCGTGGTTCGAATGTAACAGATGTCATAGGGCGTGCGGCTGGCTACTCCAGTGGCAGTATCCAGGTTTCGCTGGTGTGCGCATCATGCACGCGCAGGTGCAGGCTGGCGCTCGTTGGCGCCTGCGCGAGCGGCAGCCACTGAGCATAGGTGTCGCCCCGGTTCCAATGCGTCGTCGGAAAGTCGTAGCCCAGCGGGCGTTGATCCAAATGTGCCAGTTCTTGTCCTGCTTGTTGCAAGCTGAGCGTTACCTGCAGATCGGGTAACGGCTGCTGCGCCTGCCAATAGAGCCACAAGCCTCCCTGTGCCCGCTGCACGCCCACCAGGCTCAATCCCGAGGCAAACGTATGGCCGGGCCAGGTCAGAGGAGGCTGCACGGGCACAGCAAAATCGTGCGGGAGCTGATAATGCTCTAATCCCAAAAAAGCAAATTGCGGAGTCGGCTCCTGATGAGCGTAGCGCCGCAGCAGCGTGCGGGTGGTTTGCGCCGGGTCGACTACCTCATCTTGCCACAAAAAGAGCCAAACACCGCTGTGTCCTTGCAAATTGGCGTTGAGGGCCCGCGCGGTCTCTTCCCAGCCCAGCACTTGCGTCACGTCCAAAATCTCTATCTCTGGCAGACGAAAGCGGGTCATGCGCCATTTTTCCGGCGCATCTGGGGGCAAATACAGATCGAAGATGGGGTAAGCGTGGCCCGAGACCAACAACGCCACCTCATCGGGCGCATGGTGCGTGGCTGCATAGCCCACAGCCTCACGCCAGCCTGTTTTGGCAAAATTGGGGTCATGGAACCAATTATCCAGGCCGCGGGCACTGGCCAGGGTGATGAGCAGCAACATGGCCACAGTCAGGCCGCGGGCCCATTGAGAGCGTCGATGCCACAGGCTGGCAGCGCCGCCGCCCAGCAGTAGCGCCCAACCGGGCCAGGCCACCAGCAGATAGCGGGTATTGAGCTTGGGCGTGCGCCAGGCCAGCACCAAGATAAATAGCACTGGCAGCAGTAACCAGTGCAGCACCAGGGCCAGCGGGCGTTGTCGTCCCCTGCGGTGAAGCTGCCACAATCCCCAAAGTCCCAGCAGAGCAGCAAACCCGAACCAGGGCAGCCAGGCCCGGGCCAACCTCTCAAAAAAAACTTCGGTGGCGCCTACGGTCAGGTTGTCGAGCAGATGCCACAGCGCTTCGGTTAGTTTGAGTTTTCCGGGCCAGTAGCTGGTATCGGTGCGCCATTGTTGCCACATCAGGGGCAGCCACGGCGCAAAGCCTGCCAAAATCAGGCCATTGGCCAGGGCAAAGCCGCCCAGCGCCCGGCGACTACGATGCTCACGTAGCCACACATGCCCCCAATAAAGTGCCAGTGCCAGCAAGGCGAATCCGGCAAAATAATGGGTATACAGCGCGGCCACGCCGCTCAGGGTGTATAATGCCAGCCATTGCAGCCGTGCTTTTTCGCGATGGACGCGACCATTTTCATCCAGCAGACGCACCACCGCCCACGCGGCCAGGGCCAGCCAAAAGAGCAGCAGCGTGTACATGCGGGCTTCCTGGCTATAATAAACCATCAGTGGCGAGATGCCTGCCACCAAAGTTGTTAGCAAGCCTGCACAGATGCGCCACAGCTTGCGGGCCAGTACCGCCAGCAATGGCAACAACAGCAGGCCAAAGCTGGCCGAAACAAAGCGCATAAGCCAGGCGATGTTTCCGGGCCAGGGCGCAAAGGCCTTTAGCCAGCCGTGCAGCAGCATGTAATAAAGTGGCGGCTGAATATCGGCGGCTGTCCAGCGGGCCAGCTCAGATAGGGACATTTGGGCCACACGCGCGCTAACACCTTCATCGTACCACAGGCTTTGCACGTCCAGGTGATGCAGACGCAGGGCAAAGGCCAGCAGCAGCAGTAGCAGCAGGGTCAGGCGTTGGCGGATGTTCATTGGCAGCTAAGGAGCAATGATTAAGTAGATAAGCAGTTATTACTAAGGTAGCCCGGCTAGAAACCACGAAGACACGAAGCCTCAAAGGCACCAAGGAAGAAAAAGTTTTGAAATGCTTGGTGTTCTTGGTGGTGCACTCCGGATAGCAAGGAGCCGTCACATTTCAACTTTCATAGCATCACCTACTTAATTGTCGGTGCGATTGCGTGAGCGTTCTTGCGAGAAGCCCTGGGGATAGCGTTTGGCCAGTTTTTCGATGTTGTGTCGGGCCACATCCTCCAGCGGGATTTCCAGGGTGTTGGCCATGACTGCCAAATACCAAAGTACATCGCCCAGTTCTTTTTTTAGTGCTTCTTTGTCCAGTACGTGTCCATGAAAGAAGGCTTTTTTGATGATTTCGGCCACCTCGCCCGCCTCGCCGGTGAGACCCAGCGCGGTGTAGATGAGGGTTTTATCGAATTCGCCGTGATTGCCCGCGGTGCGCAGGGCTTGTTGTTGGTAGAGGTTGAAGTCGTACATGGTTTGGTGTGCTGAGTGAGAGGAGGGGGTATCGATATGGGCCGGGGTGCGGTGGCTGTTGCTTTACTGCGGTTGCGAGACGCAGGTGGCGGGAATGAGTGCGCAGCTTTGATCGGGCACTGGGGGATGGGGCACTAGCCAGCTTGCCAGCACAAGTTCTGTGCCCGCGGGTTGGCCATCGGGCCCGAGCAAGGCCAGGCGTTGGCCTGTGGCAGGTTGATACAAGCCTATCACCAGCTCGACACGCTGGCCCGATGCTACATTATCGCCGGGAATCTGTACTTCGCGCCAATCATTGCCCCCCTGTTGCGGCGGTTGAAGCCAAAAGAGCCGTCGCGGCCCATCATCCTGGGCCACGATTTGCCCCTGATGCCGCAGATGCACGAAGCTTTGAACATGGGGGGGCAAGGCATCCTGCCAGTGCAGCCAGAAATCCAGGGGTTGGCCCGCGGCGGGCATGTTTTGGGGCACATGGGCGGTCATTCTGTACACATGGCCATCCTGGGCCCGAAAGCTGGCGCTGATGTCGTGTCTGTCGGGCTGGAGTTGTGCCGCCAAGTTGGAGGAGGTGAGCAGGGTTGGTTCGTAGCGGCGCAGATGCCGGGCTTGCCATTGCCACAGTGCCACCAGGCCCAGGGTGTCGTTGGCATCGGCGGGAGGCAGTTGCGGCGCGACCAGCTCACGGGGCAGGCGATGTGCGGCCTGGCTGGGGTCGGGGCCATGCACCACGCCCGCGGCCGCGACCCAAAAATGTGGCAGGGCCAGGCCTGTGCTGCGCAGATGCAGAATATCACCTTTTTGCCAGCGCGTTGGTGGATACCAGATGAGCGCGGGGGGTGTGCTTTGGTCGTAGGTGTACAACAGTTCGCCATCGGGCGCACGTAATACCAGCCAGGGACGCACTGTGCCCGCCTGGAAGGTTGCGCCCACCTGCCACTGGCTTTGCACATCTACCAATCGCCAGCGGGCCCGGGGGTGTGCTTGCAGCCCCAAAAATTGCAGGGGCGGGGTGTTGTTCCGGGCGGCACCGGGCGTGCGCGCAAAATCGTAGAAGGCTGGGGGAATGACCCGGTTTGCTTCTCCGCGGTGCAGCAGCAGGTAACCATCTGCTGCATCGACAACACCCCAGTCGGTGGTCAGCATGCTCTGTACTTGCTCGTAAAGATCGCCGGGAGCCATGCTGGTGTCTCCTGTTACATCCAGCAGCGCCCATTCAGCTTGTTGGCCGTAGGGAAATTGATAGATGAAGCGGCGATGGGTGAGGTGCGGCTCTAGGGCGGCGGTGGCGGTGACAGCAGCCTGCCGCGGGATTTGGGTCAAAAAGCGGGGTAGCAGGCGTGCATGCGCGCTGGGGCGGATGGCTGCGTAGGCTCCGCCCCCGGGCCCGCGCCCTGCGTGGGTGTACATGAACCCGGCCCATCCTATCAGCCAGATGAGCAGGAGGTGGCGCAGCCAGGTGGGGCGATGTTGGGTGATGCGTTGCAAGCCCCAAATTGCGGCTACGGCCATGTAGGGAATCAGCGGGGCGCTGTAATGAAAGTCGCCGTAAAATTGTGCGGGATAAGAACTAAGGGTGTTGGCCAGTATCAGGGGCAGGGCCAGCAGGATGCTTTCTATCCCCGGCAGGGGCAGGAAGCCAAAGCCCGCGACCAGTTTCGCCAGGTAACGTTGCCGAGCAGGTTCGGCCAGGATTTGTCCCAGACGTTGGGGGTGCAGCAGGCTGTTTTTGAAGATGGCCGCGGGGGTGTCGCCCAGTGCGGTGTAGCGCCGAAAGTAGATCGATGCGGGGCTGTGGTGTACGGTTGCGCCGTGAGCCGGAATGATGACAAAGGTGGCCAGGGCAAACCAGGCGCTGCCCGCCAGCAGCAGCATCAGGCCTGCCCGACGCCCGGTGGATGTGGTGTCGTGACGAGTCCGCCACAGCGCCCACAGGCCCAGGCCCGCGGCCAGCAACGCGGCTTCCTCCTTGACCGCAGCCAGCAAGCTCGCGGCCAGCACAAATTGCCGCCAGTGTCGGGCCTCGATGGCGTGGAAGCTCCACAAAATCAGAGGGACTGCCAGGGGGATGGCGTGAAAATCGCTGAGGACGGCTGCTTGTAACGAGGGGTTTAGCAGCCAGGCTGCGGCCAGGGTCAGTGCGGCCACGGGCCCCAGCGCATCTCGGGCCAATGCAAACAGGGGGATAGCGGCCAGGGCCACAGCCAGCACTTGCAACAAAAGCAGCGCCCGCACATCATCCCACAGCCAAAAGATGGGGCTTATGAGTATGAGAATGGGCTCTGCGTGGTCGGTGAGGCGTGTAGAAAGGGAATCGCCCTTGATTTCTTCCAACAAGCGGCCATGTGCGCTATTCCAGATAGCCAAATCCATCTGCCCTAAATCAGCTTTGTGGGTGCGCAGGGCCGCGTGCTGTTGCCAGGCTAACTGTGTGAAGATGCCGACAAAGAGCATCAGCATCAGCATCAGCGTTAGCACTCCGAGATAGGCGTTATCGCGGGCCCGTTGTCGCGGGCGTGCCACTGGTGATGAGGAGGGTTGCGCATCAATCATGTTGGTTTAGTATACTACAATGCAGCGTTGATAGGTGAGGCGATGATGCGTGCTGTGTGCCGGTTGACATTGAGCGCTGAAGCCGGTAAGCTATCAGGGTTGTCTGTTTTGCCCTCTCTACAGCCCAGGACCGGTCATCTTGAAACCAACGTCATCGATTCGATATTCAAAGAAGTTGCTTTTTACCACCTTCAACTGTGCCAAAGCGCAATTGATTCCATTGCAAGAGGCGTATGAGATTCAGGATGATGCGCTGATTATGGCTTTGACCGGTTTGGCTGGCGGTATTTTGAACAATGGCTCAACGTGTGGCGTGGTCATTGGCGGAGCTATCAGTTCAGCTATGATTCGTGATCAGGCGCTGGCTGGGAAGTGGACACTGGCCGATGAAATTCAGCTTTTGGAGGAGGTGGGGCGCGATGTAGCCTGGTTCGAGGAGCGCTTTGGCACGTGTCTGTGCCGTGAAAGGGATGACCTGAATTACCAGCGAATCACTGTGATAGGTCTGCTGAATCCCCGAAAGGTGAAGGGATGTGTGGCTCGCACAGGAGCAAGCATGACCCGATTTATGGCGAAGCAGCCCATGGACGAGGCCCAGGCCAAGGCTGACATGACCACGGGCGCGGGGTGTCGTTGCACTCACTGCGCATCGGGCGTGCTCGAAGAAATCAGGCTACAAACGGGCATCGGGCATGAGCGACTGGAGCAAATTGCCGTGGCACTGGATGGCGGAATTGGTTTATCTGGCGGTGGGTGCGGTGCGCTTTCGGGCGCACTGATGGCGCTGGGGCTTCGCTTTGCCCTGGATCCCAAAAAGACAGATCCCCGGCAATTGCGGAACATCTACCGGTCGATGGATTCAGAATTCTTCCGCAAAGCCAAGATTCTGGTCAGTCGATTCATCAAAACCTTCGGTTATCTCGAATGCTCACGGCTCACGGGGAATCATTTTCAGGGCTGGGATGATTTTTGTGCATTCAGAAAGACCTCTTCCTGTGATGCGCTGCATCGGTTTGTGGTGGAAGAGACGGTGAACATTATGCAGATGCCGGTGTGAGGCCGAGAAACCAAAAAGCCCGACGCAAAAGCATCGGGCCATGATGGTGGGGGAGTCGGGCGTCAGTCCGAAATACCCAGTGTGCGACGAATCAGCTCATCATCTTCGTCATCCTCGTACCAGGATTTCTTCTTGCGTTTTTTCTCTTTGCGCTTTCCCTTCCTCTCTTTGGCTTTCATCAGCGCCATCTCGAAGGGGGAAGCAACTTCCTCTTCCTCTTCTTCCGGCATCACAAAATCTTCTTCCGGCTCAGAATTGCGGGATTTCTTCTGTTTGGAGACTTCCGGTTCCGGCAGCAGGTTCTTCATCGAAAGATCAATCTGGCCGCGGCGACGGTTGACCTTGATAACTTCGATTTCGATTTCCTGACCTTCAGAAACAACATCACTGGGTTGATTCACATAACCGTGGGCCATCTCTTTAACATGCACCATGCCTTCGTAGCCAATGCCGATGTCAACAAATGCGCCGTAGTTGGTGACCCGTGTGACCGTGCCTTTGAGAATTTCGCCTGTTTTGATATCGCGGATGGTGCGTGTGCCGGGCGAAAGCAGGGTGAGGCTGATGCGATTGTTCTCTTTATCCAGCACCTTAATCCAGGCTTCGATTTCCTGGCCGACGTTCAAAACATCTTTAGGGGTCTTGACCCGGCGCTGACTCATTTCCGAGACATGCACCAGGGCGTCTGTACCAACGCCAATGTCAATAAATGCACCAAAGTCGGTGAGCCGCTTGACACGTCCTTTCACTTTTTCGCCAACAGCGAGCGGGCGCACAACGCGTTTTTTAGGAATAACTTTGATTTTTGCTTCTTTTTTTGCTTTTTGAGTGGCGTTTTGGTTTTCAGACACGAGAAAAACTCCTTCAATAGTTTCCGTTTTATTATTGGCCCCATCGACGATCTCGATATCGCACAAGTTATGCACGCGTAAGGTCTTTCGACGAGGTATTGGCAAGCATCAATCCTATAACTTTTTGCCTGTTTTTGTCAAGCTTTGCACATGATTTAGCGCATTGTTTTGGGATTGTGTTGCGGGCTCGCGGTCTGGTGGGGTGAGGGCGCTGCGCTCCGGGCTAAAACTTGTCTGCTGTTCGTGGAAATGTTATAATTTCGTGCTGATTTCTCCAGGAGGAAATTACCTTGTCCACATTTTTACTTATTGCACAAATCATTCTGGGCCTCGCCCTGACCGGTTTAATTGTCTTCCAGACGCAAAACAGCGGCGCTGGCAGTGTTTTTGGCAGTGATACCACTGTTTATCGCACCCGCCGCGGTCTGGAAAAGACTTTGTATCAGGCTACCATTGTGCTTAGCATTATCTTTGTTTTGTTAACCATGGTAACTGTGCGCGCTATCGGCTAAATGCCCCTTGAAACGATCAGGGGCACGAAGCCTGAAAGATTTTAGACCTATTAGTTGCCCTCCCTGCTTGGTTCATCACAATTGAGTCGACATGTACGTTGGCAGGCAATCCTGGCCTTTTTAGGCATTTTACTGGTTATTGCACTGCTCAGCTACGCAACTTATACTTACACATCTCAAGAAGTCCCCGCCCGCGGGGGCGTCTTTGTTGAGGGGGTTGCGGGCAATCCTCAGTACATTAACCCGATCCTTTGCCAGTACAACGAAGTGGATCGGGATTTGTGCGCGCTTATCTTTAATGGCCTGTTAAAGCTGGATGAGCGCGGGGCATGGCAGCCTGATTTGGCGGAGAGTTGGGAGATGGGGCCCAACAGCGATGTTTATACTTTTACACTGCGCAGCGATAGCCGCTGGCATGATGGGCTGCGCATTACCGCGGATGATGTGTTGTTCACGGTGCAGCTTATGCAGGATCCCGATTTGCCTGTGTTGCCCGATTTGGCGGAGTTGTGGCGTTCGGTCATCGCTACCAAAACGGATGAACGCACCGTGGTGTTTCATCTTTCGCAGCCCTACGCCGCGTTCCCCGATTATGTAACCTTGCGCTGGTTTGGCGTGATTCCCAAGCATTATTGGGAGCGCTACGCTCCGGCAGAGATCCCCAACGCTCAGCTAAACACCCAACCCATTGGCAGCGGGCGCTTTAAGCTGGTCGAGATGGATAGTCAGCACGCTCGTCTGGAGCCTGTCCTTTCGCAATTTGACACGACGCCCTATCTTGACGCCCTGGAATTCCGTTTTTACCCCGATTACCCCAGCATTTTGGCCGCGGCTGAAGCGGGCGAAGTACACGGGGTCAGCCACATTCTGCCCGAGTATCAAAAACAGGCGGAATCGATTCCTGATTTACAGCTTTTTACTGCGCCCACGCCCGGTTACACCATGGTGCTATTCAACTTCGATGCTGCGGATGCACCAGGCTTGAAGGAACAGCCGGTGCGCCAGGCCCTGGCGTATGCGTTGAATCGTGACAAGCTGCTTTCTGAAATTATCCCGGGCGTGGGACTGAAGGCGGATAGTCCTATTCTGCCCGATTCCTGGGCCTACAATCCCAATGCACCCCGATACCCATACAACCCGGAGCGGGCCCAAAAGCTGTTAGAAGAGGCTGGCTGGATTGATGGCAACAAGGATGGCGTGCGAGAAAAAGATGGGCATGAGCTGGCATTTACCCTGCTAAGCGATGATGCCCCGCATTCCATTGCTATCACCCAGGCCATGGTAGAAGATTGGGGCCGAATCGGCGTGCGTGTTACACCGCAACCAGTCTCCTTTACCGGCATGGTCACCGATTTCTTGTCGCCCCGCCATTTTGATGCTGCGCTCATTTCAGTGGAACTCATCGGCGACCCCGATCCCTATCCACAGTGGCATTCTTCGCAGATTAGCCCCAAGGGGCAAAATTTCGGTGGCTGGCAGAGCCGCGAAGCAGATATTCTCATGGAGCAGGCCCGTCTGGCTGGCAAGCAGGAAATGCGCCGTCAGCTTTACTACGAGTTCCAGAATATTTTTGCCACCGAGCTGCCTGCCATCCTGCTTTATTATCCCTTGCTCACCTATGGCGCCTCTGCCGTGGTGCACGACATGGCTGTTGGTAATCTCAATGAACCGGCAGACCGTTTTGCTACCTTTGCGCACTGGTACATCAACACCCGGAAGATTACAAGAACCGAACGCCGCACCTTGAATCTTGACAAAGTTCAAAACAGGGAGTAAAATAGCCCTTGTAATAAAAAAGCCGATGTGGCGGAACTGGCAGACGCGCTGCGTTCAGGGCGCAGTGGGCATAGGCTCGTGGGGGTTCGAATCCCTCCATCGGCATACTTTTACCCCGTTTTGGACGGGGTTTTCTTTTTGTTTTGGACTTGTATAGAAATTTGGGGTAAAATGACAACATCATTAGTGCTCGGCACACCGATTATGATGCACACAAAGTGATGATTTGAAAAGCGTACCCCACGGTCTGTTTTTAACGCTTCTTCTTTCATCTCCATGCAAACGACAAAAGACACTCAACCTGACCGGCAGCACAATCTGTGCGTATTTGTCATTTTTCGTAACGACTAACGTACCCGACTTCAATCACCACAAAGGCACAAAGACACTAAGAATACCAAGCATTTCAAAACTTTTTCTTTCTTTGTGCCTTTGTGACTTCGTGTCTTAGTGGTTTCTAGCCAGGCCACTTTAGTCGTAACCATTTTTCTATGACGAAAGTGCAGTCGTGCACTAGCTCACCTAGGCAACAAGGTATCTTTCCGTGACACGCAAACCCACAACTCCCAGGCAACTTCTAACCGCACGGCAGGCCATGATAATGGTCGGTATTCTCTTTTTGCTCTTTTTTGCGGTTAAGTATGGTCAGAATGTGGTACGCTATCGGCACGTGCAGCAAGAAGTGGCAATCATGGAAGGGCACATTGCCGAAGTCGAGGCCAAAAAGGAGGAGGTAGACCGGGCCTTTGATGAAAGTCTGGCCCCTGCCGTGGTCGAAGATTTTGCTCATCAATTGGGTTGGGGACGCCCGGACGACCAGATAATCGTTCCGGTGGGCATTGATGCCAACGCCACGATGACCGCAGAGCAGGCGGAGCAGGCTGCTGCGGTGCGAACCATTCAGCCCAATTGGCAATTGTGGTTGAATCTTCTGCGGCATGAACGGTAATCAGCACCATCTTGCCCCCATCTATTTCAAACGGCAACCAGGTTTAGTCATTAGCAGTAACGACTAACGTACCCGACTTCAATCACCACAACGGCACAAAGACACGAAGAACACCAAGCATTTCAAAGCTTTTTCTTTCTTCGTGCCTTTGTGGCTTCGTGTCTTCGTGGTTTCTAGCCGGGCGACCTTAGTCGTAACCGTTAGCAATCATTTACGCCCCTCCTGAAAGAACTGCCAAAGGCTAAAGAATGGCTTTGTGGCAAGAAAAGCGGGCAGAGACCTTTACAGTTACAGTTATTATGCCGGCACGGAGGGCCTTCTCCGTGTCTCTTCTTTTTGAATTCATATCGGAGTCGTAATCAATGACCAAATACATCTTTGTGACCGGTGGCGTTGTTAGTGGTTTGGGCAAAGGCGTCACCGCTGCTGCCATCGGGCGTTTGCTGCGGGCCCGCGGCATTAGCGTTGCCGGTCAAAAACTTGACCCCTACCTCAACGTTGACCCTGGCACCATGAGCCCCTACCAGCACGGCGAAGTCTTTGTCACCGACGACGGCGCCGAGACCGACCTGGATTTGGGCCACTACGAGCGCTTCACCAGCGTCAACGTTACACGCTCCAGCAATGTGACCAGCGGCCAAATTTACGCCGATGTCATTGCCCGCGAGCGCCACGGCGACTACCTGGGAGGAACTATCCAGGTTATTCCCCACGTAACCAACGAAATCAAACGCCGTATTGGCATGGTGGTCAAAGAAACTGGCGCCGAAGTCGTCATCATCGAGGTTGGCGGCACTGTGGGCGACATCGAAGGCTTGCCCTTTTTGGAAGCCATTCGCCAAGTCCGCAAAGATGTAGGATGGGAGAACACCCTCTACATTCATGTAACTCTGCTGCCTTATCTGGGGGCATCCGATGAGCTAAAAACCAAGCCTACCCAGCACAGCGTGCGAGATTTACGCGGCATCGGCATTCAGCCCGATGTCATCTGTCTGCGCTCAGATCATCCGGTGGATGACGCGGTGCGGGACAAAATCGCCCTCTTCACCGATGTCGAGCCGCGGGCCATCATCCCCCTGGTCACCGCCGACAGCATCTACGAAGTGCCCCTTACCCTGGAAGATGCGGGCTTGGGCGATTATTTGGTAGAGCGCCTGAAATTGCAGGTGCGCCAAGCGCCTGATCTCTCCCGCTGGCGCGACATGGTACAACGCATCTACGCCCCCAAGCCACAGCTTCGCATCGGACTGGTTGGCAAATATGTCGAGCTCAAGGATGCTTACATGAGTGTGCGGGAAGCCCTTTTTCATGCGGGCATCGCCGAAGGCTACGATGTGGAGATCGAATGGATTAGCTCCGAAGATTTGGAGCGGGGCAAAAATCTTGCACTGCTGGATACCGTCGCTGGCATTGTGGTTCCCGGTGGATTTGGCTACCGCGGCATCGAAGGCAAAATTCTGGCTGCCCGCCATGCCCGCGAACACAACATTCCCTACCTGGGCCTGTGCCTGGGCATGCAGGTCATGTGCATCGAATTTGCCCGCCACATTTTTGATGCCGATACCCCTAACAGCACCGAATTCGATCCTGCCACCCCCTACCCCGTCATCGACCTGATGGCTGACCAGAAAGATATTACCAACATGGGGGGAACCATGCGCCTGGGATTGTATCCCTGCGTGCTTAGCCCTGGCAGCAAGGCTCGGGCAGCCTACGGCCAGGATGAAGTGCAGGAGCGGCATCGTCACCGCTGGGAATTTAACAACAGCTACCGCGCCTCCTTTGAAGAGGCTGGCATCATCTTTAGTGGTCTCAGCCCGGATGGACGTTTGGTAGAGATTGCTGAACTCAAGGATCATCCCTTTATGCTGGGCAGCCAATTTCACCCCGAATTCAAATCTCGTCCCGATGATCCGCACCCGCTCTTTTTAGCCTTTGTGCAAAAAGCCATTGCCCGCCAAACCGGGCCCCAAGCCTGAAACAGGAGATTCTTATGAGCTATCAGTACACCCCGTGGCAATGGGGCGATGTCACCGAATCTGAATTGCGGGCCGAGATGCGTTCTCAGGGACTGGCCCCCTTTACCTGGCGCAACGGGCCCGGCGACCACTTTTCCTACCACTCGCGCTCCTACACCCGCATCATCTACATCATCAGCGGTTCAGCCACCTTTCATTTTGCCGAAACCAACGAGGCGGTCAATCTTGAGCCCGGCGACAAAATCGAAATCGAGGCCCGCACCCAACACGCTATCGACGTGGGTCCCGAAGGTGTCTACGGTTTGGAAGCCGCTCTGCGCCGCCGCTAATCCTTAGCCCAGCAGGTGGCAAAAATCCTAAACAGCATGCACCTTCGTCATCTTTCGCTCACCAACTTTCGTAATTACGCCCGCCTTGAGCTGGAACTGCCCCTGGGCCTGACCCTGGTGCAGGGGCATAACGCCCAGGGCAAAAGCAATCTGCTGGAAGCCATCGTCTATCTGGCTACCAGTAAATCGTTGCGGGCCAACGCCGAGGCCGAGCTGGTGCGCTGGGAGGTGCGGGAAGAACCTTTGCCCTTTACCCGTCTGGCCGCAGAACTTCAGCATGGTCAGCAAACCGAGCGCCTGGATATTACCCTGCTGCCCGGCAAAAACAGCCATCGCTTCCGCAAACAGGTGCGCATCAATGGCGTTAACAAGCGGGCCATGGATTTGGTGGGGCTCATGCGCACCGTCATCTTCCGGCCCGAGGATGTTGATTTGGTTTCTGGCTCGCCCAGCCAGCGCCGCCGTTATCTCGACATTGCCCTGTGTCAAATGCAGCCCGATTACTGCCGGGCATTGAGTCAATATCAGAAAATTCTTTCCCAACGCAATGCCCTGCTGCGAAATCTGGCTGAACGGGGCAGTCGTAATCCGGGCGAGCAACTGCGCTACTGGGATGAAAAACTTGTGGCCGCCGGCAGCTTGGTCATTGCCCGACGTCAGTGGCTCATCACCGAGCTGGAAAAGGATGCAGCCCTGTTGCATCTTGACCTCAGCGGTGGCATCGAGCGCCTGCAACTACGTTACCTGCCCAGCTTTGATCCGGGCCAGGAACAGGCCAGCAGCGTGCCCTACCGCCGCCCTCCTCTGCTGCGCGAATTGGGCGTCGCCTATGCCGATCTCAGCCCGCAGCAGGCCCGAGCCTCCTTCATGGCGCATCTGCACGCCAGCCGCACGCGCGACCTGGGCGCAGGAACCACACTGCTGGGCCCGCACCGCGACGATCTCGGCTTCTACTTGGGAGAACGCAATCTGCGGGCCTACGGTTCACGCGGACAACAGCGTACCGCGGCTCTGGCCAGCAAATTGGCCGAAGTGGCCATTATGACCCGTGTCAGCCACGAGGCCCCCATCCTCCTGCTGGATGATGTTATGTCGGAGCTGGATAAAACGCGACGGGCCATGCTGCTGGAAGTCATCCCCACCGTCAAACAAGCCATTGTTACCACCACCGATTGGCATCACTTTTCGTCCGAACTACTGGCCACCGCCCATCGGCTACAAGTACAGCAGGGCCAGCTCCAACAGATGCTCTGAACGGACGAACAAAAGACAGACATTTTCCTTTTAATTTGTTACTACTAAGGTAGCCCGGCTAGAAACCACTAAGACACGAAGCCACAAAGGCACAAAGAAAGAAAAAGGTTTGAAATGCTTGGCGTTCTTCGTGTCTTTGTGCCTTTGTGGTGATTGAAGTCGGGTACAGTCGTTACTTTAATTTTCTCTTTCTCTTTTGCCATGATTTTCGATACCCCTATCCACACCAACCAACACAGCCTTGACCGCGTACTCAAGGCGGGATTACCTGTCATCGTGGTCTTCTGGAAAAATCATTGCGCCCCCTGCCAGCAACTGGAGTCTAGCCTCAATCGTCTGGCCCGAGACTACGCGGGCAAATTGCTTATTGCCAAAGTAGATGTCAACATGGACGGGACGCTACTCAAACGCTTCGACATCAACGCCTTGCCTGGCATCCTCATGGTAAAGCGCGGCCAGGTAGTGGCTCGCAGTGCCGGTGCCGCCTCCTATGCCGACTTGCAGCGCTGGGCCGATTATCTGATAAGTGGCGGCTCGCAGCCTCCGCTGCCTACTGGCGCCACCATTTCAGTAGGCTCCGCGCGACCCCGTGCAACCAGCAGCAAACCGGTGCATCTCACCGACGCCAGCTTTGATAGTGCCATTCGGCAGGCCACCACCCCGGTTTTGGTCGATTTTTGGGCGCAATGGTGCGGGCCCTGCCATCGTATTGCCCCTGCGGTCGAGGCCCTGGCCCAGGAATTTGCCGGAAAACTACTGGTTGCCAAACTCAACGTGGATGAAAATCCCCGCACCGCGGCCCGTTACAACATTATGAGCATTCCCAGCCTGCTCATCTTCAACAATGGACAGGTCGTCGATCAAATTGTCGGCGCCTTGCCCGCGCCCGCCTTACGCCAGCGCGTTATGCGTCACGTGCGCTGAGCAGCCAAGATGCTTGCCACAAACGCCATGTCTCAAGCTGTTGATCTCATCATCCAGCACGCCCGCCAACTTGTTACCTGTGCGGCAGCGGGCCCCAAGCGAGGCTCAGCCCTGGCCGATGTCGGCGTTATCGCTGACGGGGCGCTCGCCGTACGCGCGGGCCAAATTATCGATGTGGGGGCCAGCGACCTCATCACATCCCGCTACCGCGCCCGCCGCACCCTGGATGCCACCGACAAAGCTGTGCTACCCGGTTTTGTCGATGCTCACACCCACGTGGTTTACGCGGGCCACCGCCTGGATGAATTTGAAATGCGCATCCGTGGGGCCAGTTACATGGCAATCATGGCCGCGGGCGGCGGCATTGCCAGCACCATGCGGGCCGTGCGTCAGGCATCGCCCGCACAACTGGCGGCTGAAAGTATCCAACGTCTGGATAGCATGTTGGCCCTGGGAACCACCACCGCAGAGGTCAAAACGGGATACGGGTTGCATTTGGATGCTGAAATGAAGCTTCTGCGTGTTATCGAGCAACTCGCTGACGCCCACCCCATGACACTGATCCCCACCTTTTTGGGAGCCCACGCAGTGCCTCCTGCGGCCCCCTCCACTGCCGCCTATGTGCAAACTGTCATCGAGCAGATGCTCCCCGCCGCGGCCCGATGGTACAAAACCAGCAGCTTCGTCCGCCAGCACATCCCCTTCTTTTGCGACGTTTTCTGCGAGGCAGGCGTTTTCGATGTAGCGCAAAGCCAAAACGTGCTGCAAGCGGGCCTAACCCACGGCTTGCGCCCCAAATTGCACGTCGATGAATTCGAGAATTTGGGGGGCGTTAGCCTGGGTGTGCATCTGGGAGCCACCTCGGTCGATCATCTCGATGTAACACCCCCGGCTGAAATGGCATTATTGGCTGCCTCTGACACAGTGGGCGTTGTGCTGCCCGCGGTCAACTTCAATCTGGGCAGCCATCACTTTGCCGATGCCCGGGCCCTGGTAGATGCGGGCGTTGCGTTGGCGCTGGCCACCGATATCAATCCCGGCTCAGCACCCACCCCCTCCATGCCCATGGTTATGGCCATTGCCACACGTTACCAGCATCTAAGCCCTGCCGAGGCTCTCAATGCCAGCACCCTGAATGCAGCCTGGGCGGTGGGCATGGGCCAGCATCTGGGCTCTCTGCAACCGGGCAAGCAAGCAGATATTCTTATTCTGGAAACAGGGGATTATCGGGCGCTGGCCTATGAATTTGGTGTCAATCTGGTGCAAACGGTCATCAAAGCTGGCCAAGTTGTGCATGGGTGAGAACGCGACAACTATCGTCTGTTTTACTGCTCAGCCTTGTATGCCTCCAGCGCCTGAGGCAGTTCCTCCTGGCTCACAAAGCGGGCATCAAAGACATCCTCTTGCGCCTTGACGATGGCTTCGGGCGTGCCCCCCACGAAGATGATGGGGATTTCCCAGGAGGTGGGTGATTTTTTCATAATCATGCCGGTCATGCGCCCGTGCGCAGGCAGGTAGCGCAAATCGATGACAATCACATCTGGCTGCCATTCCTTAACACGGCGATAGGCCAGAGAGCCATCCATAGCTTCATGCTCTACTTCCCAGCCCAGCTCGCGCAAGGTATCGGCATAGGCTTCGATTTTACTATCGTCCCAATGGACTAAAAAAAGTTTTGGCATTTTTTGTGGTTTTTTATGAGGGGGTGCTGGATGAAGCATCCAACTGGTAAAGAGGGGTATATTTTTCTCGCAGATAGGCCATGAATGGCTTGTAATCCAGGGGGGAACCTGTGACAACCTGGGCCAAATCTGCGGCTCGGTAGCGCTGGCCATGCTGATGGATGTTCTGGCGCAACCAATCCAGCAAGGGCGAAAAATCGCCGCGGGCAAAGCTGGCGTCCAGATCTGGTAAATCGTGGCGGGCCCGGGCAAAGAATTGAGCGCTATAAAGATTGCCCAACGCATAGGTGGGGAAGTAGCCCATCGCACCGAATGACCAATGAATATCTTGCAGCACGCCCAAGGTGTCGGAGGGAACATCCAGCCCCAAATATGCTTTGAACAGAGCGTTCCAGCGGGCGGGAATGTCATCAACGGGCAAATTTTCGTTGATGATGGCCTGTTCGATTTCAAAGCGCAGCATGATGTGCAGATTGTAAGTCACTTCATCGGCATCCACCCGGATGAACCCCGGTTTGACCGCGTTGATGGCAAAATAGAAATCTTCCAGGCTTACATCAGCCAGGGCCTGCGGAAAGAGCTGACGGGTGATGGGGAAGAAGTGTTGCCAGAAGGCTTTGCTGCGGCCTACCAGGTTTTCCCAGGTACGGGATTGCGATTCGTGGATGCCCAGTGAAACCGCGCTGCCCCGGGGCATGCCAAAGAATGCCGCTGGCATGTTTTGCTCGTAAAGGGCGTGGCCTGTTTCGTGCATGGTTCCAAACAGCGAATCACCCAGGTTGCGGGCCCGATAACGGGTGGTGATGCGTTGGTCGCCAGGCCCGAAGTTGGTGCTAAAGGGATGCGTGCTCACATCCAGGCGGGCGCTGGCGTAATCCAGGCCAAAAGCCACCGAGGCCATCTCTCCCAAAATGCGCTGTCGTTCGATGGGGTAATCGCGGTCTTCGATGATGCTGGCATCGGGCTGATGGGGAGAGGCCAGAATGGCTTGCAAAAAGGGAACCAGCTCATCTCGCAGGCCCGCAAAGAGCCGTTTGACATTTTCGGTCTTTTCGCCCGGTTCAAATTCATCCAGCAACGCGTCATAAGGTTTATCGTCATAGCCGATGTAGTCAGCTTTCTGCTTGGTAAGTTCGATGAGTTCTGCCAGTTTGGGCGCGTACAGGGAAAAATCATTAGCGGCTCGGGCCTGGGCCCACACATTTTGCGCCAGCGAAGCTGTATGCGAATACTTTTCGACAAAATCGGTGGGTAGTTTTATTTCCCGATCATAGCTGTGCCGCCATTCGCGAATATTCACCGCTTCATCGCTCAGGGGATCTTGCACCAAATCGCTAGCTTCCAACACGGCCAACAGCTCACCAATCTGAGGCTCTGTGGCCTTGCGGTGCGCCAGCCCCGAAAGATAAGCACTCTGTTGCGCCCGCCATTCTGCACCTTTGGGCGGCATGTTCACTTCCTGATCCCAGCCCAGGACCGCATTGGTCGAGCCAATCAGCGCGATTTCTCTGGCTCGGGCCAGAAGTTCTTGATAGGTTTCTTGTGGTGTCATGCTAATCCTCACGGAAATTCACAGTGTTAGTAACTGATGTTACGCAAATGACAGCTCTTGACCTTTAATTTTTTGCCACGAAGGCTCGAAGGTAACGAAGAGGGGAAGTCGTGCCATTGTGTCTTCGTGCCCTTCGCGATCAATCAGAGGATGAGAATCATCATCGCATTTGTGCTTGCCAAGAGCTGCTTAATCGATTGCTACGTAACATGCGTTAAATAATCGTTACTACTAAGGTAGCTCGGCTAGAAACCACTAAGACACGAAGCCACAAAGGCACAAAGAAAGAAAAAGTTTTGAAATTCTTGGTGTTCTTAGTGTCTTTGCGCCTTTGTGGTGATTGAAGTCGGGTACGTTAGTCGTTACAAATAATCTCTGAAAAGTTACTTAACTTTCGTCAATTTGCTCTGTGACGACGCCAAGACGAAAATGGACGAAAGGAGGAGCGTGGAGGAAATAAAATCGTCCACATTCGTCTCATTGGGTCCATCTTCGTCATGGAAAAATGACAAGCTCGCAAGTTGGAATTAGGAAACTTATTGCAAACTACTTAGTAACTGATATCTGGGGAGCTGCAACGCAAAAACGCTGCACATGCTACGTGGATAACCATTGTAGCATGCACAGCGCCGGATGTGAATTTTGAATGGGATGTAAACGTGAGGACGTGATGCGTGAGTTACTTTTCGGCGTCCTCGGTGTGGCTGCGTTAGGCGCCGCCCAGGTACACCTCTTTTACTTGCGGATTTTGCGCCAGATCGTCGGCATCCCCTGCCAGGGCAATGGTTCCCGTTTCCAGCACGTAGCCACGATGTGCCACATCCAAAGCCAACAGTGCGTTTTGCTCCACCAGCAAGATGGTCATGCCCTGTTTGTTCAGCTCGCGGATGGTATCGAAGATGAGATCCACCAGCACGGGCGCCAAGCCCATGGAGGGCTCATCCAGCAGCAAGATGCGGGGATTGCTCATCAGCGCCCGGCCCATGGCCAACATTTGCTGCTCGCCACCACTGAGCGTGCCCGCTACCTGACTTTGGCGCTCTTTCATGCGAGGGAAAAGCTCGAAAACCCGCTCGATGTCCCGCTGAATGCCATCCTTATCCTTGCGGGTAAATGCGCCCATCTCCAGATTTTCCATCACGGTCAGACGAGAGAAGACGCGGCGGCCCTCGGGCACATGAATCACACCCATCTTTACCACCTCGTGGGCGCTGAATTTGGTCAGATCATTGCCTTCAAGATACACTTTGCCCTGGCGTGGATACAGCAAGCCGCTGATGGTTTTGAGTGTGGTGGATTTGCCTGCGCCATTAGCACCGATGAGGGTGACAATTTCCCCCTCGTCCACGGTGATGGAGATGCCTTTGAGCGCGTGGATGTTGCCGTAGTAAGTGTGAACGTTATCTAATTTGAGAAGTGTCATCGGTTGCCCCCTTACGCTGCCTTGGCTTCGTGCTGAGTTGCTGCGCCGCGGCCCAGATAGGCCTCGATGACCCTGGGATTGGCCCGAATATCCTCTGGCTGACCTTCGGCAATTTTCTCACCGTAATCCAGCACCGTGATAATGTCAGAAATGGTCATCACCACACGCATGTCATGCTCGATGAGCAGAATGGTGATGCCCAGGGTGTCGCGCAGGTTTTTGATGAAGGTGGTCATCTCTTCTGTTTCGCTGGGGTTCATGCCCGCGGTGGGTTCATCCAGCAAGAGCAGCTTGGGTTCGCTGGCCAGCGCCCGGGCAATCTCCAGGCGGCGTTGCTGACCATAGGGCAAGTTGGTGGCCAGCTCATGCTCGTAGCCATCCAGGCCCACAAAGGCCAGCAACTCCATGGCCATTTTGCGAGTGGCCCGTTCCTCTTTGATGGTTCCAGGCGTGCTAAGCACTGCGCCCAGCCAGCCAGCTTTCATGCGGGGATGATGGCCGACCATGACATTTTCCAGCGCTGTCAGATTTTGGAACAGGCGGATGTTCTGGTAGGTGCGAGAGATGCCTTTTTTGACGATGACATCGGGCCGCAGCGAGACGATGCTGCTGCCATCCAGCAAAATTTCCCCTTCGGTGACTTTGTAAAAGCCGGTGATGCAATTGAAGAAGGTGGTTTTGCCAGCGCCATTGGGCCCGATAACACTGTAGATGGCTTTTTTGGGAACCTGGATGCTCAAATCTTTAACCGCTGTCAGACCGCCAAATTGCTTGGTGACATGGATGGTTTCCAGGAGGTTGGTTGATTGGGTCTTTTGGGTCATGGTATCCTCCTTAAATGGCCTCTTGAGCGGCGGCATCTGGTGTTCCGCCGGTGTCAGGTGGCGCACCCTCTGCGGGGCGGGCGTGAGTCTTTTCGGGCACAAAGCCTTCTGGCATCACCAGCATCATCACCACCAGCAAAGCGCCATAGAACAACATGCGATAATCGGCAAACTCGCGCAGCAGCTCAGGCATGCCCACCAGAATGAGCGCACCTACCACAACACCTGGCAGGCTGCCAATGCCGCCCACAATAATCAGCGAAAGCACATTGATGGAAACAATGAGATTAAAACTGTGGGGGAAAATAGAACCCAGTTTGGCCGCGAAGATGGCGCCAGCTAATCCGGCAAAGGCTGCACCTGTGGCAAAAGCCATCAACTTGGTGCTTACCAGATGAATACCCATGGCCTCAGCCACATCCTCATCCTCGCGCAGTGCCTTCCAGGCCCGGCCTACGCGGGCATCGCGTAGCCGCCAGGCCACATAGCCCACCAGCAGAATGCCTCCCAGCACAATGTAATACATCTGCTGCGGGCCCTTGAAAACATAGCTGCCAATATGCGGTTTGGGAATCTGCAAAATACCTTGCGCCCCACCAATAAAGGGCTTTAGCCAGTCCGAAAGTACCAGCACGCGAATAATTTCACCAAAGCCCAGAGTGACAATGGCCAGATAGTCGCCACGCATTTTTAGAACCGGAATGCCCAAAATAACGCCCGCCATCATAGCCAAAAAGACCGCTACCGGCAATGCAGCCCAAAAACCCCACTCGGTTGTAGCAAATTTACCGGTGGTGTTCAAAATGCCCACGGTGTACGCACCAATGGCAAAAAAGGCCACATAGCCCAGGTCGAGCAAACCAGCGTAGCCGACGACGATGTTCAACCCCAGCCCCATGATGATGTAAATGCCCACAGTTGTGAGAATCTCGCTGGGATAGGTTCCCAGTCGGGGAAGCAGCAATAAAACAATCAGGCCCAACGCAAAAGATGCAATGCGAATGCCCATTTGCTGTTGGCGGCTCATGGTGGCAATCTTTTTACCCGGATGCAGTTTGTCGGACCCTTTCCACATCTGATAAAGGACACCAATAGCCAAGAAAAGCAGCGTTCCTGCCCATGAGAGTCCCTTTTTGGCATAGATGAATTTGCCAATCGGTTTATAAAAAGCCTTATTTCCAAAGGTGATGGTTAGTAATTCCTGCATGATGCCCAGCAGCAACACATAGGCCAGCCCTGTCAGCAACGCCGAACTCCAGCGCTTAGGCATAAGAGCGAACAAGCCGCCAGCCAGACCCACCAGAGCGCTGATGATGAGATTTGCGGCAATAGCTGCCCCCATGCTCTCTTTGCCCAGATGCAAAATTTTTAGCAAAACCGGTGAGACGTTGAGAAAAATATCACGCAGATTGACCTTGGTTCCCAAAAACAACAGTCCTGCTACAAAAAGGCCGCTGATAACGCCGACCAACACACTGGTTAGCAGGGCAAAACCTGTCGACTTGATGGCTCGGGCTGATTGGGTGGCAAAGTAAGCCAGCAAAAAGGCCGCAGCAAAGAGGGTAATTTGTCCCAGCGTGACTGTTTCGGAAATGATGAAGCGCTCATTGAAGCCCTCCACCATGCCCACCAGGATGACAAACAGCGCCACGACGCCTCCAATGGCGCCATATTTCAAGATTTCTGCCCAAGTGAATTTTTGTTCCTTATCCATGACGATGCCTCCTTATGCTTTCTTCTCTGAGAGTCGTTCGCCCATGATGCCAGTGGGGCGGAAAATAAGCACCAGCACCAACATGGTGAAGGCAATAGCATCCTTGAGCTGGTAGGGCGAGGGAATGCCCAGACCATCAAGGAAGAGGCTGGGCCCGATGGATTCGAAAATGCCCAGGAACAGCCCCCCCAGCATGGCTCCCGGCACATTACCAATACCACCCAATACCGCTGCGGTAAAAGCCTTGATGCCAGGGATAAAGCCCATGAATGCGTTTACTTGTTTGAACAGCAGGGCGTACAAGATACCAGCCACGCCCGCCATGGCGCCGCCCAGAGCAAAGGTGCTAACGATGACGCGATCCACATCGATGCCCATCAGCGCAGCAGCCTCTTTGTCTTCGGCTACGGCACGCATGGCCTTGCCCGCTTTGGTTTTTTGCACATACCAATACAAAAAGACCATCATCAGGCCTGCCACCACAATCACCAGCGCTTGCGTGGTCAGGATGGGCCATTCGCTGCCAAACAGGTGCAGCTTGCCATCCAATGCCGGAAAATCGGGATAGGTTTTGACGCCTGAGCCATAAATGCCACGATACGCGTATTGCAAAAAGAATGAAGCGCCAATGGCTGTAATCAGCGGAACCAGCCGGGGCGCACCGCGCAGCGGACGGTAGGCAATACGTTCCAGCAAGATGGCAATCAAAATCGAAAAAGACATGGCCACAACCATTAATATCAATAATGCCAAAACCCAATGATCATCGATAAAGCCTGCTTTATCCATGGCAATGGCAACGAAATAGGCTGTAAAAACACCACCGGTAAAGACTTCGCCATGGGCAAAGTTAATCATAAATAAAATACCGTACACCAGGGTGTAACCCAAAGCAATAAGTGCGTAAACGCTCCCCTGCGCCAGACCAAAAATCAGCAAGTCCCGCCAAACGCCGGCGTCATATTTCCCCACAGCCAGGGTGCGGTATGAGCCATAAAGCACTGCAAACAACAAACCCAGACCAATCAACCACATGACAAAGTCTGTGGTATCGTGCTTGCGCAGAAATTTATTCAACATAGACATTCTCCGTGAGACGCGAAGGGGATGAGCCCAACTTTTGTCAGGCCCATCCCTTCTTCGTACTGGAATTAACGCTGAATCATGTCAGTCACTGATTCAGACTTCATGCGCTCGGGCTATTTGTTCATCCAGCCCTGGGCTTCGGACCAGACCGGCACGTATTCGCCGTTCTGAACCTGGTTGATGACGATTTGCGGGTCGGCACAGTCACCATTGGCGTTACAGGTGATGGTGCCGGTGATGCCTGCCATGCCTTTGGTGGCGAACAGGGCATCGCGCAGGGCCTGGCGGCCAATGTAGATGTTACCATCGGCATCTTTCACAGCGACCTTGGCAATGGCGTCCAGCAGCAAGTTGGCAGCATCATAGGCGTGGGCATGGAAAGCGCTGATGGGGGGCTCGCCATATTTGGCCTGATGGGCTTCCAGGAAGTGCTTACCCAACTCGTTTTCGAAGTTCAGGTTGGGGCCCGAGATGTACATGCCCTCGGCGGCGTCGCCCGCGGCAGCGATGAAGTCAGGAGAAATCATGCCGTCGGAGCCAGCCAGGGTTACATCTTCCAGACCATTGACTTCTTTGGCCTGACGGGTGATGAAGCCACCCTCGGCAATGAAGATGGGATAGTAGAGGAAGTCAGGTTTGTTGGTGGCAATGCTGGTGAGCACCGGGCGCATGTCGGTATCGCCCACGTTCACAGCTTCTTGTGCGGCAACGGTTCCGCCCAGTTCGGCGAAGACATCGGCAAAGACCTGCTGCAACTGC
>CAZMDD010000078.1:0-12732 GCA_964565065.1 uncultured Caldilineales bacterium | reverse complement strand
CAAGCTGGCACAACCTTCAACCAGCAAACCTTGAACCTGAAATTCTAGGTTCGGGCGGGCAACCCGCCGAGTCACAGACTCGCCTGGTCGCGTTTTTTTGGCGGAGGAGTTGGCGGTTTACCACTGACCACCGACCCACTGCTCACTGACTCGCTGGCCTCTGACCTCTGACCGGCTGCGCAGCAGCCGTCTGATGCACGGGCCCGCAGGCAACCCGAGGTTACTTTGTTGTAAAAGTTTACAAAGCTGCCCGCATTTTTTGCTCGACATCAAAAACCTTGTTAAAATATCATCAAGTTTGTTTGCCATTCTTACAAATGCTGGCGCAAGACTGGCAATTTTATCTATCAATGCGTCTCACGCCCCACGCCCATGCCCAGCGCCCGACCTCGCGACCTGAATAAACGGCTGATTCTGCGCACCATCGCCCGACATCAGCCCATTAGCCGCGCCGATGTTGCCAAGCGCACCGGCCTGACGCGTCCAACCATCTCGAACATTGTAGCCGACTGGCTGGATGCTGGCTTGGTGCAGGAATTGGGCGCCCAAGTTTCGCAGGGAGGCAAGCCGGGCATCTTACTGGGCATTGTTGCCGATGCACGCTGGGTGCTGGCTGTAACCGCTGCCGATAATCTGCTGGTGGCAGGGCTGGTCAATCTGCAAGGCGAGGTGCGTCATTTGCAAACTTGGGCACTGCAAGATGACCAGGACGCACTGCCGCAATTGTTGGCACTGCTGGATTCATTGATGCCCATGGCGCCGGGCCCGGTGTTGGGGCTGGGAGCTGCCATCACCGGCGTGGTGGATAGTCACCAGGGCGTGGTGCATCGGGCCGTGTATCTGGATTGGGAGGATGTGCCGCTGGCCCGTATCCTGGCCCGGCGCTACGAGCTGCCGGTGCATGTGGTCAATGATAGCGCTGCCGCGGCCCTGGGTGCGTATGCGTTTGATACCAACATCCAGGCCGAGAATCTGGCGGTCATTCGCATAGGTCAGGGCATTGGTGCGGGCCTGATTCTCAATGGCAAGCTGCATCTGGGCGAGAGTTTTGGCGCAGGTGAAATCGGGCACTGGGTGGTGGTTGAAAATGGCGAGCCCTGCCGCTGCGGGCGCTTTGGTTGCCTGGAAACTGTGGCCAGCGCTGCGGCTATTCTGCGACAGGCCCGGGCCATCTATCATGCCCGCCCCGAGAGCGCCTTCCATCATCACTTTCCCAACGCTGCAGCCATCTCGCTGGCAGGATTGGCACACCTGGCGCAGGCTGGCAACCCCGATGCCCGCGGCATCATCGCCAATGCCGGACGGCATCTGGGCAACATTCTGGCTGCGCTGGTTGGCATTCTCGATGTCGGACACATTCAACTTTCGGGCGAGGTGGAGGCGCTGGGCGAACCCTTGCTGGCTCCCGTACGACAGGCCATCCACCAAAAGACATTGCCCATGCTTGCCCGCAATCTCACCCTTTCGTTCAGCACACTGGGCGAAAGCATCACCCTGCTGGGGGCCGCTGTACCCATCATCCAACAAGAGCTTGGCATATGAGGCAGCATGCTGGATGCTTAACCTGAAGCCAAACTCGCCGCATCGCAATCTATCAACCTTCACGCCACCAACGAATCATGCTCAAACTTATCCCTCCTACCACACCCGCCCCGCTGGACCCTGATTTTCGTCCCGCTGTTTTGGCTAATCGGGCTTTTCGGCAAGAGGCCCGGGCTGCGGGGAGTGTCCCCCTCATCCTCACGCTGCAACGCACCGATGGCGCAATTTCACGCTACGAGACCGTGGTTTTTCCTGATGGGCATCCTCGGGCCCCCGAAAATCTGACTTATGCCGAACGCTTGCTAAAATTTCTGCTGTGGCAGCGGGGCGGCTGGCAGATTACCGTGGCCGGGCCGCGGGCCATTGGACGGCACATCCGCCAGCTTTATGCTCCACAAGGGGCCCGCGCTTTTGATGAGCATTTCATGGGAAACCAAGTTTATCTGCGTCCCTTTGAGGTTCGCATAACCTCGCCCGAGCAGGCGCCCTCTGCCCGGGAACGCAGTCAGCCCCTGGGACGCAATCTGGATGGGGCCCGCATCGGCTTTGATTTGGGCGCTTCTGATATCAAAGTTTCTGCGGTGGTGGATGGCAAGGCTCTGTTCAGCACGGAACTCGTGTGGGAGCCGGTAGAGCAGGCAGACCCCGTCTATCACGAAACCCGCATCATCGAGGCGCTGGAGCTGGCGGCCAGCCATTTGCCCCGGTTGGATGCCATTGGTGGCAGCTCGGCAGGGGTTTATGTGGATAATCAACCACGCATCGCCTCCCTGTTTCGGGGCATTCCCCAGGCCCGATTCCACGAAATCCGTACCCTTTTTCAGCGCATTCAGCAGCGTTTTGGTGTGCCGTTGCAGGTGGTAAACGATGGCGAAGTTACCGCACTGGCGGGCTCCATGTCGTTGGGGGTTCATGGCATTTTGGGCATTGCCATGGGCTCCAGCGAGGCGGTAGGCTACGTGAACCGGGCCGGAGCCATTACCGACTGGCTCAACGAGCTGGCTTTTGCGCCGGTGGATTACGCGCCCGCCGCGCCTATCGACGAATGGTCAGGAGATCGTGGGGTGGGCGCGCTTTACTTTTCGCAGCAGGCGGTGTTTCGCCTGGCCCCGCGTGTGGGCCTTACGCCCACGGGCGCAACCAAAGCAGCCCGACTCAAATCGATTCAGCAGCATTTGCAGGCTGGCCATGCGGGCGCCCGCCAAATCTGGCAGACTATCGGCGTTTACCTGGGCTACACCTTGGCTCACTACGCCGATTTTTACGACATCGAGCATGTGCTCATTTTGGGCCGCGTCACCTCGGGCCCGGGCGGCGATATCATCCTGGAAACCGCACAAAGCATTCTTGATAACGACTTCCCCGAACTCAGGCACATAGCGCTTCGACTTCCCGATGAAAAAAGTCGCCGCGTCGGACAATCGATTGCCGCAGCCAGCCTTCCCACACTATCAAAAAAGTAACCCGTTACCTGATGTGTGACTTTTCCATTCTAAAAAGCGGGCGCTAATGCATTAAGCTACTGTTCCGCAAACAGACGAAGGGACGACGGAAGATGCTGTTTTCGTCCATGTTCGTCGGCTTGTTAAGCAGAAGATGCTTGATAAGCCCGTTGATGCGCCATAAAAAGTTGCACATTAGATACCCACTATTTATTGGAGCTAAGCCTATGAAAACGATTGGTCTCATTGGTGGTATGAGCTGGGAATCCTCCATCGAATACTACCGCATCATCAATGAAACGATTCGTGATGAACTGGGCGGATTGCATTCTGCCAAAAGCATCATGGTCTCGGTCGATTTTGCCGAGATTGAGACTCTGCAACATGCGGGCGACTGGCCCGCGCTCACCCGGCGCATGATTGAGGCGGCCCGGCAAGTACAAGCGGGCGGCGGCGATTTTGTAGTCATCTGCACCAATACCATGCACAAAATGGCCGATGACGTTGCCGCAGCCATTACGATTCCCATCTTGCACATTGCCGATGCCACCGCAGCCCGCATCAAGGCGCAAAACATCAACACCATCGGCTTGCTGGGAACCCGTTTTACCATGGAGGAGGATTTTTATAAGGGACGGCTCATCCGCAACCATGGCCTTAAGGTGCTGGTTCCCGATGACGCAGGCCGGGCTGATGTGCATCGCATCATTTACGATGAGCTGGTCGCAGGCAAAATTCGCGCCGAGTCCAAAGCCCGCTATCTGCAAATTATGCAAGCGCTGGTGGCCCGCGGTGCGCAGGGCATCATTCTGGGCTGCACCGAAATCGGCCTGCTGGTGAATCAAGAGGATTGCCAGCTTCCGGTTTTTGATACAACGCGCATCCACGCCCAAGAGGCTGTTAAACAGGCACTCGAACGATGAAACTCACCAATCCCACTGCACAACTCTACATTCCCGATAACACGCCCGCGGCCGAGGCGCTGGCTCGCACCACGCACCTGGCCATCGGCGCGCACCAGGATGACATCGAAATTATGGCCATCGATGGCATTCTTGAAGCATTCGGAAATCCCGATAAATGGTTTACCGGCGTTACTATGACCAATGGAGCGGGCAGTCCGCGGGCAGGCGTCTATGCCCACTTTACCGATGCCCAGATGTGCGAAGTTCGGGCCCACGAGCAGAAAAAAGCGGCAACCATGGGCGAGTACACAGCCCAATTCTTGCTGGATTATCCCAGTAGCGCCATCAAGGATGCCCGCAATCAGAAGCCCGTTCAAGATTTGGTGGCCATCCTGCGGGCCACGCGTCCTCAAATCATCTACACCCACAACCCTGCCGATAAACATGATACGCACATTGGTGTAGCCCTGAAAACAGTGGCCGCTATTCGTCAACTGCCTGCCGAATTCCGTCCGCAGCGGCTTTATGGTTGCGAAGTCTGGCGCGACCTGGACTGGATGGCGGAATCTGACAAAATTGCATTTAATGTCTCCCGCTACGAAAATCTGCAATTGGCCCTGGTAAGCTTGTTTGATTCTCAGATTAGCGGCGGCAAGCGCTACGATTTAGCTACTATGGGCCGTCGCCGGGCCAATGCCACCTATTACGCCTCGCACGCCACCGATGATGCCACCTATATGGATTTTGCCATGGACTTGACCCCACTCATCCAGAATGATGCGCTGGATGTGGTGACTTATGTGGCCCGCCTGCTGCAAGGCTTCACCGATGATGTACTCGGGCGCATCCGCACAATGGTGTAAAACAAACCCCAGGCAAAGAGGACGGGCGACCAATTTTCACGGCCTCCGTCCTCTGTTTCTGACAGCTATTCTTTATGATACGGCCTGCCCAGAGCTTCAGGTTTGGCCGCGCCCCAGCGGGAACGGAACCACTTGGATGAGGTGAGTGTGAGAACCAGGACAGTCATCACAAAGGGAACCATGCGCCACATGTAGCGGGAGGCAATGCCGGGGAAGAACATCTGCGGATTCAGGGAGAGTTGCCACAGCAAACCGAACAAAAAGGCGCCACCAAAAAGCATGTAGGGATTCCACATAGAGAAGAAAACCAGCGCCAGGGAGATAAATCCCCAGCCCATGAGGAAATTATAATTCCACACAGGATTGTAATAAAGGCCATAAACTGCGCCCGCAAAACCTGCCATGATGCCGCCAAAAACCACGCTCATGTAGCGAATTTTGGTGACGCTGATGCCAGAAACCGCCGCCACCGCGGGCCGCTCACCTACTGACCGAATTTGCAGGCCCAGGCCAGTCTTGCTCAGCACAAACCAGACTACAACCACCATCACCAATGCCAGATAGACAAAGGGAGAGACGCCCAGAAGGGTGGGCAATTGATCCAGGCCCAGCGGGCCCGTGTGCGGACTGCCGATGTAGGTTGTCATGCCAAAACCAAAAATCCAGATCCCCATGCCGCTCACTACCTGGTCGACCCCCAGGGTGATGGAGAAAAAGCCGTGTAACAGGCCCAATAGCGCGCCAATGGCAATGCCCACCAAAAATCCAATGAAGTAATTGCCGGTGGTTTTGGCCGCAATAAAGCCCAGAGTGGCTCCAAACAGCATAATACCCTCCAGACCCACATTCAAAATGCCAGCACGCTGATCCACCAGCTCGCCCAATCCGGCGAAGGTGAAAATCATAGCAGCCTCCAGGCTTCTAATCAGAAAGGGCAACATGATGTTTTTTCTCCTTTTTGGTTATCGAAATCTGGTAATTGTAGAAAAACTGGAATCCCACCAGGGTAATCATCAACACCCCCATCAAGGCGTAATCGACGCCGAAACCCAGATGCAATTTGCCCTGCACATAGCGCCCGCCGATGGAGAGCCCGCCAAAGAGCAGGGCGACAAACAGGGTGGCCACAGGATTGCTCAGGGAGATGAGGCCGCAAATCATGCCGTAGAAGGACAAATCGCCAAAGTAACCGTAGGTTCGGGCGATTTTGTAGACGCCGGGCACAGCAGTGAAATAATGATACCCGGCCAATCCGGCAATGGCGCCCCCCAGAGCAAACACCAGCACCGCAATCTTGAACGACTTGATGCCACTATAGCCCGCGGCTTTGGGGCTTTTGCCAAAGGCCCGAATCTGATACCCCAGACTCATGCGCGAGAATAGCACAGCCAAGGCAATCATCAGCAAAAAGACTATGGGCAGGGTGATGGGAAAATCGGAAACCATGGGGGCCCGGGCCACCTCGGGCAGCTCAAAACTTTCGCCGCGTCCGCCCAAATTCATAAAAGGCCCGCCATCCTTAATCATAAAAGCCACAAAGTAGAAGGCCACAAAATTGAGCATCATCGTCACCACAATTTCATTGACATTCCACTTGCCTTTGAGCCAACCGGCGATAGCGCCAAAAAGCGCGCCGGCCAGCATGGCTGCGGCCAACATGGCCACAATGACCACAATTGACGGCATGCCCGCTAAATCACTGGTTTTGCCCCCCATCAGATAAACTACACCAAATGCGCCCAGCGCGCCCATGTAAAGCTGACCAGGCATGCCAATGTTCCACACGCCCGCCTGTGCCGGAATGATAAAGGCATAGGAAGCCAGCGCCAAAAAGATAAAACGGTTGATGGTTAAATGCAATCCATAAGGATTAAAAAAGGCATAGTTGACAAGCTGTTTGTAAATCTCCAAAGGATTTTGCCCTGCCTGCAAGAAAATAATGCTGAACAGAGCCAATCCAAAAAGCAACGCCAGCACCGAAAACAAGGCTGCCTTCCAGCCCGGCAGTGCTGCCCGACGTTGCAATCTGAGTTCGTAGCCACCTAGTGTCATGGTCAATTCTCCTGATGCAATCCGGCAATCATGGCGCCGATGGTGTCTTTTTGAGCTTTCTCGCCCGGAATCATCGCCACAATTTTACCTTCATACATGGGCGCAATCCAATCGCTGAGGGAGAGAATTTCATCTAAATCTTCCGAGATGAGGATGACCGCGGCCCCTTGCGAGCGGGCCTCCAACAACTTGCGCTGCACAAATTCGGTCGCGCCCACATCCAACCCCTGAGCGGGCAAATTGGCAATCACCAAACGTGGCTGCCTTGAAAGCACCCGGCCCAGAATAACCTTTTGCAAATTGCCGCCCGAAAGGGTGCGGATTTTGACATCGGGGCCCGGTGTGGCCACGTCAAACTCCTGGATGATTTGCTCGGTTAGCTGACGAATAGCTTTATAATCCACCATGCCCTTACGCTGATACCGCTCATCAAAGTAATAGTTCATGGCGACATTTTCCACCAGTGTAAAATCGGGGATGGAGCCTACTTCGGTGCGTTCTGAGGGCGTGTAGCCCATGCCCAGTTGCCAGCGTTCCAGCACCGAGGCTTTGCTCACATCCTTACCTTCCAGCAAGATTTTACCTTTTACCGCAGGACGCAGGCCAAACAGCGTTTCAGCCAGCTCATGTTGACCATTGCCAGCCACACCGGCAACGCCCATGATTTCTCCTTCACGCACAGTAAAGGAAACATCATCCAGGGCCATAATGCCTTTGTTGTTGCGGGCAGAAAGATGCTCGACCTGAATCACCGGTTTGCCCGGCGTGACCGGCTCTTTTTGTAAATTGAAGATAACTGGACGGCCTACCATGCGCTGGGCCAAAATTTGTTCAGTAGTTTCGGCAGTTTCCAGTTGGTCTACCACCTTGCCTCGGCGCAAAATGGTCACTTTGTCGCTGATGGCCAAAATAACTGGCAGCTTGTGGGTGATAAAGGGAACCACGCCCAGAGCATCCTGGGTCATATTTTTAATAGATTCCAGCAATCGATCTGTCTCGACCGGGGTCAGCGCTGATGTGGGTTCATCCAAGATCAAAATTTTTGCGCCACGATAAAGCGCTTTGACAATTTCGGTGACCTGTTTTTCCCCTTCGGTCAATTGCCAGACCTTGGCCCGCAAATCAATCTCAAAGCCATAGCGCCGGGCCAACGCCATAATCTCCTCCTCCGCCTCCTTCAGCTTCATAATGCCCCGGCTTTTGGGATGCCCCAGCAGGATGTTTTCCAGCACCGAATGGGCAGGGGCCAGCTTGCGATGCTGATGTACCATGCCAATACCCATCCTGATGGCATCATCGGGCGAACGGAAATTTGTTTTGCGTCCCCGCACATAAATCTCACCCTCATCCGGTTGCAACAGCCCGAACAAGATACTCATCAATGTGGTCTTACCCGCCCCATTTTCGCCCAAAATCGCATGAATTTCTCCCGCTTTGATCTTGAAATCAATATGATCATTGGCCAGCACACCTCCGGGATAACGCTTGGTTATCTGTCGGGCATCCAAAACCACCTCACCCGGTTGGATATGCTTCCAAATGTCACCATGTAGCTCCACTGCTGCATTTTTCTGTTTGCTTCGGAACATGCGCTACCTCGAAATGATGGCAGATGGCAAGCACCAGACCATTCTGGCACTCGATATGAATTATCAAACATTATGGGAAATCACGGCCCGCCGCTGAGGCATGAAACCCACAGAGAAATGTGACAGGTTCACGGAGAAAAAGCCTCCAAAACACCTGCTGTTTTCTTTTCTGGGGCTTCTGTGTCTCCTGGATGAATTTTCAGCCAGTGGCACAGCTTTTGTCGTTTTCTTTCCGATAATGTCTTTTGTCGTGGGTGTGACCGCCACAACCAAAATGCAGGCGCTTGGCTGCACAGGATAAAGGCTGTCGCATCATCACGTTTTGCACTTTTACAGATCTTCTACATAAAGCCAGTGGGGCGAACAGAGGTCACCCCACTGGTGTTTGAGCTAAATCGTTACGACTAAGGTCGCCCGGCTAGAAACCACTAAGACACGAAGCCACAAAGGCACAAAGAAAGAAAAAGTTTTGAAATTCTTAGTGTTCTTAGTGTCTTTGTGCCTTGGTGGTGATTGAAGTCGGGTACGTTAGTCGTTACGCTAAATCAATGAAAACGATACAGGCCAAAAAGTGGCGTTTGCAGCCTGCGTCGGCAATCAATGTCTGAACTTATTCCAAAATAGTTACACCCGCCAGATCAAAGTTGAACTGTGAAAGTAGCCATTCGGCAGTAGGAGCTTCACCCGCAGGCTTAACCTCTTTGCCTTCCTCGGGGACAGGATTGCCATCCAGAGCCAGGCCCGTGCCATTGCTGACAAATGCATGTTCGGTGAAGGGATCCCATTTACCGCTCATCATCTCTTCGCGGCGTTGGGCAACTAAATCTTTGATTTTCTGGTCTACGTCAGCTTTGGGACTGATGGCATCCACGCCAGTCTTGCCGGCGTTCATAATATCCACGGTGGCAACGTCGGTGCCATCGGCCAGAGTGATGCTGGTTTCCATGCCGGGATACATGACAGTAGCTGAGGCTTTGCCCGCCATGTAATCTTGCACCATCTGGTCATAAATGATTTCCCAGCGGGTATCAAAAGAGATAGCCACGGTGTCGGTGCTGGACCAGCCATATTCGCCGACAATGTCCATATCTTTACCCACATACCAGATACCAGACTTCTCGGCCACATCCAGAGGCGAGCCCGAGTCCGATTGCTGGGTAAGCACATCGACCTTGTACTGGTCAATCAAGGTTTTGGCAATTTCACTTTCTTCCGAAGGATTGTACCAATCACCAACATACTTCACATAGATGTTCACATCTTTATTCAGCAACTTGGCGCCATCCAGTACGCCCAGGGTAAAGCCAGCCTGGCGACGAATAACCTGTACCGATGGGAACGCCGAAACGACACCGATATTGCCCGTTTTGGTCAATGAGGCCGCAACCAGACCTTCGAGATAAAGTGCCTGATACTGCCGGGGGAAGAAGCGGATGAAATTGCCTTTGGAGGTCAAATCACTGGCAATAACGGAGCCAAAGGTGACATCAGGATATTTATCGGCAATATCCTTCAGGGGCATACCCATAAACTCGGCGTTACCAATAACAATGTTCGCACCTTCGGCAATCATCTCTTCGGCAAAGGGAACGGTGCTATCGGGCCCGACTTCTTCGCGATAGATGTAAGAGACATTGGGATATTTCTCGGCAACACGTTTACCAGCTCGATCATGCGCCCCCGACCAAGTTGTCCCCTCGATAATACTGAAATGTTCGATGGCCAGAGTAACAGCTTTCTCCTCTTTCTTGGGCTCTTCTTTCTTAGGCTCTTCTTTCTTAGGTTCTTCAGCCTTCTTCTCCGTCGCTTTGGTGGGTTCTGCCGGGGCTTTGGTGGCAGCCTTTTGCCCTCCGCACGCAGCAAGCGTCAGGGTCAACAGGGCCAACAGCAAAATAGCCACAAGTGTGTACTTAAAATAGCGGTGCTTCATCGTTATTACTCCTTTTTGTCCTTGAACGGATGGGTGAGTGAAAGGAAACGGTGAGAGAGACAGGTGAAAAAAGAATGCGGCACTTATTCAATTATGGAAAGACATTACCATAGACTCAAAGATTTTGTCAATCCCAAAAGTGGGGAACAAGCGCTGCAAGTGCACAGCATTTAGGCAAATTTACTTCTGCCGGTCATTGCGCTATGATTACACCATGCCCGTCCTCTCCAACACCATCTGTGCCCGTTCATTTAGTCTGGCTCTGCCAACGCTGCCGGAACAACGCCCCATCAGCGTCCTTTCGGTGCATCGGCGCGCCATGAATGTGGTGGATGCTGCCGGGCAAGTGACAGCTATTGTCTCGCCCGAGCTGGGCGATGCGCCCTTCCATGTGGTACTGGCGCAGCCCATCAGCTTCGAGTTCATGCGTCCGGGCGCGACAGGCATCATGCACGCACGCACGCTAACCCTGCCAGCGCTGACAGTAGCCTGGACACAAGCAGCGCCCTGGCAGCCGCAGCTTCCAGCTATCCCCTTGGCCCCGCAAGCCTGGCCCGTGCTAAACGAATGCCTGGCTGCCGCGCCCCGCTACGTCCAACGCTGGGCTCAAATGAACGCCCACACCATCACCCGCATGAAACAGGGGGCCGCTGCGCTCCGGCTGGGATTGACCGGTGATGCCGCAGCCTTGCGCCAGGGCATAGCCTTGTTGCTGGGTCTGGGCCCGGGGCTAACTCCTGCTGGTGATGATTTTGTATTGGGGGTGCTGGCCAGCGCCTTTTTCAGCCAATCGCCCAAGCGCATGCACCTGAAACGGATAGTGCGAGAACAAGCCGCTGCCACCACGTTGTTGAGCCGCACCTGGCTGTTGCACGCCACTGCCGGGCGCTTTGATGCCCGTTGGCACGCGTTGCACACAGCCATGCAAACAGCCTCACCGCAAGCCATCTGTCAGGCGGCAAAAGCTTTGCTGAACGTTGGCGCCAGTTCGGGTCCGCAAGCCCTGGCTGGATTTCTGTTCCTCGAACAGCACTGATGCGAGCCAAACTGACAGCATTCCCCATGTTGCATATTTTCACCACAACCGCATCAAACAAGCCTGGCAGCCTTACCGCTACCTACTCAGGCATTACAAACTTGTAGCCCACGCCCCGTTCGGTGATGATATACTGCGGATGTTTGGAATCCACCTCGATTTTGTTGCGCAAATAAGAGATGTAAAGCCGCAGCAATTGCACATCATCCTGATACTCGAATCCCCACACCTTTTGCAAAAGTAAATCTGCTGGCAGTAGCCAATTGGCATTTTTCACCAAATGATAAAGTAAGCGCCACTCGGTAGGTCGCAAACTCATGCGTTGGCCATCGACAACAACCTCGTGACTGGCAAAATCAATTTTCAGGCGTTCATCAACTTCCATCAATTGTGAATCGCTGGAAGAGGGGCCCGAGGCCCGGCGCAACACTGCCTTCACCCGGTCTATCATCTCTTGTGGGCTAAAAGGCTTGGTCAAATAATCATCGGCCCCACTGGAAAAAGCCAGGTGCTTGTCCTCATCCTCATTTTTTACGGTGAGCATAATCACTGGCACATCCGAAATCTCGCGAATGCGAGCCAACGCCTCGAAACCATCCATCTCCGGCATCATCACATCCATAATCACCAAATCGGGGATATGAACACGCACCCGGTCGATGGCCTCAAGACCATTACCAGCAACAATCACCCGAAATCCCTCCAGTTCGAGATTATATTGCACAAAACGAATCATGCGGGGTTCATCATCCACAACCAGGATGAGTTTATCGGCAAATGGGTTTTTCTTCTTCATGGGCATTTGGGGGAGAAACTGGGTTGAATGTCAGGATGATTGTATCCCAGTTTCGGGAGGAAAGCAACCATGTTGAGAAAATTGGGAGAGGCTGGGATGGGGGGCAGCTCAGGGAGCCGCTGCGCAGCCAGTCAGTGGGCCAGTGGTCAGAGGGCCAGAGGTCAGAGGTCAGAGGTCAGTGGGGCAGAGGCCAGTGGGTCAGTGAGCAGTGGCAAACCACCAGCCCCTCCGTCAAAAAACCGTGTCCAGGCGAGTCTGTGACTCGGCGGGTTGCCCGCGGGCCCGTGCGCGCATCATGCGCCCGCGTGTGTGCGCCCAACCGCCCACGCCCGCGGCTGAAGCCACGGGCTACCGTTGCCAAGCCCCGCTGGGGCTGGCCCCTCAGTGGGCCAGAGGTCAGAGGCCAGAGGTCAGAGGCCAGAGGGTCAGAGGTCAGCGGGCCAGAGGCAGAGGTCAGAGGTCAGAGGTCAGAGGTCAGAGGGTCAGAGGGTCAGTGGGTCAGAGGCCAGTGGGGCAGTGGTCAGTGGGTCAGCGGGCCAGAGGTCAGAGGCCAGAGGTCAGAGGTCAGTGGGGCAGA
>CAZMDD010000077.1:0-22824 GCA_964565065.1 uncultured Caldilineales bacterium | reverse complement strand
GCGCCCGCGCACATCATGCAAAGCCTTTTTTTGATGGCAATGGGGTGGATGTGTTACCGGTATCGCTACAATCGCTTTTCGAATTTGATTGACCCGACATAAAGTGGGCTAAACGTGCTGCGCCTGCACCGCGGTGATGGCCACAGTGTTCACAATATCCTCTACTGTGCAGCCACGGCTGAGGTCGTTGACCGGTTTGCGCAGACCCTGCAAAACCGGGCCAATGGCAATGGCTCCGGTCTCACGCTGCACCGCCTTGTAGGTATTGTTGCCGGTGTTCAAATCGGGGAAGATGAGCACCGTGGCCCGCCCCGCCACCTCGGAACCAGGCATCTTTTGCTGCCCCACCACCGGATCCACTGCCGCATCATATTGGATGGGGCCTTCCAGGAGCAAATCGGGGCGACGGGCATTGGCCAACTCGGCAGCTTGCCGCACCCGCTCGACTTCTTCGCCGTGACCCGACTCGCCGGTAGAATACGAAAGCAACGCCACCACAGGCTCAATGCCGAACTGCTGCGCGGTTTCTGCCGAAGCAATGGCAATTTCTGCCAACTCCTCGGCTGTGGGCTTGGGAACGACCGCACAATCGCCATAAACCAGCACGCGATCTTCCAGGGCCATAAAGAAAACCGATGACACGATGTTGTAGCCAGGTTGCGTTTTAATAAACTCGAATGCAGGCCGCAGCGTGTGCGCTGTGGTGTGCGCAGCGCCCGAAACCATGCCATCCGCATCCCCCTGATACACCATCATCGAGCCGAAATAAGAAACATCCAGCATCACATCAGAAGCCCGCTCTGGGGTGATGCCCTTATGTTTGCGCATATCGTAATAAGCCTGCGCATAAGCCTGAAACTGCGGCGCTGTGGCCGGATTCAGAATAACCAGTTTTTCGGCAGGAATATCAAGCCCCAAACGGCGAATTTGCATCCGAACCTTGCGTTCATCACCCAGCAGTGTCAACTTGACCACATCCTGTTCCAGCAAGATCGCCGCAGCCTTGAGAATTCGCTCATCCTCCCCCTCTGGCAGCACGATGTGCTTGAGATTGGCCTGGGCCTGCTGCATGATATTGTAGATGAACATGCGGGGCGGAATGCCACGAGGTTTGATATGCGCATACCGTTTTACCATGCGCTCAACATCGGCAAAGTGGCGGAACAGGCGCAAACTGGTGGCAATTTTGGTCTTTTTATCGGGCGTGATGTAAGAATGTACCTGTTGCAGCTTGCGCGCAGTGCCAAACGTCTCTTCTTCTACCGCCACAATGGGCAGCGTGCCGGGCAAGCCATCCAGCAGACGCTTGACTGTGGGCGCGGGGCGTTCGCCCGTGGTGAGCAAAATGCCCGCCAGCCGGGGATAATTGCCCGAAGCGTGGGCCTGAAGCGCACTGAGAATCACATCGCCCCGATCACCGGGCGTGATTAAAAGGGCCCACTTACGCAAACGCTCCAGATAATTTTCCATCTGCATGGCGATGATCATGTACTCGTAAACCAGATAATTGAGAAACTCCTTCCCGTAAAGCACCTCAGCCCCCAGATGCTGCACAATTTCATCCATGCTGGGGCTTTCCAAATCCTTGTCAGATGGAATAACGCCCAGCACCTCCGAATCGGCGCTCAGAGCCTCGCGCAACACACTGCGCACCTCGTGCAATTGATCTGGATCTACACGATTAACCATGGTTCCCAACATCTGATTCCCCTTGCGCTTGAATGACTCAATGGCCATCAAAATGGGGCTGATGATTTCATCGATGCTGTTTTTAGCTCCGCTGGCCAGCAAAAGCACAGGGCTGCCCAACGATTGCGCCAACTCGACATTGATATCGAAATCCAGCGAAGAACCATCCGCGGCCAAGTCAGAGCCGATAATCAGGATGAAATCACTCTTGGCCTCCAGCGCTTTGTATTTGGCAATAACACCTGTGATAAGCTCATCCTGCGCACCCTGCGCCAATAAATCCAGCGCCTCGATTTGACGCCAGGCAAAGGTTTCTTCATAGTCCCAGGGCAGATGAAATTGTTTGAGCAGCAGATTGATGTTGCGGTCTGTGCGATCGGGACCCTGACATTTGATGATGGGGCGGAAGATGCCAACGCGCTGCGATTTTCGCAATAGCAGATCCATAATCCCCAACGAAACCAGCGATTTCCCGCAATGTGATTCGGTGGTCGCCAGATAAATTGATCGGTACTCCATTTGGGATGTTTCTCCAAGAATTAGGTTACGACTAAGGTCGCTCGGCTAGAAACCACTAAGACACGAAGCCACAAAGGCACAAAGAAAGAAAAAGTTCTGAAATTCTTGGTGTTCTTCGTGTCTTCGTGCCTTGGTGGTATGCTCTGAATAGCGATGAACCGTTATGTTTCAACTTTCAGCATCACTTACTTAACGATTGTACCAGCAATGACCTCAGCATGAAATGATAGGGATCATGCCTTGTGGGCGCCGGGGTTAGTATTGCGCCAGATTTCCCTTGATTTGCGCCCGAATCAGAGCCCAGCGCAGCGTCAGGATACCTGCCGGCAGCAAGATGAGGGTGAATCCGGCCAGTGCCAGCATGTGGGGCCCGAGTTGCGCCCACGAATCACCTTTAAGCAGCGCATCGCGCAGGCCAGCCAGCGCCCAGGTATGCGGCAGCAGACGTGAAAATTTTTGCAGCGGGCCCGGTAACAATTGGATGGGAAAATAGGTTCCTGCCAACAGGCCTGCCGCGGCCTCCACTGCCCACGAGACAGCATTGCCCCGCTTGAAGAGCAGAATCATGGCTGCGCCCATAAGCCCCAGACCACTGATGGCCAAACTTGCCAGCAGCGCCAAAGCCGCGGCAGCCAGCATGTTCGCCCCGTGCAGCGGCGCGCCCAAGGCCCATCCCAACAATAGGAACAACACTGTTTCGCCCAGCGCATAAAGATAAGGCCACAAGTTGGCACCAATGATGAGGACAGGCAGGGGCGTTGGTAACAGCGCCTGGGCCTCCAGCGTTCCCATCTGCTGCGCCTCGGTGATGGCAGCGGCATAGCCGGTGAGCCCAATGCTGAAAAGTCTCAAAAACGCTAATCCCACCAGCGCATAGGCAAAATAATTGCCACCATAGCGTTCCAGACCAGCGGGCGAGCCTGTGACCAGTTTGCTGATGAAGTAAAACACAGCCACCTGAAACAAGGTACTCAAAAAACGCAGTACAAAAGCCAGCCGATAGCTCAAGGCAATTTTAACATCCCGCCGAAAGGCTGCGCCCAGCATGCGGAACCAACTTTTAGCGGCCATAGCTGGTCTCCGTGCCGGTGTAGTGAGCATAAAGCTGTGCCAGGATTTCGGTGCGGGTGGATGCGGGCGTTAGGTGGGCTTTTTGCAACAAGGCCTGAGGTGGGCCATCGGCCAGCAAGCGCCCCTGCACCATGATGAGTACCCGATGCGCAAAGGGGGCCACTGCCCCCAGACGATGGGTGGAGAGCAGAATGCTGGCCTGGGGTTGTTGCTGCAAATAATCGCCCAGCAGTTGCATAAAATCATCCGCGGCTGCGGGGTCCAGACTGCGACTGGGTTCATCCAGCAGCAGCACTGCAGGCTGATGAAAGAGCGCCCGGGCCAGGGCCAAGCGTCCCCGTTGTCCGCTGGAAAGCTGTCCTACCGGGCGTTGGATGAATGCCCCCAGATGCAGCCGCTCAGTCAAATCATCCAGCCGTTGTTGAAAGGCATGGCCATGCAGATTGTAGGCAGTGGCAAAAAAACGCAAATTTTCTCGCCCGCTCAGCCGCCAAAAGAAACTACGGTCGGGGTCGGTGATGACGCCGATTTTTTGGCGCACCGCGGTGCTGCGGGCCCATGAGATGCCAGAAAGGAGCGCTTCGCCGCTGTCGGGCCGTAGCAAGGTGGCCAAAATTTTGAACAACGTGGTTTTGCCTGCGCCATTAGGCCCCAGCAGTACCGCCATCTCGCCCGCGGGCACAGCAAAGCTAACTCGTTGCAAAGCCTGCACCCGCTGCTGGCCGGGGTACGTTTTGCAAATGTTGTGAACCTGAATGGCGTCGGGCAGGATGGACATGAAAAGAGGGGATGAGAAGCGGGGAATGAATGACTGCCCCTCATTATCCCCGGAACGGGGCCTTTGGGCAACCTGAGCCCCTCTACGCTCAAAGCAATCCCATGCCCCAAGCGCCCGCCAACACTGCCAGGGGAATGGTATAATTATCGAATCCTTGAGGCGAGAAGGCCTCGACCACAGTGGCCAACAGGCTTAGTGCCAGTGCGGGCATAACCAATGCAGCAGAGCCCTGGCCAGAACGCCATCCAAAAGCAGCCAGCAGCAGCCAGCTCATGGCAAACGAGCCTACGAACATCGCCAACGACCCGGCCAGTGTCTTGGTTGAGCCGCCAATCCCAAAGCTTTTCCCGCCATAGCGTCGCCCGATGATGTCGGCCAGGCCATCGCCGCCCGCCAGAGAGCCCAAAATGAGCATGGCCGCGGGCGCAAAGGCTTTGCCCGGGCTGCCCGTAGTAAAGAAGGCCAGCACCGCCACCAGCATCACCACCGCATAGTGCATGGTTCCGCCCAGCAATTCCCGTGGGTCGCCACTACGAGACATCGATTTAACAAAGGCTTCATCCTGATACCAGCCCAGGCCAATGGCTCCAAACTGTATGATAAAAGCCAGAGGAACCATGGCGGCAAAGAAACGGCTGGCAGGCGCTCCCGAATACAGCATCCAACACAGCACAAAGATAGGCGCAGCAAAAATGTGAATAATTTTCCGAGTGATGTAGGTGGGCAGCAGCGATTTCTTCTGCAAAACGCCGTTTACTAATACCAAGGCCTGAATGGCGATCACAGTGAGCACCAAGGCCAGACCATCTTGCAACCACGGATTTAAGTGCATGAGAGGCTCCATTGGGTGAGGAAATGATTTAGAAAATTTTCATATGCGGTGGTTCAGGTCTGCGGTTGGCCTTGCGGGATTGCTCATCCTCCTGCATCTTACGCTTGCGTTCTTCCCAGCGCTGCGCGTATTTCGAGCAGGAAAGCTCTCGTTCCAGTACAAAGCCCATGGCCCGCAACAGGCCCGCCTCGGATGCTGTGGGACGAGTGCGGCGGAAGAGACGATCGAATTTCAGGCGTTTGGCTGGCTCTTGTCCCGGTTTGAAAAAACCAGCCTTGCCCAGCGCCTCCAAAATCGAATCCATGGCAGCGGTGAATTCCGCCTCGGTCGCGGGCGGGTCGCGGGGATCAATACCCACCTCGGGCAGATCGTCCCGGGGCTTGAGCACTGCCCGTCGCAGCTCATAGGTGGTAAGCAAAACAGCCTGCGCCAAATTCAACGAAGCGTAAGCCGGGTCTACCGGAATATAAAGCTGATAATGGCTGCGATGGACGATTTCGTTGGGCAGGCCCCAATCCTCGCGCCCAAAAAGAATGGCTGCCGTGCCAATTTTGGCATGCTCGAGAACAATGGGCGCCATCTCATCCGGGGGCATGAGGGGCGGGCCCAGTTCTCGCTGACGATTGCTGGCCGAAACCACCAAGTTTACATCGTGCAGGGCCGAGGGGACATCGTCGTAAAATTCGATGGTCTCCTGAAAGGCCTCGCTACGGTGGGCCGCGGCACTAACGATTTTTGGGTCGTAGTGGTGAGGATTGACGATGCGCAGCCGGGTGAAACCGGTGTTCATCAACGCCCGCACCACCATGCCCACATTGCCCGATTGCAATGGCTCGACCAGAACAATGACAATGTTATCAAGGATAGCGATGTTTGATGACATGAGAGGAAAAATGTTAAAGAGGTGATGCTATGAATGCCCAATGTGCTATCAGGGGGCAAAGGGGCTACGCTGCGTAAGTCACTAGCATTTTATCTTCTCACCCGCTCGCGGCACAAGAACGCGGCCAACAAAAGATTCGCCCGCTTCTTGCGCCCAAATCTGAGGGGGACCAGGCATACGATGCACCAGCGCCAGATTTTTGACCCCCGCTCGAGCCGCAATCTGTCCCGCCTCGCGGGCAGTGGTATGCACGCCCCAGCTCGATTGCCCCAGCGTTTCGGCGGCAGTGGCTTCGTGGATGAGCCAATCAGCGCCCGCGGCCAGCTTAACCACCGCATCGCTGGGAGTGCTGTCTCCCGAATAAACCAGGCTACACTGCGGAAAATCAAAGCGCATGGCGTAGGCAGGAACCTCTGGCACATGCTCGGTGCGAATGATAGTCATGCGCACGCCGCCAACATCAGGTACAGGTTCCGGCACCCCTTCTTTCAGCATCAAAAAAGCAAACTGTTCCGCCACTTTGAGCAAATAGCGAGGATAAACCAATTCTACCAACTCTAACCAGGCATCAAGTGTGGGAGGAGCAGCCATGAGATAACGCAATCGTGGGTAAAACATGAACATGGGACTGCCCAAAATGTGGTCGCCATGATGATGGCTGAAGGCGATGTGTGTCACCTGCGCAGGCATGATGCCCGCGCGTGCGAGCTGCATCATAATTGCGGGCCCGGCATCCAGTAGAATGTTGGCGTCGTTGTGGCGGATGAGCATGGCAACATGGTCGCCAGGCATCTCAGGTGTAATTGCACCCGTTCCTAAAAAGAGAAGTTCGGTCATGGTATGAGCTCTCAAAGCAAAACCGACGCACCAGTGGCTGCCAGTGCGTCGGTTGGTTGCGTGTACCTTATGAATTCAGCAGGTCATCCAGTAGGCCGGTACGACGATTGAATGCTTCGATTTTGGCATCCAACTCATCGGTGTGGCTATGGATGCTGGGCCAGTAATCAGGATCGTACCACTGCGCCTGAATTTCTTCGTAGGTTTTGCCTTGCTGCTCCACCCAGGTGTAGTATTTCAGGTTGTGGATGCGTTTGCGGTCGGCGTAGGTCAATTCCTTGAGATGATCCGTCTCGGCTCCCAACAGGTAACGATGGAAGCTGGCCGCAGCATTGAGCGGGGTGAAATCACCCTCTTTTTGACGATATTCTTCGATACGGCTGGTGTACATTTCCATGGAATCGGTGGCTACCGTCATCAGAATATCGTTTTCGGTAAATTCGTAGTATTTGGCCATCTTGATGGCGGCCAGCAGGTTAGCGATGCTGGAGATGCCCAACAGGGGCAGTTTGGCCACAAAATCGGCGGGCACACCCTGCTGGATGAGATATTGCTGGCCCGCGGGTTCGTTGAACAGGCGCATCAAAGCGATGGTGGCGTTATCATCGATGGCAACCACCATATCGGTGTTCTTTACATTATGAATCCAGGGCACATGCTTATCGCCAATGCCCTCGATGCGATGAGCGCCAAAGCCATTTTCCAGCAGCGTGGGGCATTGCAGGGCCTCGCTGGCTGCAATTTTGCTGGTGGGGAATTGATCTTTCATGAAATCGCCCGAGGCCAGCGTGCCGCCGGAACCAGTGTTCAGGGCAACGCCGCGGTAGGTGTCGTTGGGGCCCTGGATTTTTTCCAGCACCTCAAGCATGGCCGGGCCCGTAATTTCGTAATGCCAAAGATAGTTGCCGAACTCGTCGAATTGGTTGAAGATGGCCACATCCTGGCCCGATTCCCGCAGTTCCCAGCATTTATCGAAGATTTCTTTGACATTGCTCTCAGAACCAGGTGTGGCAATCACTTCGTCAGCCACGTTGGCCAGCCAGTCAAAGCGCTCCTGGCTCATCTCTTCGGGCAGGATGGCGATGGATTCGCAGGCTAACAGACGTGAGTCATAGGCACCGCCGCGGCAATAGTTGCCAGTGGAGGGCCACACCGCTTTCTGCCTGGTGGGATCGAATTGCCCCGTGACCAGTCGCGGCGCCAAGCAGCCGAAGGCCGCGCCCACTTTGTGTGCACCGGTAGGAAACCATTTGCCCACCAGCGCTACGATGCGGGCATCGACGCCGGTCAGTTCTTTGGGAAACTCGATGTAATTGACATCGCCAAAGCCGCCACCGGTGCTGGTAGGTTCATTTTTCCAATTGATGCGAAAAAGATTCAGGGGGTTGATGTCCCACAGACCGACATCGGCCAGCTTTTCTTTGATTTTATCGGGAACCAGCTCGGGGTTGCGTTGTTGTTTGAAGGTTGGAATGATGATGTTGCGTTCTCGGGCCCGCTGCACAGCGTGCTCCAGCGCTTCTTCATCATGGATGGTAAGATCGATTAAGTTGAATTTAGACATGATTGAATCGTTGAGATGGGGTGGTTATGGATGAAGGGTAAAAGAAGGGGTAGTGATTCGAATGGGACTGACGCCATGGGGAGGTCAGGCAACAAGAGATGATGGCTCTCAACCGGTGAAGCATCCAATTGCGTAACAACATTTAAGCATTTAGGGCCCGACGCACAGCCTCCAGGGTGGGAGCAATAAAATGCGGGACTGCGCCCGACATCTCAGCGGCTTTCATGGCGCTGGCAACATCTTTGAGCCCACTGCCAGTGTTGATAACGACGATGCGCTCATCTGGTGCGACCTGACCTGTGCGCACGGCCTGGCGCAGTCCTGCGTACGCGGCCGCGCCTGCGGGCTCTGCAAATACGCCCGTGGCCCGGGCCAGCTCCGGGATGGCGCTAAGAATGGCTTCATCGCTGACAGTGATAAAACCGCCATCACTTTCGCGCACGGCACGCATGGCCTTGAGACGGTCGCGCGGCAGACCGGCGCTAATGCTGTCAGCCACGGTGCGGGCCTGGATGGGCGCTTTGGTCAGCACATCTTCATTATGCTGCCAGGCCTCGGCCAGAAAGTTGCTGCCCTGGGCTTGCACACCCATGATGCGGGGCATGTGGTCAATCCACCCCAATTGCAGCAGGTCGTAAAACCCTTTGTAAACGCCGCCAATGATGCAACCATCTCCCACGCTAACGAAAACGACGTCAGGGGCCTGCCAGCCAAGCTGCTCGCAAATTTCGTAGCTGACCGTCTTCTTGCCTTCAGACATGTAGGGATTGTAGCCGGTGTTGCGATTGTACCAGCCAAACGCATCGGCTGCCTGCATGCACAGCTCAAACGCGGCATCATACGAACCATCCACCAGCATGACCGTGGCCCCAAAGGTGAGTAGTTGCGCAATTTTGGCCTGGGGGGCGCTGGCTGGCACAAAGATGACAGAGGGAAAACCAATACTGGCAGCCAATCCGGCCAGCGCTGCGGCCGCGTTGCCAGTGCTGGCCGTGGTAATCATCTCAGCGCCCGCCTCCTGCGCCTTGACCAAAGCTACGGCACTGGCTCGATCTTTGAATGAGGCGGTAGGCTCGCGGCCATCATCCTTCACCCACACATGTTTAAGCCCCAGGCCCGCGGCCAGCCGGGGTGCGGCATACAGCGGCGTTCCTCCCACCGTCAGCGGCGGCACGGGCGCATCAGCCGCCACTGGCAGCAGCGGTTTGTAGCGCCAAATAGTGGAATCGGGATTGCGAGCCAGGCTTTGCGGGCTTATGGCTTGGGCCATGGCCGCATAATCGTAGACCACATCCAGAATGCCCTCTGCACCGTGGTGGGGACAAACGTAGGCGACCTCATCCGGCTGATAAGTCTTGCCGCAGATGAGGCAGCGTAGGTGTTTGACGTGGTTCACGGCACAATAACCGTGCCCGTCTCTCCGGCCAGAGCGCGGGCAATGTTGGGAGGATCGGTGATGATTGCCTTTTTGCCGCCAGCTTCCAGGAAGTTGACCACCGCCTGAATTTTGGGGGCCATGCTACCCTTGGCAAAATGTGTCCCCTCGGCCAGATAGCGCTTGGCCTCTGCCAGGGTCATTTTATCCAGCCACTGCTGATTAGGTTTGCCAAAATTGATGGCCACCTTCTCGACAGCCGTACTGATGATAAACACATCGGCATTCAGACGATTAGCCAACAGGGCAGAGGCAAAATCTTTGTCGATGACCGCAGCAATGCCTTTGAGATGTCCTGCATCGTCAGCGACTACCGGAATACCGCCGCCCCCCACAGTGATGACCGTGATTCCGGCAGCAATCAAGGTTTTAACGGCATCTTCTTCGACAATGCGCTTGGGGAGCGGCGACGCGACCACACGTCGCCAGCCACGCCCGGCATCTTCCACCACATCCCAGCCATCCTGCTCGCGACGGCGCCTGGCTTCCGCTTCATCCATAAAGGAACCGATGGGCTTGGTTGGCGTTTGAAAAGCGGGATCCTCGGCACTTACTTCTACTTGCGTGACCACTGTAGTCACCTTTTTATCAATGCCCATATCCAAAAAATGGTTGTACAAATTTTGCTGCAAGGCATAACCAATGGCGCCCTGGGTGTCGGCGCCGCAAACATCCAGCGGCAGCTCATGCAATTCATGGGCAGCCAGCTCAGAACGGCGCAAAATAAAGCCGACCTGAGGCCCATTGCCATGAGCAATAGCAACATTCCAACCCTGCTTGATCATACTGGCAATATGCCTGGCAGTTTCGCCAGCCGCCAGATATTGATCCTGCACGGTGCGGTGCGCTTTATCTTTGATGAGGGAATTGCCGCCAATGGCGATAACAGCGGTTCTGTGTGCGGTGGTCACAGAGGCTCTCCTTTGAGTGAGGATTCAGAAAACAATAGCGTTTTTGAAAGGAAAATAGTAACGACTAACGTATCCGACTTCAATCACCACAAAGGCACAAAGACACTAAGAACACCAAGCATTTCAAAACTTTTTCTTTCTTTGTGCCTTTGTGGCTTCCTGTCTTAGTGGTTTCTAGCCGGGCTACCTTAGTAGTAACGGAAAATAAATGACTCCCCCCAAAAAATCGGGATGCTACCAGCCGCCTCCCATGGTCAGGGCCATGACAGCTTTTTGGACGTGAAGACGATTTTCCGCTTCGTCGAAGACGGCACTTTGCGGGCCATCCAGCACACTGCTGGCAACTTCGATATCGCGGTCAGCGGGCAGGGGGTGCATGTAGATGGCGTCGGGCTTGGCCATTGCCATGCGGCGCTCATCAGTAATCCAATCTTTGTACTGGTCGATAATCTTTTTACTTTCTTCCGCGTCCTCGGTAAAGGTCAGCGGGCCCCAGCTTTTAGCATAGATGACATCGCTGTCCTTCATGCCCGCCTCGAAATCATCCATCATCTCCAGGCTGCCCCCTGCGCGCTTCGCGTTTTCTTGGGCCTGATCTACAATAAACTGCGGCAATTCGAACTTGGGGGGATGCACCAGGCGCACATTCATGCCATAGCGGGTCATCAGCAGGATGAGGCTGGTGGGCACGCTCAGCGGTTTTTGGTAGCTGGACGCGTAGGCCCAACTAACGGTGATGGTCTTACCTTTGGGGTTGCCCTTCTTTTCTATGATGGTCTGCAAATCGGCCAGGGCCTGATGCGGGTGATACAAATCGCATTGCATGTTAAGGACCGGTGTGCGGCTGGCTTCTGCGACGTAACGCAGATATTTGTTGCCAATGCCCCAATCGACATGACGAATGGCAATGCCATCGAAGTAGCGACCGTAAATTTCACCCAGTTCTTTGGCGGTATCGCCGTGAGAAATTTGGGTGGTACGACTTTCGACAAACGCAGCATGCCCGCCCAATTGCGCCATGCCCGCCTCGAAGGAGCCGCGGGTCCGGGTGGAGCTGAAGAAGAAAAGCATGGCCAGCACTTTGTCTCGCAGATAGGCGTGAGGCACACCCAGAGCCCGTTTTTTCTTCAGGTCGAAGGCGATATCCATAACGGTATCGAGTTGGTCTTTGGTCCATTCCTGGGTGGTAATCATATCCAGGCCGCGCATATTGGTTTGCATGATGAAGTCTCCTTGAAAAGGGCTGAGGTTATGGTGAAAATGGATTCGGGGTTAAGTAGTTTGCAATAAGTTTCCTAATTGTAACTACTAACGTACCCGACTTCAATCACCACAAAGGCGCAAAGACACCAAGAACACCAAGCATTTCAAAGCTTTTTCTTTTCTTCGTGCCTTTGTGGCTTCGTGTCTTCGTGGTTTCTAGCCGGGTACCTTAGTAGTAATGATTATTTAAAATAGATTTCGCAGATTTTTTTGTGCTCTTGGTGGTGTACTCCGGATAGCGATGAGGCGTTACATTTCAACTTTTTCTGATGGTTTTCTGCTCGGTCGCGGTTCATTCACCGCTGAATCACGCCTGAAAGGATGACGAAAGGTCATCAATCCTTTTATTCAGGGCCTCTTCCAATAATTTGAGTCGCGCACCGCTAACAGGGTGCCCGTCATTGGTGCGCCCGGCCAGTAATTCGGCCCGGGTCAACCAGCGGTCATCGGGGCCCAAAATCAGCTCGGGCAGACCGGAAGCATGAAAAAAGGTAAAATGATATTCGGTGAGTGCGCCAAAGGATGGAGAAAGATGGCGTGAGCCTGCCACCGGAGCTAACAAATGCAGGCTGAAATCACCGGCAGCGTGTTTCACCTGCTGCTGTAATTCCTCTTCCAGCTCGCGGATGGCTGTTTGCCCGATGGGCTCATCATCCTTTTGGCGGCCACCAATGAGCTGAAACTGCCCGGCCCGGGCATCCCACTGCACCAAAAAGCGGGGCGGCGAGCCGGGCCTGATGATGAGGATTTGCGCCACTGCGGTAAAGCGAATGGCCGGAGCCTGAGCAAAGCGTTGGGCCCGGGCCTGCTCCAGCGCATAAACCAGACTGGTTCCATGCTGAAAAGTGGCCTGGGACTGCACACCCTTTTGCTCGGACCAATCGGTGATGACCGGTGCTTCTGTTTCCAGCCACGCAGCCAGGCTGTGCAAAAAATACCAGGCTGGCTGCGAACTGGCACGAATGCCTGCATCGCTCAGCTCGATGCTGCCCCAGGCTGCCAACAGCGTCACCAATCCCGCGCCAGCCTCCTGATAATAAGGCAGATCTTGCGCCAAACTGGGCGCATGGCGCGATTGGGGGATGGCGCGCAGCCAGCGGGCTAATCGCGCCCGATGCGTGAGCATGGCAGTTTTAGCGCTCCACCTTTTCTTTGAGTAATTTGGGGAAGAGTGCATAAAAGCCGGTGGCATCCACCACCTCTTGCAACGGCACTTGATCTTCGGTGGTATGGGCATAGATTTCGTTGCCCGGGCCAAAGCCGATGCTGGGAATGCCTGCCTTGCCCATCCAGTAGATGCCATTGGTGGAAAAACTCCACTTGCCGGTGGGAACTTGATGCCCCAGATAAGCGCTGGCCGCTTCGACCCCCGCTTGCACCAGTGGATGCTCCTCGGGCAGGGCCCAGGCCGGGAAGTATTTTTCTACCTCGAATACAAAACCGGTGTAGCTTTCGTCGCGATATTGCAAAATGTTGACCTCGATATCATCCTTTGAGGCTTCGGGAATGAGCGCGGCCACCTGCGCTACTGCCTCATCTTTATCTTCGCCAAAGGTCATGCGGCGGTCAATGTAGATGAGCGCTTCGTCGGGCACGGCGTTGATGCTGGGAGTTTTGACGTGCATGTCAGAAACAGTGATTTTGCCGTGGCCCAGGAAGGGATCATCTCCCAGCTCAGGCTCCAGCTTGCTAATGCCGTCGATGACCGGCAGCAGTTTATAAATGGCGTTATCGCCCAGATGGTTGCTGGCTGCATGAGCGCTGCGCCCCTTGGCCACCACTTCCATCTCGACACGGCCTTTATGCCCGCGGTAAATCTTCATGGTGGTGGGCTCGCCAATGACCACAAAATCGGGACGAATGCCCTCTACTTCTACCAGCACATTAGGAGCGATGCCATCGCACCATTCTTCCATGTTGCCGTAGTAGTAGGCAGTCCAGCCATCCAGCAAGCCCAAATCACGGGCAATGGCCAGGCCATAGACCATGCCGGGCGTGGAGTTTTTCTCATCGCAGGCCCCGCGGGCATACAAAATGCCATCTTCCACTTTGCCAATGAAAGGATCCCAATCCCAGGCTTCGGGGTCGCCGATGCCCACGGTGTCGATGTGGCTATCGTAGAGAATCTTTTTGGGGCCATCGCCAATGCGCCCGAGAATGTTGCCCTGCACATCAAAACGTACTTCATCGAAGCCCAATTTGCGCATCTCCTGAGCAATGCGTTCGCCCACCGGGCCAATCTGGCTATCGTACGAAGGGATGGCAACGATGTCACGCATGAATTGGATGATGTCGTCGCGATACGCGTCGACGCGTTCACGAATTTGCTGCGAAATGTCCATAAAGTAACCTCTGGGGTGGAATGAATGATTTCTGTGAAATACCTACACAGGCCGTGATGTCCAACCTCTGGTCATTAAGTTTGTTGATGTTGTGAATTTGAAATGAATCTTGGGAAGGATTGCAACGCAGCAGACACGGAGCTGTGCAGTGACGAAAAAAGAGCGCCTCACGCAAAAAATGCTGAGGCTCTGAATAAAAAACTTGCTTGTTGATAGATTGCGCCGATGCTACGCATTGCGACGGATGAGACGGAAGCGCAGCAAGTCATCGCGGAACCAGGACTTGGCCCACAAAATCGGATGACCATCGGCGTTGTAACCGATTTCTTCAAAGGCCAGCACAGCCGCGCCCGGATCAATTTGCAATGTTTCGGCCAGCTCGGCATCTGCCACCACCGGCACAATGTCAGAAAGGTAGTAGCTCAGGATGTGTCCGCAGCAGCTTTCCAAAAACTCGTAAACAGGATGACGAACATCCTCTTCATCATAATGGCACTGAATAAAAGCCGCGGGGATGATGTCTTGGGTGTAGATGACGGGCAGGGTGTTACCCAAAAATAGCTTTTTGATTACCAACACATCCGATTCATCGGGCAGGGTTAGTGGCTTGGCAATAGCTGCATCGGCCCGCTGCTCTGAAATGTCCAGCACCTTTACATCGGGCGTGTAGCCATGGGCCCGCAAAACCTCTTCGTATGACCAGATTTCCTCCAGACGAGCCTTGACCTGTAAGCCCGACGGATTGACAAATGTCCCCACGCCCTGCTTGCGGATGATGGCGCCTTCGTTTTCCAGCTTGCTCAGCGCATCGCGCACCGTGGTGCGGCTCACCTTGAGCGCTGCCGCTAGTTCTGTCTCAGATGGAATACGCCCGTCGCGGTACTCGTTGCGAAGAATGCGTTCACGGATGTATTGCCGGGTTTGTTCTGTAAGGGAAGGGCTGCGTTTGAACATAGGTTTCTCGACTTGATAGGTATGGTTGTATGACGAATTCTACTGGATAGTGGGCATGTTGTCAATTTGCCTGGTTTGTCTCAACAGGTATAGCCGCCAGAAAGCACACCTGCGCATGATGCGCCTGCGCGCGAAAATCAGCCTTGCCGATGTCCGTTTTGGTTACTACTAAGGTAGCCCGGCTAGAAACCACGAAGACACGAAGCCACAAAGGCACGAAGAAAAGAAAAAGCTTTGAAATACTTGGTGTTCTTGGTGTCTTTGCGCCTTTGTGGTGATTGAAGTCGGGTACGTTAGTAGTTACCCGTTTTGTTGTTATACCAGCATCAGCATGGCCACGCCAGCGATGGCGAGCAAGGTACCGGCGATGGCCCGGGCGCCGATGCGTTCTCCAAAAACAAAATGGCTGATGGGCAGTAAGAAGACTGGAGGCAACGACATGAGGGTGCTGGCAATGCCCACCGGTGCCAGTTGTACCGCTACCAATGAAAGATAAACGCCCAAAAACGGGCCCACAAACGCCCCGGCCAACAATTGCCACAGGGCCCGGCGATCTTGCCACACTCGCCGCACCGTTTCTTGCCCCTGTCGTGAGCCTATCGTAAGCAACCACAGCACCACCATCGCCACAATCATGCGCATCAGTGTGCCCGAAAGCACCGAAAACCCATGGGCCAGACCCTGTTTGGCAGTGATGAGCCCCACCGCTTGCCCCACTGCCCCCCCCACGCCCAGCATGATGCCCACGCCATAACGTTTTCCTTGCACAATGGCAGCATTATTGCCTGCCCGATCCAAAATCACTGAACTCACGCCCGCCAGGGTCATGGTCACTGCCACCATTTGCAGCGCAGAAAGCGTTTCATCCAAAAAAAGCCATGCCAGCGCAGCACCAATCACCGGAACCAGGCTCATCAGCAGCATGGATAGCCGCGGGCCCAACCATACAAAACACTGGAACAACAGCGCGTCGCCAATAATCAGTCCGATGATGCCGGATAAGCCGAGCCAGAACCAGCGCTCGGGCGTGGCGTTGGTGGGCAGTGGCGCGCCCAGCAAAACCCAGTGCGTCAGCATCAAAAAGATGACTGCCAGCACCAGGCGGATGCGATTGACCACCATCGAGCCCACCCGCCGCCCGGCCAGCGAAAAAAAGGTGGATGTGAAAGACCAAAGAACCGAAGTTCCCAGGGCGGCAAGCGGGCCAAGGAAGGGCATGATAGGCTGGTGCGGCGTCAGCGCAGATTTTTGAGAACAGCGACTTCATCGCAAACATGGAATTTGGGACAATAAACACATTCGCTCCAAATTTTAGGACTGATGGCCCAGCGATCCACCACCTGGAACCCCTGCTGCTCAAAAAATTGGGGGGCCATTGTCAGGGCGCAGATTTGCCTAAGGCCCCGTTGTCGGGCCACAGCCACCAACGCCTCGACTATTTGCCCGCCCACGCCTTGCCCGTGCAGCTCAGGAGCCACTGCCAACGAGCGCAATTCCACTAACTCGGGGCTGAGATAGGCGATGTAACCACAGCCCACCACCTGGCCCGACATCTCGGCCACCAAAAAATCGCCCAGCGCCAGTCGCACCTGCTCAGGCGTGCGATGTAGCATCAGGTTTTGGTCGGCAAAACCGTTGACCAAGGTGCAAATGGCTTGAATGTCGGCCTCGGTGGCTGGGCGAATGTTCATGGTTTCGTGGCAATGTGGCAGCGCAACGACAGGTTATCCCACCTCGGCCAGCACCGCAGCCAGCCGCTGGATGGCGATATCGATATCATTTTTGGTGATGATGAGGGGGGGAACAAGTCGTAGTACATCGGCGCCCGCATTGAGCAGCAACAGGCCATGATGATAGCCCGCCTGCACCACGGGCCCGGCAGGCATGTCCAACTGCACGCCCAGCATCAGGCCCCGGCCTCGTACCTGCACGATGTGCGGTGAAGAGAGCGCCTGCAATTGTTCTTTGAAGTAAGCGCCCGTGGCTTGCACATGCGCCAAAAAGTCGGGATTTCCGATGCGGTTCACCACCACATTGGCCACCGACGAAACAAATGGCCCGCCAGCAAAGGTGGTACCGTGATCACCCGGATGAATGACATCGGCCACGGCCTGCGTGACCAGTACCGCGCCCATGGGGAGCCCATTGGCCAGGGGCTTGGCTGCGCACAGAATGTCGGGTTGCACCGCGTCGTGCTGATGTGCCCAAAAGTGACCGGTGCGCCCGACGCCACATTGCACCTCATCGAAAATGAGCAGTGCGTTGTGCTGATGCGCCAGGTCTTGCAATGCGGCCAAAAAGCCTTCCTGGGCCGGATGGATGCCACCTTCGCCTTGCAGCGGTTCCACAATCACAGCACAAATTGAATCATCCATGGCTGCGCGGGCGCTGTCGATGTCGTTGTAGCGGGCAAAACGCACGCCTGGCATCAGGGGCTCGTAAGGTTTTTGATATTTTTCGCGGGGAGTGGCAGCCAGTGCGCCCATGGTGCGCCCATGAAACGCCCCCGAAAAGGCCAGGATGTTGCTTTTGTCCTGACCAAAGTGGGTTCGGGCATATTTGCGGGCAAATTTCATGGCTGCTTCGGTGCTTTCGGTGCCGCTGTTCTGAAAATGCACTCGTTGGGCAAAGGGAGTTAGCGCCACCAAACGGGCTGCCAGCCGGGCCATGGGCTCGTTGTGATACAAATTCGAGTAGTGCAGCGGTTTTTGTCCCGCCTGGCAAATGGTCTCGATTATTTCGGCATCGCCGTAACCCAGTGCGCTCACGGCAATGCCTGCCACCAAATCAAGATAGCGACGACCTTCGGCATCTTGCAGCCACACTCCTTGCCCATGGGTTAGCACCAGGGGCGGGCGGGCATAGGCTTGCACCAGATAATTTTGTTCCAGTTGAATGGCGTCCATGGTTGACCTCGGAAGCATTAGAGCGTAAGTGTAAAACGTGAAGTGTCAGGGATGAATGAAAGTGCCTTGGCCGCGGATGTAGTGTTCGAGATTGGTGATGATGGCGCTGGGAATGCCTTTTTGCACAGCCGAGACCGCAGAACGTACTTTGGGAATCATGCCTCCGGTGATGAAGTCTTCTCGGATGAGTGCTTCGGCCTGTTCGGCAGCCAATGATCGTTGCGGGCGATTGGCAATTTTCACACCTGGCACATCGGTAAGAAAAACCAGATGTGCCGCGTTTAGGGCCACAGCCAAAGCCTCGGCCACGTGATCAGCGTTGACATTGTAGCTCAGACCATCATAGCCCAGGCTCACCGGGGCGATTACCGGAATCATGCCCGCTTCCAGCAAGGGCTGTAATGGCGTGATGTTGACAGCATCCACCTGGCCCACGCGGCCCAAATCGGCATCGGGCAAGGTGAGCGGTTTCACCCAAATCATGCCCAAATCGATGCCATTGAGTCCCAGTGCGGGCAGGCCGCCATTGACCAGCCAGCGCACCACACGCAAGTTGGCAATGCCGCCCAGAGCCATTTTGACCAGGCGCATCGATTGTTCGCTGGTGACGCGCAATCCCTGTACAAATTCAAAGGGAACGCCCATTTCATTGTGCAGACGGGCAATCTCTTTGCCGCCGCCATGCACAATCACCGGACGCACGCCTTGCTGCTGGATGGCGCGAATGGCGTCGACCATTTGGGCCAGAAAATCACGGTCATCAATTTGACTGCCACCAATTTTGATGACATGGATAGGAAAGGTTGCGTCAGTCATAAGCTATTAAGTAAGTGATGCTATGAAAGTTGAAATGTAACGCTTCATCGTTATGCAGAGCGCACCACCAAGAGCACAAAGACACTAAGAACAGCAAGCATCTCAAAACTTTTTCTTTCTTTGTGGCTTTGTGCCTTTGTGGTTTCTAGCCGGGCTACCTTAGTCGTAACGATTTTTCTGAGATGATTTAGACCAGCCCGGCAGTTTCATCAAGGCCAAACATGAGATTCATATTTTGCACCGCCTGCCCGCTGGCTCCCTTGAGCAGGTTATCCTCGCTGGCTGTGATAATCCACTGGCCCGGGCGGGGCAACGGCGTTAGGCCAATGGCCACGCGATTGCTGTTGACTGTGTGGCGCAAGGTGGCGGTTTGGCCCGCGGGCAGCAGGTGGATGAAGGCTTCATCGGCATACGCACTGCGGTAAAGGTCCCGCACGGCCTGCTGGCTCAAAGTGGGGTCAAGCTCGATGTAGAGGGTGGAGAGGATGCCCCGGTTTACTGGAATGAGATGGGGTGAGAAGGTGATTTGCAGGTCGGTCATATGGCGGCCCAGAATCAGTTCCATCTCTGCGATGTGACGATGGGCGTAACCGATGCTGTAAGGAACCATGTTTTCGTTGATTTCGACAAAGTGGCTACCCAGGCGCAGCTTTCGTCCCGCCCCCGAGACGCCCGATTTGGAATCAGCGATGACGCGCGGGCCCAGCACGCCCGCCCGGGCCAGGGGCCACAATCCCAGGTTCACGCTGGTGGGATAGCAGCCAGGATTGGCCACCAACTCAGCTCCGGCAATCTGGCTGCGATGAATCTCGCACAGGCCATAAACCGCGGTTTGCAGCAGATGGGTTTGAGTGTGGGGGGTGTTGTACCATTGTTCGTAAATCTGTGGATCGGGCAGGCGAAAATCTGCCGAAAGGTCGATGGCGCGCACGCCTGCGGCTCGGGCCCGGGCAACGGCCTCCATGCTGGCGGCATGTGGCAGACAAAAGAAGATGACATCGGCCCGGGCCAGCGGCGCGTCATCGAAATGGCTGAGCTGTGTCTCATCGGGCGTGGGGTAAAGGTCGCAGATGCGTTGCCCGGCAGAGGATTCTGAGGTGGCCCAGACCAACCGGGCCTGGGGGTGTCGGGCGATGAGATGGATGAGTTCATAGCCGGTGTAGCCTGTGGCTCCGACAATGCCGACATTGAGCATGGTGTTATCCTGGATGTGGTGGCCTGACATTTGGCAACCTGATGTCAGGGAAGCGTGGACCGAAGCAATCGCCATGATGCGCAGGCGTGGGGTGCCACAAAAAAAGCCCTCCGGTCGGAGAGCTTTTGCGTGTCGATAAATGACCCCGCGTGCGCTTTTTCAGGCCGGATGTTGGCTGACTAGAAAAGAGGACGCCTGGAGCGGGAAATGTATTTCATGGTTGGCAATGGTAGCATGATGCTGCCGGTTTGTCAATCTTCGTTCAACAAACCCAAGGCTTCAGCTTTGGCAATGGCTTCTGATTCTGAAAGTACAACAGTTTCAGATAAATCAGGTTCTTCGGGAAGTGGTTCATCGCCCGATGTGGTTAGCGGAGGCGGGCTGGCCGCGGGCGGAGGGGTCACGATGACCGGTTCGGATACCACTGGCGCAGGTGCGACGCTGCTGGTGCTTTCTCCGCAGCTCGGGCAGCGCTTCCAGCCTGGCTCCAGCAAGTAGCCGCAACTGGCGCAGGGCTGCTTGAGCAATGCTTCGCAATGGGGACAATAACGCCAATCTTGTTTGACAGGACGCCCGCATTGGTGGCAGGTGGGCGACTGTTCGAGATCGCGCAGCAAAATCTCTTCTTCCAGGGCCCGGTCATATTGTTCGGCCAGGGTAAATTTGGGGCGTACCAGCAAGTAGATGAGCAAGCCCAGTACATTGAAAACAGCTACCAGCACCACAGCCAGCAAGGCTGCAAAAATATCTGCTGACCGAGAGCGAATGTCGTGCCAGGTCCAAATGATGAGTCCGATCCAAAAGGCTGCCAGTAAGGCGCCGATGATCGTTACGAGCCAGGTCAGACCAACGCCCAACCCGTTAAAGATTTTTTCCATAATGGTGTGTGCTCCTTAGTTTAGCCAGGATGCTTGCAGCGTTAATCATAACATAGGGCTGCCAACGGGTAAAAACTGCGGCAGAGACGCGCGTGTGTGGTTGGTCTGCACCTTTTCTAGGTAGGCGATGCTATGAAAGTTGAAATGTAACGCTTCGTTGCTATCCAGAGAGCACCACCAAGAGCACCAAGGCATGAAGAAAAGGAAAGAAAGGCTCAAGAAAATCTGCGAAATCTGTGCCATCTGTGGTTGCCATGGCGGCAAATCTAGCTTCGCCGTTGGTCGAGATACGCAGCCACTTAACTTCATCTTCGCAGCGGATGATGATAGAATAACGCATCTTTCGTAGCACGCTCACGTTCAACAGGCATCCGACTATGACCTCTACTGCATCTACCTCTATTGTTCTTACCGGCTTCATGGGTGTTGGCAAAAGCGCGGTGGGTCGCGAAGTTGCTATTCGCCTGGGCCGCACATTTATCGATCTTGATGACAAAATCGAGGAGATGGCAGGCATGCGTATTCCACAAATCTTCGAAACGTGGGGCGAGGCGCATTTTCGGGCGCTGGAACGCAAGTTGCTGCGGCAGTTGGCTTTGCAACAGGGGTTGGTGATTGCCACTGGTGGCGGTGCGCTGGTGGATGCCCGAAATCGAGAGATGATGGTGCAGCAGAGTTTGGTGGTGTGTCTGACTGCTACGCCCGAGACGATTTTACAGCGGCTGGGCAATGATACGCAGCGCCCGCTGCTGGCCGGGCCGCAACGTCTGCAACGCATTGTGCAGCTTTTGAATCAGCGAGCTGCAGCTTATGCCGAGATTCCGCAATGGGTGGATACCAGCGGCAAGAGCATTGCCCAGGTAGCGGATGAGGTGCTGGTGTTGGCGCAAAATCAGCGCGGCGGTGTGCTGCGTTTGCCCGTGACCCTGCCCGATGACACCCGCTATGAGATTTTGCTGGGCTCGGGCCTGCTGAGCCATATTCCCGCCTTGCTGGCCGAACAACATTTAACGGGGCAGGTGGTTATTGTGAGTGATGAGAATGTGGCTGCACACTGGGCCGCACAGTTACAAGAGGCATTTGCCACCGCAGGGCAGCAGCCGCATCTGAGTGTTTTGCCCGCGGGTGAAACGCACAAAACGTTGGCCACCATTCGTCATTTGTACGATGATTTTCTGGCTGCAGGACTGGATCGCTCGGGTCTGGTATTGGCGCTGGGCGGGGGCGTGGTGGGCGATATGGCTGGGTTTGCCGCGGCGACTTATTTGCGCGGCGTGCGTTTGGTACAAGTGCCCACTTCGCTGCTGGCCATGGTCGATTCATCGGTGGGGGGCAAAACGGGTGTAGATTTACCGCAAGGCAAAAATTTGGTGGGAGCCTTCAAGCAACCCAATTTGGTGGTCATTGATCCTGATTTGCTGGCAACATTGCCTCCGCAGGAGTATCGGAATGGCTTGGCCGAGGTCATCAAGCATGGCATCATTCAGGATGCAGCGCTTTTTGAGCAGTTTGCCGGAGATGGGCCTGATTCGCTGCTTTCGATGATTGCCCGGGCGCTGCGGGTTAAAATCGGCGTGGTGCAGCGCGACCCCTTCGAGGCAGGCGAGCGGGCACATCTTAATCTGGGGCACACCTTTGGCCATGCCATCGAGCAGGTCAGCAATTTTGCGATTCCGCATGGGCAAGGGGTGGCGCTGGGCCTGATTGCAGCGGCAACGCTGGCTGCCAACCGGGGGCTCTGCCCGGCCTCATTACCTCAGCAGATTCGCGATGTTCTGGCCCGGGTAGGTTTGCCTGTGACCCTGGCTGATTACTCGCCCGAGCAAATTCTGGCAGCCATGACCACCGATAAAAAACGGAAACAGGGCCGCATCCGATTCGTGCTGCCCCGGGCCGTGGGCCAGGTGGGGGTTTATGAGGATGTGCGGGATGCCGAGGTGCTAACATCCCT
>CAZMDD010000076.1:0-13744 GCA_964565065.1 uncultured Caldilineales bacterium | reverse complement strand
TCATTATTTATTTATCTCCGTTTCTTTTTTTTGGGGGGATTCAGGTAAGAATATATTAACACGTGTCAAGTGTGGGAATAACTTCAATGCGACGCCCTTTGGGGGACGTGAGGCAGGAAAGCTATCAATGGCAATCTTACCCCCGTAACGTTCAAACACCCATCTGGAATCAGGCAACCCGGTGCCCATTCCCACCCGATCCTGAAGACCAGAGTATACACCGCGATAACCAAATCTATAAATTGTCTCCTCAATCAATTCCTCCCGGGTTATGCCAACGCCGTAATTCTCGACAAAAACTGTATACCCTGATTGCCCATTAGCCAAGGTTTTGGAAATCTCAACCCTTATCCACAACTCATTATTCCGCACCCAGCTATACTTAATAGCATTATGAATAACATTCGAGAAAGCGCGCACAAGCTCATGACGACTTCCTTTAATTGGATATTTTCCACTCTTGAAGTGATAATCAAACCTGACTCCCTTCTTGTGTGCGTAGGCAGTCAGTGAGCTCATGGCCTCTTTGACAATCATTCCTAAATCATAATCATCAGCAGGTAGATTATGCCTCACTACCGCTGTACTGAAATCCTGAAAGAGTCGAACTTTTTCACCAATTTCATATAAATCTCCCACCATTCTATACAAAATCACAAGCAAACTGAGCCTCTCCAGGTTTTTTGCCCTTACTGCGATTCTGTTGATCAGTTCTTTTAGTGTTGGGCTAATATCATTTTCTTTGCTCCACAAGAAACAAAGTTCAGCAATATTCATCGCAACCTTCAATCTGGCAGGAAGCAATTCTCCCCAGTTTAGCCCAGCCACAGTAGGTCGCAGAAACTTTTGCTGGTACCACAATGGTGCAAGAAATCTGTCTGAATGATCCTTTGTCAACGACTCTTCAGATATTAACTTGATGTCGGAATACAAAGATTTTGACTCCTGCGGTAAAAGTTCTTCAGAGTATGCAGCTTGTTCGCTCGCGGTCATCCTCTCAAATGGATCAGGTCCCAGGGTTTCTATTACCGCCTCAAGATTATGACGCATACCGATGATAGAAGTCAGGTAGGCGTGCTGCACAATACCAAAATACTTTATCGTATCTGTGTAGGTCGAGTCAGAGCTTAAATCGCGCAACGTCCCGAAGCGCTGCGAAAATTTTCCGTTTTCATCATTCTGCCATTTGATATTAGTATCAGCAGGAAATTGGCGCCCCTTGCAGGTAACAACAGCAATTTTCCGTCCCTGTATTGAGGCATTCGGTTTCTTTTCCATTTGAGCGAGAAACCGATCATGATCCTTATCGTTGGCGTATAATTTCGAAGCAGGATAACCGATAGCGTCAATTGGATTATCGAATTCAAATAGTGTTGCAAAAGCGCTATTACAATACACAATAATATCTTCACCCTGCACTCGCCTTATGATGTAAGAAGGCACTATGAACTTATCGACATATTGCGTAAAAATGCCATGATTTGTTACATCTCGCACAAGCCCTATCCTTCCCTGATAGGACTGATTCTCACCATTATCTTCCCATATTCCCAGCGTACTTATCTCACAAAAGAAAAAATCTCCATTCATCTTGCGCATCAAACATACCTCCGAATGTACATTCCCCTCCCCCAACTCCTTGACCTTCGCAGTAATCCTTCGAACATTACTTTCATCGCCAGTCACAAGATGCAAAAAAGAGCCTTTCACATAATCGACGCGGTGAACACTATATAACTTCAACCAATGGTCATTAACCCACTCAATTTTATCCTCGGCATCAAGCCGGAACCGCCCGACAGGCAAGTCATCTTGAAAGCTTTGCCACAAATCTTGATATTCCGAATCGGCCACACTTGGAGTCATTATACATCCTCCCAAAAAACAAACATTTTGACGATACGAGCAAACAATAATAAATTATACATTATGAAAAAATCGTGGTCAATTTCCACTTGTGCAAAGAGGGCGTATGGCAAGCAACTGCCTGCGGGCATTCAGTCCGTATTCGCATGCCCGTCCAATTCTATTATGCAGCGCGTCATAAATTTGTCAGATTGCTCACAGTGTGGTAAAAAGTAGAGGAAATATGATGCAAAGCGTCATAAGCATTCTAGCCTACCCTCGACAATGTCGTCACATACTCAATCCGATACTCACCAAAGGAGACGCGTCATGCCCCGAACAATTCGACGGGCAGCGGTGATTGGTGCTGGCACCATGGGCGCCGCCATCGCTGCACATCTGGCTAACGCCGGTATTCCCACTTATTTGCTGGACATTGTTCCACGTGAGCTCACGGCCAAGGAGCAAGCCCAGGGCCTCACACTAGAAAGCGCACAGGTGCGCAACCGCATTGCAAATCAAGGGCTGATGCGGGCAAAAAAGAGCAAACCCGCGTCATTTTTCAACGAAGATGCCACGCATTTGATCACTGTGGGGAATCTGGAAGATCATTTTGACTGGATTGGCGAAGCGGATTGGGTTATCGAAGCAGTTATCGAACGCATGGACATCAAGCAAAGCCTTATGGCCCGCATCGACGTGGTGCGCAAAGAAGATGCCATTGTCAGCTCCAACACCTCGGGCCTGCCCATCCACGCCATCGCCGAAGGCCGCAGCGAGAGTTTCCGCTCACATTTCCTGGGCACACATTTCTTCAATCCCCCCCGCTACATGAAACTGCTGGAGGTTATTCCCACACCCGATACTGACCCGCAAGTGGTGACAGAGATCATTCACTTTGGCGAAGAGAGGCTGGGCAAGGGCATTGTGCTGTCTAACGATACGCCCAACTTCATCGGCAACCGCCTGGCTTTCATCGCCTTTGCGCATGTCTTTGAGTTTGCGCTGTCCCATGATTACACTGTGGCAGAGGTTGATTATCTTACCGGGCCCCTGATTGGCCGCCCCAAAACGGGAACTTTCCGCCTTTCTGACCTGGTAGGCGTTGACATTCTTTATCACATTGCACACAATCTTTACGACCTGCTACCCCATGACCCAGAACGTGAAATCTTGAAAGCGCCCCAATTCAGCGCCCTGCTGGAAGGGATGATGGAACGAAAATGGTTAGGCAATAAAACCAAGATCGGCTTCTCGAAACAGATGCGGGGCGAAGGGGGCAAAAAGGAATACTGGCAGCTCAATCTGAAAACCATGACCCACGAGCCGCCACAAAAGGCCCGCTTCGAAAGCCTGAAAGCTATCCGCAAGCTGCCCTTGGCTCAACGCCTGCCCGCAGTGGCGCAGTTGGATGACCGGGCCGGGCAATTCGTGTGGCACACACTCTCCCGCACCCTGAGCTACGCAGCAGCCATCATTCCCGAAGTTTCCAGCGACCCCATGGCTGTGGATAATGCGATGAAATGGGGCTTTGGCTGGGAAATCGGGCCCTTTGAAACCTGGGATATGCTGGGCGTAGCCGAAACCGCGGCCCGCATGGAAGCGGAAGGCATTCCTGTGGCTGCCTGGGTAAAAGAGATGCTGACCCAGGGCGGCGATAGCTTTTATCGCACACATCAAGGCCAGAAACAGCGCTGGCTCGTAGGCACTGGCTATGCGAATATCGAAACCAACCCCAAACTCATCATTCTGGATGAATGGAAACAGCAAGAAAATCGAGTCATTGCCACCAATCCCAGCGCTTCGCTGGTCGATTTGGGAGATGGCGTACTCCTGCTGGAATTTCATGCCAAAACACCCACAGGCCGGGTGATGAACATGCTGGATACCGATGTGTTCACACTGGTGCAAGAGGCCATGTCGCGCCTGGAAACCAGTTTCGATGGTCTGGTCATCGGCAATCAGGGCGAATTCTTCTCCGCGGGCGCCAATGTTTTCCTCATCGCCATGAACGCCCAACAAGGCAACTGGGATACGCTGGATGAGCTCAGCCGCTATCTGCAAAACATGCGACAAGTCTTTACCGGCAGCGCCAAGCCCATCGTGGCAGCGCCCTTTGGCGTGACTCTGGGAGGAGGAACGGAAATTTCTATGTCGGCAGATCGCATTGTGGCCGCAGCCGAAACCTACATGGGCCTGCCCGAGGTGGGCGTAGGCATCATCCCCGCGGGAGGGGGAACTAAAGAACTGGTGCGCCGGGTGATTTCGCCCGCGGCCAAGGTAAAACATCCGGGCATCCAGGCCTATGTGCAAAAAGCGGCGCTGACCATTGCCATGGCCACCATCAGCACCAGCGCAGCCGAGGCCCGCGACCTGGGATTCCTTAGCGCCAGAGATCGTATCGTGATGAATAAAGATTTCCTCATCGCCGAGGCCAAGAACGAAGTGCTGGCCATGCTAATGCAGGGCTACCATCCCACCTTCGAGGCTAAAAATTGCTATGCCACAGGCCGCGATTTGTACGCGGTGCTGGAAGTCTTCATCGAGATGCAAAAAGAAGCGGGCTACATTAGCGAGCATGATGGCAAAATCGCACGCAAGCTTTCCTATGTGCTCACCGGGGGCAACATCACCCGCCCGCAGTGGGTGGATGAACAGTACATCCTGGATCTGGAGCGTGAAGCCTTCCTCTCGCTGGCAGGCGAAGCTCTGAGTCAGGCCCGCATGTGGCACATGTTGCAGACCGGCAAGCCGTTGCGCAATTGATTCTGGCCGGTGGCGCAACTTGCCGGCAAGAATGAAATTCGTTCTCTTCCTACTAACAGGAGTTTTGAATATGTCTCACGAAGCAGTCATCGTATCAGCAGTGCGTATCCCGGTGGGCAAAGCGCCCAAGGGAACGCTGAAAAATATCCGCCCGGAAACTTTGGGCGCAATTGTCATCAAAGCATTACTGGCCCGCACGCCGCAAGTGGCCCCCGACGAAATCGAAGATGTCATCATTGGATGTGCCTTTCCTGAGGGCAAGCAAGGCATGAACCTGGGGCGCATTGTGGCGCAAGCCGCGGGTCTGCCCGAAAGCGTGCCCGGCATGACCGTGAATCGCTTTTGTTCCTCGGGCCTGCAAACCATTGCCCTGGCCGCAGAACGCATCATGGCCGGATTCGGCGATATTTTCATTGCCGGAGGTATCGAAAGCATGAGCGCTGTGCCTATGGGAGGCCTGGTGTTCGAGGCCTTGCCTGAGCTGGCAGCCAATCATCCCGGTGTTTACATGGGCATGGGTCTGACTGCCGAACGGGTGGCAGAACAATACAACATCAGTCGCGCGGATCAGGACGCATTTGCTCTGCGCTCGCACCAACGCGCGGCCGCGGCCATTCAGGGGGGCAAATTCCAGGCCGAAACTGTGCCTGTGCCTGTTACCGAGCGCTGGGTGGATGACTATGGCCAGGTGCAAGAGAAAGAGCGGCTGTTCGAGGTGGATGAAGGTGTTCGTTACGATACCAATCTGAAATCGTTGGCCCGTTTGCGGCCTGTTTTCAAGGTGGGTGGCACCGTTACCGCGGGCAATAGCAGCCAGACCAGCGATGGTGCATCGGTGGTGATGGTCATGTCGCGCCAGCGGGCTGAGGCGCTGGGTTTGCAGCCTCTGGCCCGATTCGTGGGCTTTGCCGTGGCAGGCGTTGCTCCCGAAGTTATGGGCATCGGGCCGATTGCGGCTGTGCCCAAAGTTCTGAAACGCACCGGACTCAGCCTGAATGCTATTGATCTCATCGAGCTGAACGAAGCGTTTGCCTCGCAAAGTCTGGCTGTTATTCGCACTCTGGGCCTGAATGAAGAAATTACCAATGTCAATGGCGGAGCGATCGCTCTGGGCCATCCCCTGGGAGCCACGGGCGCCAAACTCACCACACAACTGCTGTACGAGATGGGCCGCCGTGGCGGGCGCTATGGCATGGTTACCATGTGCATCGGTGGTGGCATGGGCGCAGCAGGCATCTTTGAAAATTATCAATAGCTAATGGAGGATGACAATTTTCTGTAGCAAACTGGCGTCAATGCGTATCTACTTAAGTGGGTGATGTTATGAAAGTTGAAAGGTAACGATTCATCGCCATCCAGAGCGCACCACCAAGAGTACAGCGCTTTCCTCAAGCTTCAAATGTGCATCCACTTAAAACCATCAGCTATTGACGTTCAACCTGGAGGCTTCTATGTATACTTTCAATCTCACCGATGAACAGCGGATGTTGACCGACATGGTGCGACGTTATGCTGAACGCACCTTGCGCCCGGGCGCGCGCGAGGCCGAAGAGTCGCATCAAATACCGCCCGAAACTATTCGACAGGGCTGGGAGCTGGGGCTTTTGCCGGCATCGCTGCCCGAAGCATATGGCGGTTTCGGCGATTATTCGCTGCTAAATGGTGCGCTCATCATCGAAGAGCTGAGTTGTGGTGATTTGGCCGCTACCATGGCACTGCTGGCCCCGAATCTGGTGGCAACGCCCCTGTTGCTGAGCGGAACGGAACAGCAAAAACAACAATGGTTGCCTCGCTTCTGCGATGAAACGATGCCCAATGTTGCGGCGGCCTTTCTGGAGCCGGTTCTGCTCTTTGATCCTGAGCATCTCAAAACCAGTGCCACGCCCGATGGCGATGCCTATGTGCTGAACGGCGAAAAGAGCTTTGTGATTGCCGCACCTCAGGCCGAGGATTTTCTCATCTACGCCCACGACACTGGCAGCGACAGCACCCAGGCCTTCCTGGTTCCGGCCAGCACGCCCGGTCTACAGGTAGGAGAACGGGAAAAATGGATGGGGCTCAATGCTCTGGCCACCTATCGCCTGAGTCTTGAAGCTGTGCGGGTTCCAGCCAGCGCCCGCGTGGGGCACGAAAAGGGTCTTCATCTGCAAAGTGTTTTGAATAGCAGCCGCATCGCGTTAGGCGCGGCAGGCGTGGGCGTGGCCCGCGGCGCGTACATCTACGCCCGCGAGTACGCGAAGGAGCGGGAAGCTTTTGGCGAACCTATCGCTCACCGCCAAACCATCGCCTTTATGCTGGCAGATATGGCTATTGAAATTGATGCTGCCCGCCTGATGGTGTGGGAAGCAGCGTGGAAGCTGGATCAGGGACAAAATGCTACCCACGATGCGTATTTGGCAGCCCGTTACGCTGCCGGAATGGCGCTGAAGGTGACAGATGGCGCGGTTCAGGTGTTGGGCGGCCACGGCTACATTCGTGAACATCCGGTGGAGCTGTGGTTACGCAATGCCAGCGGTTTAGCTACCTTACTTGGTACGATGAGTGTTTAGGTAAGGTTCGTTGAGAAAGGAGATTTTCCGATGCCAATTAGCTTTGAAATGCCCGAAAGTGTCAAAAATCAGAGTCAGCTCACGCAAATGGTGGCGGAGCAGGTTATGCGTCCATCGGCCCGCTACTACGATGAGCATGAGCATGAGCGCCCCACTACTTTCATCGAGTTTATCTGGCCTTTTATGAAGGGAATGGAAGCTGCGAATCTGAAACAATCGCTCAAGCGGGCGCAAAAAGAGGATATGTCAGCCAGCAAGGGCGATGCCAAAAAGCAGAGCAGTTTTCAAGTGGGCATGATTCATCTCATTGAAAATCTGTCTTGGGGTGACGCGGGTATTTATTTGTGCATTCCAGGCAGCGCGTTGGCGGGCGCGGCGATTCATGCTGTGGGCACGTCGCAGCAAAAGGAGCGTTTTTTGAATCGGTTCGCACATGGCGGGCCCAAATGGGGAGCCATGGCCATGACCGAGCCTCAGGCAGGTTCCGATACCAGCGCTATCCGCACAACTGCCAAGCTGGACCCCGAAACCAATGAATGGATTTTGAACGGGGAGAAGATTTTTGTCACCAGCGGCAGTCTGGCTCTGGCGGAGAGCGATGGCCTGGTGGTGGTTTGGGCCACGCTGGATCCCAAGCTGGGTCGGGCCGGGATGCGTCCCTTTGTGGTGGAGCCCAATACGCCGGGCGTTAGCATCACCAAAAAGGAACACAAGCTGGGCATTCGGGCCAGCGACACTGTTTCGATTGTGTTTGAAGATGCCCGCATCCCCTACGATAACATTTTAGGCAGTCCTGAACTCAAGCAGGTTGCTCAAAAGGGTGGCAAGGGTTTTAAGGGGGCCATGAAGACTTTTGATTCCAGTCGCCCATGGGTGGCAGCCAGCGCTCTGGGCGTTGGGCGGGCCGCGCTGGCGTTTACCCGCGAAAGGTTGGCAGATGAAGGCATTGCTGTGCCCGAGGCGGCACCGTACCATCGACTGAGTGCCATCCAAAATGATCTTTTGGAGATGGAGGCGAATTTGAAGGGCGCATGGCTGCTGACGATTCGGGCCGCGGCGCTGATGGATGCGGGTGAGTCTAATAGCCTGGAGGCCAGCATGTGCAAGGTGAAGGCAGGTAAGGCGGTTACGCTCATCACGCAGAAGTGTGTCGAGCTGCTGGGACCTCTGGGCTACAGCCGCGAGTTGCTGGTAGAAAAATGGATGCGCGATGCCAAAATCAATGATATTTTTGAGGGCACAGGCCAAATCAATACGCTCATTGTGGCCCGCCGCATTCTGGGCTACTCAAGACGTGAGCTCAAATAAGATGCCAGTTATTTTTACAAGGTATCGATCGTTCCAATACCCCACAAGGAGATAATTTTATGTCTACCGATACTAAAATTCGTCAGCTCATGGCTGCCATGCCCGAAGCGTTCAATCCGGCCAAAGCTACGGGCGTGAAGGCTGTTATCCAGTATAATCTCACCGGCGATGAAGGCAGTCAGTGGCAATCGACAATTGTTGATGGTGTTTGCACGGTTGAAGAGGGTGTGGCTGAAAATCCCACCCTGACCATCACCATGGATGCAAATGATTATGTCGAGATGATGGCTGGGCGTCTGGATGGGATGCAGGCTTTTATGAGCGGCAAAATCAAGGTCAATGGCGATATTATGCTGGCCAGTCGCTTGATGACTTTCTTTAGCTAGGCTCGCTGCCGCGGGCGAAGGCGTAGGAGATGGGGGGTTCGTAACGATTTCAGGACTTCCAATCTTGGCGTTGCTGCGCAATCAAATTGCGTGGATGCGTTGCAAAAGCCGATGGCTTGAATGCCGTCGGCTTTTTTTTGCGGAATAGTGTAACGACTAACGTACCCGACTTTAATCACCACAAAGACACTAAGAACACCAAGCATTTCAAATCTTTTTCTTTCTTTGTGCCTTTGTGGCTTCGTGTCTTAGTGGTTTCTAGCCGGGCTACCTTAGTCGTAACGGAATAGTTGGGGGATGTGTAAGAAAGTTGAGAAAAATGGCCATTTAGTGGATGAGTGTTGCGATACTTGCAACACGGGTGCGTAACAATAGGTTCAAAGCTAGCTGGTTGTGCAGTTCATGCACCCATCAACACAAAATCGGGTCGTCAGAGCAATCACGTGAGTCGCACTGCGACGGGGCCCCTTGTCATGGTGATCGCCACTGTTTTAAGGAGATTTCTCATGAAACGATTGTTCAGTACCCCTAAAGTTTTTAGTCTGAGTCTGCTGCTGGCACTGACGCTTTTCGCTCAGACTGCACATCTGATGCCGTTCAACGGGCGTTTTTCGCTGTATCGGCAGGCGCAACCGGTGCCGGTTACTTGTCCGGGCGAGCCTGCTGGCGATGTTTGCGATTAATGTCGTGACGCCGGCGCATTTTCCAACAGCCCTGAGACGTACTGAAATGCGTCACGTATGAAACGACGGGCGTTCGGAGAGTCGAGCTGGGTAAGCGCGCTCAGGCCTGAGTCAATCAGTTCCTGGGCGCGCACCTGCTGTCCCAGATGAGCCAGGGCACCGGCCTGCACTACCTGTGCGTTGAGTTGCCGGTAAAGCTGTCCCAGATGGGCAAAGAGCTGGGCGCTGCGTTGGGCAACGGCGCTGGCTTGCTCCCAGGCTTCCAGGTGGTAGTAGGCCCGGGCCTGGTTGGTGTGCGCCATGGCTTGCCAATAGGTATCCTGGAGGCGCCGGAAGTGTGTTTCGGCTTTACGTAGATAGTCCAGGGCTTCTGCTGCCCGGCCCACCTCGCTAAGCAGGCCGCCCAGGTTTACTTGGGCCACGGCCAGGGCTTGGGGAGCGTGTAGCTGTTGCAGTAAGTTGATGGCATCGAGATAGTGATCGACAGCTTGGTGGCGCAGAAGCAGTCGCTGCTCAGCCAGGCCGAGGTTGGTCAGGGCCTTGGCTCGCAGATAGGTTTCATGGGAGGTGCGCCAGTCGAGCAGGGATTGCTGAAAATGCTCACGTGCTGTTTCCCATTTTCTGAAATCCATGGCAATGGCGCCACGTACCAGGTTGATGTAACCCCTTTCTTCGTCGTCATCGGGGCTGAGGTGTGTCTGGGCCTGGGTCAGGCAGGTTCTGGCTTCATCCCAGCGATGCAGGAAGCGCAGGCAGTAGGCGCTGCGGTTGAGGGAGAGAAGGTGCAAATGGTTATCGTGATGGGCCCGGGCCAGTTGTAGTGCGGTTTTATGATGCACAAGGGCTTCGTCGTAGTGTCCCATGCGTTGCAACAAGAGTCCGAGGTGATGGTGCAGGTACATTTGGCCGAAGGTGTCGTCGTGCAGGTGGCTTTGCCGGATGGCTTGTTGCAGAAGGGCCATGCTCTTTCCCCAGAGTCCCAGGCGTTCAAGATGCGGCGCCAGGGCCAGTAGCAGGTCTCGGGCCTGAAACCAGGCTTGGGGCTGCGGTAATGCTATATCCAGGGCCTGCAAAGCAATGGTTTGCTGATGGGTGGTAAGGGGTGCGGTTGCGGTTTGTACCTGTTGCAGGGCGTAGGTGGTGTTGCGCTGGATGTAGGCGGTAAGGGTGGTCACGGATGGCTCTGGAAGTGCTGTTGCAGGAAGGTGCGGGTCAGGTTATGGATGGCGTAGAGGGTTTGTTGGTGCTGGTGTTGTTGATGTACCAGGTTGCGGCGCACCAATGATTCCAGGGCGTCGTGCACGATGGCTTCTGGTTTTTGGGTGATGGCGCACAGGTGTTGCAGGGAGCCGCCCGCGGGGGGCAGGAGGGTGGTGGCCAGAAAGATTTGTCGGGTGACGGGGGAGAGGTGATCCCAGGCTCGCTGGAAGATGTAGTGGTAGAGTCGTTGAATTTGTGTGCCTCGGGCCAGGGTCAGGTCTTGCAGCAGGGTGCTGATGGCGTGGGTGTGCAGTTGTCCGGCGATGAGTTTGAGGGCCAGGGGGTTGCCGCCGACTTTGTGGAAGATTTGGATGAGGTCGTTTTGTGAGGCTTGGCGCAGGGCCACGATGTTACGCCGTTCGCCCTGATCGCGCAGGAGTTGCAGGGAGGCTTGCTGGTTCAGTGCGGGGATTTGTTGCAGGTAGAGCTGGGGTTGCTGGGGCAAGCTGACGCGGGAGGTGATGAGGATGTGTGTGCTGGCGGGGAGTTGCTGCAATTGTGTGAGTAAGGGTGTGGCTAAATTTAGGGTTTCCAGGTTGTCGATGACGATGAAGTGTGGTTTTTCTTGCAGATGGTCGTGTAGGCGTTGAAGTAGTGTGGGTAATGAGAAGGGGATGGGCAGGGCGTCATCGCCCAGGATTTGCTGGCTGAGTTGTTCGAAGAGTTGTTCCAGTGCCAGTTGTGCGGAGTTTGCCTGAAAGTGGGGGCGGGTGTCCCACAGGGAGATTTGGGGACGCAGGCTTATCCAGGCAAAGCCGCGAAAGGCGCGGCGGGCGATGAGTTCGCGGCTGAGGTAGTCGGCCAGTGAGGTTTTGCCCAGGCCGCCTGTGCCTGTCAAGAGGATGGTTTTGGGGCCTGATGCAGCGGTTAGTACAGGCAGGAGGTGGTCAATCAGGGGCCCGACGCCAAAAAGTTGTTGCCAGGTGGGGGGTTCCAGGTGTTGCAGTTGCGAGCGCTGGAATTGGGTTCGGGCCTGGAATTCCTGCTGCCACAGGATGCGGCTCAGGTGTTTGCTGGCTGTTTGGATGTCTCGCTGTACCGAGGCGGGCGAGCGGTGTGTTTTTTGGCCGACTTCCCGCACAGTCATCCCCTGTCTGAAACGCAGTTGCAAGGTTTTGGCCAGTAGTGGTTTTTCGTTTTGCAATGTATTCAGGGCAGGTTTGAGTACATGCTGTGTGGTGCAGATGGATGTGGTGTCGGTGGTGTCTTGCAGATCTTGCACCCATTGCATGGTGTGCCAACTGGCGGGCAGTGCATCGTCGGCGGCGCTCAGCAGTTCGAGCACAGCTTGATGAAATTCCGGGGGAACAGGGGGTGGATGGCGCATAAGTTAAGTATACAACATGAAACAAGTTGAGTGAAAGATGAAACAAAATAAAACAGTTTTGGTGCGATAATCGTTGTGGGTACCCAATCACTTTCTTGGGGCTTTGGCGAGAGGAAGAAAGTGATGCCCAGTTTTTATTGGGAGGTGCGCGGCGAGGCGCACCTCTCATTTTTTGTAACTGCTAACGTACCCGACTTCAATCACCACAAAGGCACAAAGACACTAAGAACACCAAGAATTTCAAAGCTTTTTCTTTTCTTCGTGCCTTTGTGGCTTTGTATCTTAGTGGTTTCGAGCCGGGCTACCTTAGTCGTAATCATTTTTTTGAAAAATAGCCATGACGCACAGGAGTTTTTATGCCAAAAGTTGTTTTTCGATTAAGTTCTGAAGCAATGGCGCGTGCGGATGCGCGGGCCCGCATTCGTACGCGTATGCCTGACGCGCAGGTGCGGGTGCTGGCGGATGGGGGTGCGGAGGTGTGTGTGCGCGTGGATGAGCCACTGGGACTGATGCCGTGGCTGCTGGGCTGGGGTGCGGCGTGTCGGGTGCAAGCGCCCGCGGTGCTGCGGGAGCGGATGGCGCAGGAGGTGCGGACGTTGGCGCTGCGTTATGGCTGGTTTATCAGTCAGGTCCCGGGCGCTCCTGCCGTGGTTGAGGAGGATGTAGAAAATGGGTAAGAAGCAAATAGTTGTTGCCGAAGTTGCAACACTGGGGCATGATAATAAAGGTGAATTCTTCTTTACTTCATGACTACACAACAACAGGACCCTGTTTATGAATCGAGCACAAGAAAAAGCGCAACGGCTGTTGCAAATCGAAAAACTTTTGTGGGCGCATCCCGAAGGCCTCACGCGGGCGGAGATTGCCCGGCGGTTGCAAGTTCATCGTTCCACCATTACCCGCTATCTTGATAAAAACAATCTGCCGCCCAGCATTTATGAGGATGATTTGGATGGCAATAAGTTGAAGATTGATCGTCGTGCCGACCTCACAAAAACATCGTTTAACCTTAATGAGGTGATGGCGCTGCATTTGGCCACGCGTTTGTTGGCCACGCGCATGGATAAACCGAATCCTCATGCCGCATCGGCGCTGCGAAAGTTGGCCAAGGCTTTGCAGCGCTTGGATAAGAACATTAGTCAGCACATGCTGCTTTCGGCTGATGTGATGGATGAGGCGGCTGAATATCATGATCCTGTTTATTTGGATGCGTTGGAAACGTTGACCGAGGCGTGGTCAGCCGGACGAAAGGTGCAGGTGAGTCATATCATGCGCAACGGTAAGGTGTTCGAGTACAAATTCTCGCCTTATTTCATCGAGCCGTATGCAGTTGGACAAACCACGCATGTCATTGGATTTCGTGAGCCGCCCAAGGCTATTCGCACGTTCAAGATTGAGCGTATCAGGCGGGTCAGTATTTTATCTGAGCGTTATGAAATTCCGAAAGCATTCGATCCCAAGGCGATGTTGGCTGATGCATGGGGCATTTGGTATACCGAAGAGAGGCCGGTGGAGGTGACGCTCAGATTTCATCCACGGGTGGCGATGCGAGTGCGAGAAACGCGATGGCATCATTCGCAGACATTGGAGATGCAGCCGGACGGCGGAATTGTTTGGCGG
>CAZMDD010000075.1:0-39158 GCA_964565065.1 uncultured Caldilineales bacterium | reverse complement strand
TCCAAATCCAACACAAAAGCCCCGCCTTTCCGCTACCCGCGCCGTGAGCCATCCGCGTGCAGCGCTTCGTAGTCAATCGCCAGCTCCCCCGTTAAAAAAACGTGTCCCGGCGAGTCTGCGACTCGGCGGGTTTTCCGCAGCGCCCGCCCGCACATCATGCGCCCGCAACCCGCGCCCGCGCGACGCCCGAACAAATCGCCTCGGCCTCTGTCAGCTTGCAGCTCGGGCCTTGGGGCACCGCGGGCCCGAGCCGTGCCACCTCCCTCCAAGACCCGCCACCTCGCCGCCCGCGCCGGGCGCCAAACCTCCAAACCTTGAACCTTGAACCGTGAACCCTCAACCAAGACCCGCCAACCCGCGGTAAACCGGCTGTTTTCCGCCGCGCCTTCGCCCGCGGCTGAAGCCACGGGCTACGGTTGCAAAGCCCCGCTGGGGCTGCCCCCTCAGGCGGCCGCTGCGCAGCCGGTCAGTGGGTCAGTAGTCAATCGTCAGCCCCTCCCACCGTGAGGCCCAGCCGAAACGGGGGGAGGTCGGGAGGGGGGCAAAGTGCTCGCCGCGGGCTGGTTTGCCACTCCCCCCGCCCGTCGAAAAAAAACGGTTCATCGCTGTTTACCGGAACAACGCAATGATTGGGTCGTGGTCAGATTTGCGAATGGGAGAGGTATCGCCCGGTGTGGCTGGCGGAAAATCAGCATTCACGTGCAGAATCACCACATCTTGCAAATGCTCATACAGGTTGGGCGTCACCAAAATATGATCCAGAACCTGCGAATCTCCCTGGAAGATGTAGGTGTAGCGCTCTTTAGCCGGAATCGCATCCAGCACATGCTTCAGGCCCGCCTCTCGCAGCGCCTGCACCGGTTTGGAATCGAAGAAGGCGTTCAAGTCCCCCATCACCGCGATCATGGCCTCCGGCTCCTGCTTTTGGATGATCTCCTTGATGATATGAACGTTCCATTCCGCCTGAGCCAGTCGCCGCGGTTCCGTAATCTCTACGCCAGCCGACATGGAGGTGAAGTGGTTGAGGATGACATAAATCACTTGCGGTGCATCACCTAGAATCACCTCCAACTTCAGTACCAGGGGCGGGCGACTCGTCAGGCCCTCGGGCGCACTGTATTGCTTTACATCCAGGATTTTGGCATTGCCGCGCACCAGATAGCCCACGTCGATGCCCCGGCCATCTTCTCCCTCCAGCAGCACTGGCTGATATTTCTGCCCCTGGATAGCCTCTTGCGCGGCCAACTCGGTAAGAACATCGATATTTTCGATCTCCTCCATGCCGATAACTGTAGGAAAACCTGCCTGGGCAATGGTGGCCGCCATCTTTTCCAGCGCCAGATGATATTGCTTGGGGGTGGGCAACGGCGGGTCTTTGGGATTGGGCATGATGGCGTCGAAGACATTTTCCGCATTCCAGGTGGCCAGCGCAAATGCATCATCGGGCACCAGAGGCAGCTCAGGCAGGGGATGTTCCGCTGCGATGACGGTGGGAGCTTGCACCGGCTCGATTTTGTAATGGCCATAGCTAAATGCCAGTGGGCCTTCGATATTTTTGATGATATCACCTGTGGTGACTGTGTAAGGCAAGGTTTCGCTGCTTTCATGCTTGGCCGATGAGCCGTCATCCACCATGATGGCAAAGCCATGCTCCTGACCACGCCACAAGCGTACTTCCTTGTGGCCCGGTGGCACAATCACATATTCGCCATACTTGCTGGTAGGCGAAACCGCCCGATTTGGGCCCGGAGCCGACACCAGCATCCCCTCCAGCGCCTCGTAATAAACCGCAGCCTTGGCCTCAGCCTTGGGCGGGTTCAGTTTGATAGCCTTGGGCAGATGCGTTGTTTCATCCACCACCTGCACATCGTTGGGATCCGTGAGCAACAATTGCGTTTGCTGCGAAGTCTCTTTGACTTGCCCGTAAAGACGCACCACTTGCCCTATGGCCACCTCGGGGAACGCATCCAGCTCTGCGGTGTTGACAAATAGTCCCTCCGAGGTTTCCTTTCTCTTGTCGGGCTCGGTATTTTGGATGAAGAAGCCAGGCAAATCGGGGAAGACGCCTGTTACTTCGCCCTCGGTGCTAAGCCATTTGAGCGCATAGGGCGAACGATCGTCCGGGCCCTGAATGGCCCAGATGGGCACGATTTCGCCCAGGAAAGCATTGAGCTGCCCACTTTTAGCCAGGTCGGGCCACTGCTTGCTGATGGCGCTGAATCCCTTGAAGCTAATTCGGCCATTGGCCGCTTTGGGCGCAATCACCGAGAACCAAACATCAGCTCGGCCCGAATCCGCGGCCAGGTCCGCCAGCCGCCAGGTGATTTTACCCTTCTTCAGCTCACCACCCTCTGAAATAGCCGCCACCTTGGCCTTTTTGGGCACAGGCGCTGTCACCACAATCTCAGTCATGCCCTCCGCAGTATGGTTGAAAATAGAGCCGGTGTAGGTGATGAGCTCACCTGTTTGCACCGTCAGCGGGGCCTCTGCCGTTACCATCAGCTCAGGCGGAAACACCTGTCCCAGATCTGATTGCACACGTGGATAAAGCTGCACCTTGCCATCCCGCACCTCCAAAATACCCCGGGCCCGATAAAGCTGGCCCTTTTCAATGGCTTCGGGATTAATCTTGGTTCCTTTATCTACATAAAAATTGATGCTGTGACCCTGGGCATCTGCCATGTCGATGGAATAGCTGTAAGTGTACTCCTCCACCGCAGTCACTTCACCTTCAATCTGCACCAATTGCCCGCGCAAAGCTTCATCATTAAGCGCATCTTCGATGGTGACCACTGTGGGCTTGGGCAGATGCGCAGCATCCCCTTTTTTCAGGATGGTCACATCATCGGGCACGATATCGGGCACAATCTGATTGGCCCCGCGATAGGCACCAATGGTTCCCTTGACCCGTACCTGATCACCGATGTTCACCGAGACACTCCCTTCGCCGCCAAAAACCTGCACCTGGATGCCACCGGTGTCATCGCGCAGATAAAACTTGACATTGCCGCCACCAGCATAGTAGCCGCCAGTATACATGATGGCTGTGCCTTCCAGCGTCAGTTGTGCGCCTTGCAGCGTGCGCGCTGTGGCAATGGGAATCACACCCCCCTCGATACGGGTGACAATGCCGGGGCCGATAGCTGTTTGGGGCCAGTTTTTAGCCTGCACCGTATAGCTTTGTAGCGTTGCGTCAAAATAAGTCCAAGGCGTTTCAACCGGCAGAATGATGCTCACCTCATCGCCATCAGCCAATTGATCGATATGCCAGGTGAGCGTGTGATCATCCTGTCTGATTGCTTGGGGCAGATCATGCAGGATAAGCTGCGATGCCAGCGTTAGTTTGGCCACCACATCCTGCACCTCCTCTCCGGTATGATTGCCCACGGTAATTTCATACTCGAATGTTTCGCCCGGTTTGACACTTTCGGGCGCCCGGGCCACAATGCTCAGATACTTGGTGATGGCCGGCGTAGGGGCGCTGGCGCTGTTTTGCGGTTGCGGCTTGGTAAGACTGGCAAAATCGGCGCTGTTGTCATCGCTATCCTGCCCATTGCCCTCATCGCCGCCCGGCAGTCGGGTCAACGAGTCGCCATTTTTCATACCTGGTGCGGCTGTGCCCTCGGTCGCATTGGCGGGCGCCTTTTTGCCCCAGCCCAGTGCATCGATGAGCTTCTTGTTACCCTGGCGCAGCGCCAGGCTGCCATAGCCCAGGTTGATAGCCTGCGAGAAGGTCGCATCGGGCGTAACGCCAACATCCTGCCCTTCACGCACCAGCAAATAGTGTCCCTGGCTCGGAACCAGCGTTTGCTTGCCCCAATGCGCCACACTCACCGGCTTCTGCTTATCATTGAGCTGATACCACAGCGTGAGTCCCTGCAAATCCAGCGGTTGCCCGGTGGGATTGTAGAGTTCGATGAATTCGTAGTTGTTGTTGCCCTTTTTGCCCGCCAGCACTTCGCTGATGACCAAATGCTGAACCCTCTCGTGGGCAGGCGTGGCCGCGGGCGCAGATGCCAGCGCGGGGGTGGGCGTTGGCGCGGACGCGGGTTCGTGCGTGGGGGCGGGTGCGGGCGTGCTGGTCAGCGCGGGTGCCTTGCATCCGGCCAACAAGATGAGGATTAGCAGGAGGGGGAAAAGTCTTTTAATCATGGCATCGGGCCTTGGGGGATGTGGGGAGATGGGCGGTAGAAGTGCTTTGCCTTTATGCAGATGCGCATTTGTAGCTGGCAATGATTCGCTTTCTTTAGCGTCCTCTTATGAAGCGAACCATGAGCGACTCATGTTATGCTATTGTACACAGATTTCCTCATGCAAACCAGTTTACGCCGCGCACTGTGCAGGTCATCCCCTAAAATCACAGATAGCCGCGCCGATGCGGTCTTAGGCATCATGTTTTGCAACGCCGGGCCCGCAATTCGCCCCACTTCCGCACTTCATGTAAAATAGAGCACATTACGCAGCACTCTTTTACTCTCGCCCGGAGACCCGCATGCCTGAAGATGCTCAGCCACTGATTTTGGTTATCGATTTGGGAACCACTGCCTGCAAGGTGGGCTTGGTCACGCCCAATGGACGGGTGATGGCCTATGTGAATGAAGCAGATGCCACCCCCACACATTTCGGGCCTGGCGGCAAGGCTGAGCAAGACCCGGCAGACTGGTGGGCGGTCATTACCCGCAATGTCCATCGTGTGCTGGATGAAAGTCAGTTCCCGCGTGAGCGCATCGTGGGCATGGCTGTCAGCGCCCATTGGTCCGGCACAGTGGCTGTGGATGCTGCGGGCGAGGCCCTGGGGCCAGCCATCATCTGGATGGACAGCCGCGGTGCGCCCTACGTGACCCAAGTTACGCACGGCTTCCCCAAGGTGGAAGGGTACGGCTTGCACAAAGTTCTCACATGGCTGCGGTTGACCGCGGGCGTGCCCACCCGCGGCGGCAAAGATCCCATTGCTCACATCCTCTACTTGAAAAACCGGGAACCGGAACGCTACCGGGCCGCGGCTAAATTCCTGGAGCCCAAAGATTACCTGAATCTCAAACTTACCGGGCGCATGGCCACCGACCCCGCCAGCATCACCCTGCATTGGGTCACCGATAATCGCAACATCAACCATGTGCATTATCATCCCACCCTGTTGCGCTGGGTGGGCGTACCGCAAGAAAAATTTCCCGAAATCTTGCCCACCAACGCCATCCTGGGGCCACTGCTGCCCGGGCCCGCCCGCGCGTTAGGCATACCCGCGGGCATCCCCGTGGCCATGGGCGCGCCCGACGTACACGCACCCGTGCTGGGCTCTGGTGCCGTCAACGATTTTGAGCCCCACGTTTATGTGGGCACATCTTCCTGGTTTAGCTGCCATGTGCCCTTCAAAAAGACCGATCTCTTTCACAACATGGCCGCTCTGCCCGCATCCGTTCCGGGCCGCTACTTTGTGGTCAACGAGCAAGAAACTGCTGGCGTTTCACTGACCTTTTTGCGCAACGTGGTCTTTTATGGCGATGACGCATTAGGCGCCTGTTCAGCGCCCGAGGACGCGTATCCGCGCCTTATCAAGCTGGCCGAGCAATCACCACCGGGCAGCCGTGGCCTCATCTTTACCCCCTGGCTCTACGGCGAACGCACGCCCGTGGAGGAATCTACCCTGCGTGCAGGCTTCTACAACCTTTCGCTCACCACCACCCGCGCCGATATGGTGCGCTCGGTGCTGGAAGGTGTGGCTTTGAACACCCGCTGGCTGCAAAAATATGTCGAGAAGCTGGCCGGGCGGCCCTTGGGCCCGGTGAACTTTGTGGGAGGCGGGGCTCTCTCTGATGTGTGGAGTCAAATTTTCGCGGATGTGCTCAATCGTCCCATCCGCCAGGTCAAAGATCCTCAGGCCGCAGGATTGCGGGGCGTGGCTGTGCTGGCTGGTCTCAGTCTGGGTCTGACCACCCTGCAGGATTACGCCCGTCATGTCGAAATCGCGCACACCTATCATCCCAACCTGGACGCGGTAGCCCTTTATGATGCCGCTTTCGACGCATTTCTCGAAATCTACCAACGTACCAGCCCCCTTTACAAAAAACTCAACGCTCATCACCGAGGCTAATTTTGAATACCGAAAAGTTGCTCAATTTTACCGCCAAACTGCCCCGCAGCCTGCACCGGCCCCTGGAAAGGGGGATGCGCAAAGTGCCAGCAGTGCGCAAAATGATGGAAAAAGAATACGAAACCATGCTGGGGGAGATGGAATCCAGCCTGCACCCCTACGATGATTTGCTTCCCCGCTTTGGTTCCATGCCCGGGCAGGGCGTGGCGCACACCGAAATTATGGCGATGATGCAGACCACTCAGGATGCAGAAAGGGCACGCTGGCAGGCAGGCTACGCCTCAGGAGCAGTGTATCATGGCGACCCCGAGCATATCGCCTTTATGAACCAAGTGTACGCACTCAATTCGCAAATCAACCCCCTGCACGCAGATTTGTGGCCCAGCGGCGTCAAATATGAATCGGAAATTGTAGCCATGACTGCCGACATGCTGCATCGTGACGAAGCTGCGCGCTTGCATCCTGATGCCGATGTTTGCGGCGCCGTGACCTCTGGCGGCACCGAGAGCATCTTGCTGGCCATGAAGACCTATCGTGACCGGGCCCGAGTCGAGAAGGGCATCAAAAAGCCCAACATCGTCATCCCCCTTTCGGCACATCCCGCTTTTGATCGCGCAGGCCAGTATTTCGACATCAAGGTAATCCGCACCCCACTGGCCCCCGACTTTCGGGCCGACGTGGCAGCCATGAGCAAAGCCATCAACCGTAACACCATCGCGCTGGTGGGCTCTGCGCCCGGGTTCCCCCACGGCGTCATCGATCCCATCCCCGAGATCTCTGGCCTGGCGCACCAGCGGGGCATTGGCTTCCATACCGATGCCTGCCTGGGTGGATTTATCGTGCCCTGGGCCGAAGAATTGGGCTACCCGGTGCCCGTTATCGACTTTCGATTGCCGGGCGTGACCTCCATCTCGGTGGATACGCACAAATATGGCTACGCGGCCAAAGGCACCTCAGTGGTACTTTATCGGCATCCCGATTTGCGGCGCTACCAGTATTTTACTGCCACCGACTGGCCCGGCGGACTTTATGCCGCACCCACTGCCGGAGGCAGCAAACCGGGCGGTCTCATGGCTGTCGCCTGGGCTGTGCTGCTCAAGCTGGGCCGCGAAGGTTATCGTGACGCGGCCCGGCGCATTTTGGAGACAGGCGCGGCCATTCGTGCGGGCATCGATGCGATTCCGGGCCTGCAGGTTTTGGGTGATCCACTGTGGGTTATCGCCTTTACCTCCGACCAGGTAGACATCTTTCGGGTGATGGATGCCATGGCGCAACGGGGATGGAGCCTCAACGGGTTGCAATTTCCTGCTGCGGTACATTTGGCTGTTACCCTGCGGCACACACAACCGGGCGTTGCCCAGCGTTTTTTGGCCGATTTGGCCGACATGGTGCAAGAAGTGCGGCAGCAGCCCGCCAGTCGTGGGGGCATGGCGCCCATTTACGGCATGGCCGCTTCCATTCCCTTCCGCGGCATGGTCGATGACATTTTGCGCCGCTACATGGATATGCTATACAAAATTCGTCAGTAGTTTTTGGCTCAACTGGATTTCAGGGGATGATAGGCCGGGCAGATTGCGAATCCGCCCTGGGAGCCCCCGCTCTTGAGCCGGATCCACCCCCTCAAATCCAAAAGAGCCTAGTTTTGTTACGACTAAGGTCGCCCGGCCAGAAACCACGAAGACACGAAGCCACAAAGGCACGAAGAAAAGAAAAAGCTTTGAAATGCTTGGTGTTCTTAGTGTCTTTGTGCCTTTGTGGTGATTGAGGTCGAGTACGTTAGTCGTTACCTGGTTTTTCAAAAATCACCCCATGTCTCTTACACCTGAAACCATACAAGCCGCGGCCAAACTCATCGGTCTCTCCTTCACTCGGCAGGAGATGGAACTGATGGTGGCCGGCCTGGAAGATTTGCGCAAAAGTTACGAATCGCTGCATCAGGCAAAGCTGGAAAATCACGTTGCGCCCGCTTTGCACTTTCGGCCCCTGCCCGCGAGCGCACCTGCGCCTCACGCACGCGCGGCAGCCCCTGCACCCCCGTCGCCCGCGCCCGCGCCGCCCTTTGCCAGCATCAGTCAGCAAGCGCAATGGCTGCGGCAAGGGCGCATCACCTCGGTGGCGCTGACCGAGCGCTATCTCCACCGGCTGCAACGCTGCGACCCGCACCTGCACTGTGTCATCACCCTGACCGAGGAGCGGGCGCTGGCTGCTGCTGCTCAGGCCGATGCCGAGTTGGCCGCAGGCAAAGATCGGGGCCCGCTGCACGGGATTCCCTGGGGAGCAAAGGATTTGCTGGCTGTGCGCGGCTATCCCACCACCTGGGGCGCAGCGCCCTATCAGGCACAAATGCTCGACCAGGATGCGGCCGTGGTGCAACGTTTGGACGCGGCCGGCGCAGTGCTGGTGGCCAAGCTCAGCATGGGGGCGCTGGCTTGGGGCGATGTGTGGTTTGGTGGGCAAACCCGCACCCCGTGGAATGTCCAGGTGGGGGCCAGCGGCTCCTCTGCCGGGCCTGGAGCGGCCACAGCCGCGGGCCTGGTGAGCTTTAGCATCGGCACCGAAACCTATGGCTCCATTGTGTCGCCCAGCAATCGCAATGGTGTTACCGGCTTGCGGCCCAGTTTCGGGCGAGTCAATCGCGATGGGGCCATGGCGCTGAGCTGGAGTATGGATAAAATCGGGCCCATGTGCCGCAGTGCCCAGGATTGCGCCCTGGTCTTTGCCGCCATTCATCAACAGAAGCAGCCCTTTGTCTGGCCCGTGAACATCAACTTCGGCAAGCTGCGTTTGGGGTATCTGGCAGATGATTTTGCCGGTGATTATCGTGAGCAGGCAAATGATGCCCGGGCTCTGCAAATCTTTCGTGAGATGGGCGCCCAGCTTATCCCCTTGCACCTGCCCGCAGCTCCCATCGATGCACTGAAACTGATTCTTTTTGCCGAAGCTGCCGCGGCCTTCGACAATCTTACCCGCAGCGGCCAGGATGATGAACTGGTGCGTCAAAGTGAAGATGCCTGGCCCAACTTCTTCCGCGTGGCCCGATTGATTCCTGCAGTGGCCTACATCCAGGCCAACCGCGTGCGGGCGCAGCTTATGGAAGCCATGCACGCGCTCATGCAAAGTGTTGATGCTTGTCTGGTTCCCTCGTTGGCGGGGGATGCGCTGTTGCTCACCAATCTTACCGGGCATCCGTCACTAACCCTGCCCACAGGCTTTGCTGATGATCAATTGCCCACCAGCATCAGCCTTATCGGGCGCATGAACGACGAAAGCACCCTTTTGGCCCTGGGACAGCACTTTCAGCAGCTTACCACGCATCACAAAAAACCTCCTCCCCTCTGCGCTCCATAACTGACCCTGTTTTGAATTTGTGCTATAATGGCAACATGGTTATCATGTCGTGTTGCGTGTAACCACGTTTATTGGCTAACGATGCAGCCGCCTCTGCCCGAAACTGCCAGACATGGCCTGCATCGTTGCCTTATCTGTTCATCTTTACCGTTTTCCACCTTTTACGGAGAATTCTATGTCCGGCCACAGCAAATGGTCTACCATCAAACGTAAAAAGGGCGCCAACGATGCCAAGCGCGGCAAGCTCTTTACCAAAATCGCCCGAGAAATTCAGGCTGCCGCCCGCACTGGCGGTCCCGACCCCGATTCCAACATCCGCTTGCGCTTTGCCCTGGATAAAGCCAAAGCGGCCAATATGCCCAAAGACAACATCAAGCGGGCCATCGACCGCGGCGCCGGCACTGATAAAGGCGCTGACCTCGAAGAAACTGTATACGAAGGCTATGCTTCGCATGGCGTGGCCGTCATCGTCGAAGTCTTGACCGACAATAAAAATCGCACCGTGGCTGAATTGCGTCATGCTTTTACCAAGGGCGGCGGCAATCTGGCAGCCAATGGCGCGGTTTCGTGGCAATTCGAGCGCAAAGGGCAGCTTTCTGTAAAGATGGATGGCGTTGATCCCGATGAATTGTTCATGGTCGCGGCTGAAGCGGGCGCCGAAGATGTCGATTTTGAGGATGAGAGCATGGCACAAATCACCACCGAGGACACCGATTTGGCCGCAGTACGTGATGCCTTGCTGGAAGCGGGCTATGTGATTGAAGATCTTGAGCTGGCCATGATTCCCAAAATGGAGACGGAGCTGCCTGTGGACCAGGCCATGAAGGTGATGGGCCTGCTGGATCGGCTGGAAGATTTGGATGACGTGCAAAAAGTCTACTCCAATCTCTCCATGAGCGATGAGCTGGTGGCTGCGCTGGAAGTAGCGTGAGTCAGGAATCTCCTGTGGTTCTGGGCATTGACCCGGGTACAGCCATTACCGGCTATGGCGTGGTGACCGATGATGGTGCGGGGCCGAAAGCCTTGGATTTTGGTGTCATCCGCACCCCGGCCAAGCAAGAACTCTCCTTGCGGCTGGTTACCATCTATGCCCAGCTCAATGCCCTGCTGGATCGCTTTTCTCCTGACGCAGTGGCGGTGGAGGAGCTATTTTTTTCTAAAAACGCCCGCACCGCGCTCAGCGTGGGACATGCTCGTGGCGTTGTCTTGCTGGCTGTGGCTCGCCGCAACATCCCTCTCTTTCATTATAAGCCCTCGCAGGTCAAACAGGCGGTTACTGGCTACGGCGCTGCCGATAAAAGACAAATTCAAGAGATGGTGCGCATGTTGCTGGGCCTGGACGACATCCCCCGCCCGGATGATGCGGCTGATGCACTAGCCATCGCCATTTGTCATCTCAACTCCGCTTGGGCCTATTGATGACTCACAAACTGCCTGATGGACTAAATTATGATTAGCCGTTTGCGCGGACGCATTGAATTTATAGCTGATGACCATATCATCGTGGACATCGGGCCTGTGGGGTTGACCGTTTTTGTACCCGCGGACAAGCTGGCCACGTATCAAACTGGGCAGGCTGTGGCCCTGTTTACCCATTTTCATGTGCGGGAACAAGAATTTACCCTGTTCGGGTTTGCCTCTCAAGAAGAGATGGACTTATTCCTGTTGCTGTTGGGGGTCAGTGGCGTGGGCCCCAAACTGGCTATGAGCATCCTCTCCACCTTGCCACCCGACACCATCCGCATGGCTGTGGCCAACGATGAACCTGCTTTATTGACTCGTGTGCCCGGCATCGGTACCAAAAGCGCGCGTAAAATCCTTTTTCATCTCAAAGATAAAATGGGCATCACCGAATTTTCCGGCTTGGGCTCTGTGCCCATCACCGATGACGACGCCGAAGTTATCGAGGCGCTCACCGGGCTCGGCTACAGCATTATCGAGGCGCAGCGAGCCGTGCAGGGCGTAGGCAGCGATGTAGCAGGCGTGGAAGAACGGCTGCGGGCAGCATTGGCACAGCTTTTGTAATGCCAAAACTGGCAAAGAGAAACTTGTCGTACAAGACAGTTGCAATCGCCATTTTCGGTCATCTCAAATTTTGAAGTTTCTGTAGATTGTGATATAATTTTTGACATTGTGGCGGGGGCGATAAGTCCATGGGAGCCGCCATAATAACTCTCGCGACATATTTATTGTGTCAATCTGTGAACATTCTTTGTGAGGAACAAACAAAATGAGTCAAACATTTACGAATCTTGGCCTAACATCTGGGCTAATCGCGGGGTTGGAAGCAATGGGCCTCGAAAAACCTTCTGCGCTTCAAGTTGAAGTTATTCCGCACATTCTCGCCGGTCGGGATATCGTCGCCGAAGCACCTTCTGGAAGTGGACGCACATCATCCTATGCTCTACCCATTTTACAAACCCTGAACCCCGAAACCAGTGGCGTTCAGGTTATTGTTTTAGTGGGGGGCAGTGATAATGCTGTCAGGGCTGGTGCGCTCTTCCAAAAACTGAACCCTCATCAGCATCTGCGTGTGGTTTCGCTGTATGCTGGCCGCTCACTTGCCCGCGAGGCTGAACAACTGGACGAAACTGCCGCCATCATCATCGGCACACCTCCCCGCATCCGGGAACTTGTCAACCGCGAAGCGATGAGCCTGGAAAATGTGCAATTTGTTGTCGTCGAGGATGTTGATTACCTTCTCTCCCGACGGCAACAAGCGGTTATCGAAGATCTGTTCGATGCCATGCCTGCTGGTCGTCAAACCACCATGTTTGCCGCCCGGGTAGAAGAGTCACTGCAAGATTTTGCGGATGAGCATCTTTTCGAACCTATCATGCTGCAACGGGAATCCCCTGCCATCACCATCCCCCTGATTAACCATCGCTATCAGACTATTCCTTCGGGGAACAAGGATGATACCCTGGTGCGTTTGCTGGATGGTGAAAATATCTCGCGGGCCCTGATTTTTGCTCGTCTGCGCCCGCAAGCTGAAGAGATTGCCTTTATTCTGAAAACCCGCGGCTACAACAGTGCCTTCCTGCATACCGGCGTGGATGATGCAGCTCGCTCCCATGCTCTGACCCAATGGCGTGAAGGTAGGCTCGGGTTCCTGGTGTTGACCGACGCCGTGGCCGAAGACCTGGTGCTGGAATCACCCTATGCCATCAGCTACAACATCGCCTCTGATCTTCAGGATTACGTGACCCGCTCCCGGCTCATCGAAGAGAACGGCGTGCATTTCACCCTGGTGCTGGGCCGCGAACGGGCGCTACTCAACGAGATTGAGACGGGCCTGGGACAGCGCATTCGTGCGGTGCTTTCACCCACTCGCTCCACGGTCATTGCCCAAAAGGCCGAAGCCTACAAGCAACGCATCAAAACCATTGTTCAGCGCGAGCATCTTGAACCTTACATGCTGCTGTTGCACGATTTGGCAAAAGAGGGCTTTGACTGGTCAGAAATCGCTGCTGCGGCCATGGTACTCAGCCAAAAACCGCAAGAGACTGAGCGTGTCTTCTCGCGTGACTTCCGGCAGCATGACACCCGCCGCCGCGATACCCGCAGCCAGGATACCCGCCGCACTTCCTACCGTCCATCATCGCACCGATCCTCGCAACCTGACCGCGAGCGCATTTACGAAGACCGCGAAGTCGAGGATGGCTACACCCGTCTGGTCATGGATGCTGGCTACGACATTGGCGTGCGTCCCAAAGATATTGTGGGAGCCATTGCCAACGAGGCCAACGTGCCCGGTCGAGCCGTAGGTAATATCGATATCCGCGATCGTTACACCTATATCGAGATTCAGGCCGACTACGTGGAACGGGTACTGGAACGTGTTCCCAATACTCGTCTGCGGGGACGCAATGTCACCTTCCGCAAGGTCTAAACAGCGCCATCGCTAATCAAAAACGATGTAATTCCAGCCGCCCGCTGTCTCGTGCATTGCGGGCGGCTCTTTTTTGCGGTACGATTAAGAGGCAACGCATGCCAGAAGGATTCCTGATCGGCTTCATCCTCAACCACCTCGTCATCCTCTCTTTCTTTTCCCGCCCATGAAATTTGTAATCATCGACGGCCACTCCCTGGCTTATCGTGCCTTTTTTGCTCTGCCGCCAGATATGACCAACAGTAAAGGTGAGCTCACCAATGCTGTTTTTGGCTTCACCTCCATGCTGCTGAACGTAATGCGGGACCATCAGCCCACACACATGGCTGTGGCCTTTGATGTGGGGCGCAGCTTTCGGCATGAGCAATTTGCCGATTACAAAGCTACTCGCGAGCGCATCCCCGAGGAGCTTTCTGCGCAGATTGAGCGCATCAAAGAAGTGATTGCCGCGTTTGATATTCCTGTGTACACTGCCGAGGGCTACGAGGCTGATGATGTGTTGGCGACATTGGCGCATCAGGCCCAGGAAAAGCAAGTGCTAACCCTCATCACCACTGGCGATCGCGATTTGCTGCAAGTGGTTACAGACAACATTTGGGTTCTGACCTCGGGCCGTAAATTTTCCGATGTCATCCTCTACACGCCCGAGAAGGTGCAAGAGCGCTACAAACTGGCCCCCAGTCAAATCATCGACTACAAAGCGCTGGTGGGCGATAAATCTGATAACATTCCGGGCGTGCGGGGCGTGGGCGACAAAACCGCTGTCAGGCTGCTGAGCCAGTGGGGGGATTTAGACACCATCTACGCCCACATCGATGACGTGACTCCCGCACGTATGCGTAACGCGCTCATCAAATATCGCGAAGAAGCCTACATTTCTCGCTCGTTGGCCACCATCGTTGATGTGCCCGGCATCGAGCTGGACCTGGCCGCGTGTGAGTTTGGCAGCTACGATCGCACGGCATTGTTAGCCTTGTTCACCGAATTGGGCTTCCGCACGCTCATCCCGCGATTGCCGCATGGGCCTGTGGCCAGTTCACAGCAATTGGGCCTTTTTGGCGATGACGCACTGCCAGCAGCTCCTGGTGCGCCCACCGGCTACAAGGCTATCACCACACCGGCAGCACTAGAAGCCATTCTTCCCGCATTGCAACAGGCAGAAATGCTTACCTTTGACGTGGAGACCACTGGCATCGACAAACAGCGCGCGGCCCTGGTGGGATTGGCGCTGGGCTGGGGACAAGGCCCCGAGGCCAATGTCTACATTCCCATAGCTCACCAGCGCGGAGAGCAATTGCCCCTGAGCCTGATTCGGGAGAAAATCGGGCCCATCCTGGCTGAGCCCGGCAAACCCAAACTGGCTCACAACGCCAAATTCGATCTCATCCTGTGCCGACGGCATGGCTTGCCTGTTGCGGGCCCCTTCATCGACACCATGATTGGCGAATTTCTGCTCAACCCCGGCAGTCGCAATCTGGGCCTGAAGGCGCTGGCCATCCAGTATTTGGGCATTGAGATGACACCCATTACTGCGCTCATTGGTACGGGGCGTCAGCAAACCACCATCGATACGATTAACATAGCGCGCGTGGCCGATTACGCGGGCGCCGATGTGGACATGACCTGGCGTATCTGGCAGAAAATCAAGCCAAAACTGGCCGCAGCCGGTCTACAAGCACTTTTCGACCAAATGGAGATGCCTCTCATCCCGGTGCTGGCAGATATGGAAATGCACGGTGTGCTGCTGAATGCCCGCTATCTCAACAACATGGCGCAAGAACTGCGGGTGCGCCTGGCACAATTGGCCGCCGAGATTTATGACTATGTGGGCTATGAATTCAATCTCAACTCCACCCAGCAGCTTTCCGATGCGCTGTTTGGCACATTGGGCATCTCGACCAAGGGCCTGAAAAAGACCAAAAGTGGGCACTACTCCACTGCAGCTTCGGTGCTGGAATGGCTGCGTAGCGCCCATCCTGTCATGGACTTGCTGCTGGAATATCGGCAGTTGACCAAGCTGCTTAGCACCTATGTTTTGGCGCTGCCCCGGCTCATCAACCCCAAAACGGGCCGCATCCACACCTCTTTCGATCAGACTGGCGCCGAAACGGGACGGATTTCCTCCAATAATCCCAATCTGCAAAATATCCCGGTGCGCTCCGAGTTGGGACGCAAAATTCGTAAGGCCTTTGTGGCGCCACCCGAGCACTATTTGCTGGCGGTAGATTACTCGCAGGTAGAGCTGCGCATCCTGGCTCACATCTCTCAGGATGCGCGTATGTTGGAAGCCTTTGCCCAGGGCCTGGATATTCACGCGGCCACGGCCAGCCTGGTTTATGGCGTTCCGTTGACCGAAGTGACCTCTGCGCAGCGTTCGGTAGCCAAGATGATGAACTTTGCTACCTCTTACGGCGTGAGTCCTTTTGGTCTTTCGCAGCGTACCGGTTTGAGCGTGGACGAGGCCCGACGCTTTATGAATACCTATTTTGAAACCTATCCTGGTGTGCGTCGTTATTTGGATGAGACAGTGGCCCGGGCCCGAGAACAGGGCTTTGTCGAGACCCTGCTGGGCCGGCGTCGTTATTTTCCCACGTTGCTGTCCGGTTCAACCGCGGCCAAGCAGGCCCAGGCCGCGGCTGAGCGGGCCGCCATCAACTTCCCCATTCAGGGAACCGCAGCCGACATTCTCAAAATTGCCATGCGTGAAGTTCATGGCAAATTGCGGGCGCAAAAGTTGCAGGCCCGCATGATTTTGCAGGTTCACGATGAGCTGGTACTGGAAACGCCCATGGCCGAGATGGATGTGGTGGTTCCTCTGGTGGTGGAGACCATGAACGCAGCCTACCACCTGGACGCCCCGCTCAAGGCTGAGCCGGAATTTGGCCCCAATTGGTACGAGATGCGTGACGTGCCGTCAAGATTCCATCGCTAATAGCCCCTACCATGCTTGAACTCAGAAAAGTTGTGGCTCAGGTCGATGCCATGAGCCTGGAAATCGCCCGGCGCAATGCTCGCTATCAGGAATTGGTGGCTGATGCCCGTCGCACACTACAAACCTACAATGCGGTGGATGATGCGCTGCTGGCTAAAATCGAGCAGGCCCAGGATGTTGATCCCACCTGGCGCGGGGCCCGTCCCTGCGATGATTTTCTCGACACCCGCGTCATCCCCGTACCCGCTGACGAGGACGCGTCTCTCATCGGCGTGGATGGGTCGCAAATCTATCCCAATCGTCACGGGCCAGCGCTCTACTTTCTCATCAACACCGGCGTCATTGTGCTGCGTCAGGGCTCGGGCCAGGCCCCTCTCATCAGCACCAATCCCCAAATCTTCTACACCGAAGATGAGCTTTACGACGACAACTTGAATTTGCTCAATGCACAAATGGTCAATAGCCTGCGTGAATCTGCCGAAATTGAGGCGCTGGCCGATTGGGCCACGCAGGAACGGGCGCATTGGGCTCAGGAACAACGCCTTATTCTGGCATTGACCGATGGCCCGCTGCTCATTTGGATTAGCGAAGAAGAAAAGGGCGAAGCAGGCAAAAAAGCTGCCAGGGAGCGGGTACAGGCTTATCTGGCCCAGCTTCAACGTATTCAGGATAGCGATGTCGTGCCTGCGGGCTATGTTGCTCGCCCTCGTTCTGCCAATGTGCTGCGTTTGCTGCATGTGGCCCAATTGCCTGAATCTGAAATCACCAAAGAGCGCGTGCGTGCCTCCAGCTTTCGGGCACTGACCGATACCGCACTCTTTGGCGATTTGCTGCCCAATCAGCGCAGCGCTCTTTTTAGCAGCACCGCACAGGTAAACAAAACCTTTGCCAACGCAGGCCACGAAATCTGTTTCTTCTACCTGAACATCGCCCGCCCGGGCCAAGAGCCCCGCATCGCCCGTATCGATATTCCTAAATGGGCAGCAATGCAGCCGGGGCTGCTGGATCGCGTGCATCGGGCCATTGTGCGGGATTGCGACGGCGCCGAGTATCCCTACACCCTGATTCGAGCCCACGAGCTGGCCCTCGTCACCTATCACGAACGGGGCGAGCTGGAAAAAATGTTAGCTGTGGCCTACCTGCGCCTCACCGGCGAGCATCTCAGCGCATCCATCAAAGAACAACTCAAAAGCATCTTTTAAGTAGGTGATGCTATGAAAGTTGACAGGTAACGGTTCATCGTTATCCAGAGCGTACCACTAAGGCACGAAGCCACAAAGGCACAAAGAAAGAAAAAGTTTTGAAATTCTTGGTGTTCTTAGTGTCTTAGTGCCTTTGTGGTGATTGAAGTCGGATACGTTAGTAGTTATGCCAAATCTATTTCGAGATGCACAACGCTTTTTTCGAGTCTCAAATACACATCTCCTTATTCCTATCATCAACGACTTAAGCCATGAAAAAACAGTATTGCCTTCTACTGGCTGCCTGGGTGATGATGCTGTTGCTCAGTGCGTGCAGCCTGCCCAAATCCCTACCCCCAAAGGTCACGCCCACCCTGGTGGCTGATGTGATGGCCACCTTCACCCCCGCGCCCACGCGTACCCCCACCCAGTCGCCTACGCCCCTGCCTACGCCTACGCCAACGCCCGCGGCCACACCCACGCCCACGCCCACGCCTACGCCCGCGGCCACACCCACGCCCGCCACCATCCGCCTGGAACTTACCGAAGCCAAAGCCAACGCACTGGCCCGCGAAAAAATGGCAACCAAAACAGACAACCCACTCAAGGATATGCGCATCGATTTTCGACCTGATGCCATTTATCTTTCCGGAAACGCCAAAGTCGGCTTCTTCTACACGAATGTGGTCATTGCCTTTGCTGTGCAGGCCCAAGAGGGCAAACCTCAAATCACCGTGCAAGAAATTCTCATCGCTGGCATGCCCGCCTCAGGCAGCATGAAAAAACGCATCGAGGACATGATTATTCCGCATCTGGATGACCTGGCCCTGGTGAGCGACAACTTTTACGCGGAGGATATCCGCCTTACCGACGACAAAATGATTACCACAGGCTATTATCGCTAACATGGAAACTGCCACCCTGGTTTGCGCCATTCTGGCCAAAAACGAAGCCCGCCACATTCGCGAGTGCGTGCAAAGCTGCCTTTTTGCCGATGCTGTCGTGGTTTTTGATACCAACAGCAATGACGGCACGCCTCGTCTGGCCCGAGAAGCTGGAGCCCGCGTGGTCGAGGACGCTCCCTTCATTAACTTTTCGCAGGCCCGCAACTTTGCCCTGAACCATCTGCGCGCCGACTGGGTGCTGTTTGTCGATGCTGATGAACGGGTGACACCAGAATTAGCCGCAGAAGTGCGCCATGTCATCGTACAGCAGCCGCAGGTGGCTGGCTGGTGGATTCCTCGCTACAATCACATTGTGGGGCATGTGATGCGGGGCACTGGCTGGTATCCAGACCGTCAGCTACGGCTCATGCGGCGGGCCCGGGCGCATTACGATGAAGCCCGGGAAGTCCACGAATTAGCCATCATCGACGGGCCCGAAGCGGTGCTCACCCACCATCTGATTCATTACAACTACGAAAGCTGGCAGCAATTTCATGCCAAGCAAGAGCGCTACACGCGATTCGCAGCCAGTACAGCGCTGCAAGCGGGCCAGCGTGCGCATTGGCGGCATTTACTCACCCGTCCGGGCCAGGAATTTGTGCGTCGTTTCATCACCTGGCAAGGCTACAAAGATGGCCTGCACGGCCTGCGTTTGAGTTGGCTCATGGCCCGCTACGAGCAAAAAAAGTATTGGTGGATGCTGGCGAGCAGCAAGCAGTAGCACAAAAAAAACGCCCGGTAAAAACCGGACGCTGCGTTCGCAAGGTGGGTGGCCGACGGGACTTGAACCCGTAACCTCCTGGGCCACAACCAGGTGCTCTGCCTATTGAGCTACGGCCACCACGTATTGGGGTGCATCTGCAAAGAGGCCGGAGCGAGCGTGAACTCACCCCGGCGTCTAATGGCTGGCGGGCAGGGACTCGAACCCCGACTAGCGGATCCAAAGTCCGCGGTCCTGCCAATTAGACGACCCGCCAAAATAGAGCAAAAAAGGTGCCGAGGGGCAGACTTGAACTGCCGACACCGCAATTTTCAGTCGCGTGCTCTACCAACTGAGCTACCTCGGCAAAAAGAGAGGGCTGACGGGCAGCCCTCGGTGCAGAGCGGGCGATGAGATTCGAACTCACGACCTTCTCCTTGGCAAGGAGACGTTCTACCACTGAACTACGCCCGCATGGCGATGAAGCAATGATGAAACACCGGAGAGGTGGACCCGGTCGGATTCGAACCGACGATCTCCTCCGTGCAAAGGAGGCGCCTTCCCACTAGGCCACGGGCCCGCGCCGGGCGACAATGAGTGCCGACGAGAGGACTCGAACCTCCACAACCTGTCGGTCAACAGATCCTAAGTCTGTCGCGTCTGCCAATTCCGCCACGTCGGCGCACGTCGGCACGATGCGTTCCGTAAAAAATAAATGGAAGTACTCCCGATTCTGTTTTAAGCCGCCATCTGTCTCACCCCGTGGGGTGGTGGCTCCTGGCTTGCCGGGTGTGACCCGACCTCACCGTTGCCACTGCGACGAGACCAAATCCAAAGACCTGGCCCACTCGCCTTGCTCCCGGTTGCACGCTCGCCTAGCCAATGTCATCTCTGGCATTGCTGGTGGGCTCTTACCCCACCCTTTCACCCCTTACCGTTCCTGCAAGCAGGCCGTTGGCGGGATTACTCTCTGTTGCGGTTGTAGTCATCTTACCGTTACCAGTAAAATGCCCTCACTTACTGTTTCGTGAGGCAACTGTACCACACTGGGCGGTTGGGAGTCGGGAAGTTCCTCTACCGGTTCGAGTCCGGCAGCGGCGGCGCTCCATTTATCTGTTAGTCACCGGATGTCCGGGTCATGTCAAAGTGCATCAACGTTCGGCATTATAGCACTGCCAGCACGGTTTGTCAAGATGATCATTTGTCAAAAAGCAGATGTTCAGCACGGCGTGTTTACATCCCTGGCCCTGCTTCCTCTTCGTAACGGGCAAAAGTTGCCAAAGTGTGCGATAATCGAGAAAATAGTGAGATGATTCAGGATATGACTCCATTGCCTTCCTGGCTGAGCATTCTGGAAACGGGCAATCAGATTTTTTCTGCTGCCATCTTGGTGCTTAGCTTTTCCCTTTTTATTTACGTTCTCACCTTTAACCTGCACAGCAGGGTAGGGCGGGCCTTTGCTGCGCTTTTGTTGGGGATGGCCATTGTTTATTCCGGCGATGTGGTTTTGCCTTTGGTGGCCTGGGCCGAGAGCTGGTTACGGTTGCAGTGGCTGGGCATTGCCTTGGTTCCTGTGGCATATTTGCATTTTTCACGTTCTGTTTTGCTTTCGGTGTGGCTGCGGCCCGATCGTTTTCAGTGGCGCTGGTTTATTCGCGTAGCTTTTGCGGCCAGCCTGTTTTTTGCTGCCCTGGCACTTTTTTCCGATGTTTTGGTGCAGCCGCCAGCCGGGAGCGCAGTGATTACCAATTTGCGCCCGGGCCCGCTGTTTCCCCTGTTCACATTTTATTTCATCATTGCCACCCTGGCCGGGGGATGGAATTTGCTGCTGGCCCGGTGGCATGTGCGCACGCACACCGCGCGGCGTCGCCTGAATTATCTCTTGTGGAGCTTTGCCGCGCCTGCGGTGGGCGTTTTTCCTTATCTCATTCTGGCCTCGGGCACGGGACAGGCGCGCCCGGGCCTGGTGCTTGGCCTGGCCAGCATTGCCAACATGGCTGTGGGGGTCATGCTGGTGGTGATGACTTACAGCGTGGCCTACTACGGCGTCCTTGCCCCTGATCGTGTGGTCAAGCGGCAATTGCTTTACTTTATTTTGGGTGGGCCGGTGGTCGCCTCCATCGTTGTGGCCCTCATCTACACCATCCCCAAACTTGAAGTTATTTTAGGCCTGCCCGCTGACACTGCCCTGACCTTTTTCATTGTTATTACCATTGTTTTGGCTCAGATTGTGTTGCACCTGGCTCAACCCTGGCTTGATCGCTTTCTTTACCGGAATGAGATGGAGGAAATCGCATGGATGCGCACATTGGAGGCCCGTTTGATGACCAGTGGCGACCTCAGCCAGTTTCTCGAAAACGTGCTGGTTACGCTTTGCAATGTTTGCGATGTGGATCAAGGGTTTGTGGCCTTACCCGGCGAGAATGAAGTTCATCTCGAAGCAGTGGTAGGCAACGAACGTGAAGCCCGACGTGTTCTTTCATTGCCGCAGGTGCAAACGCTGCTCACCACCGCACAACCTCAGGATCGCTTTCAAATGGTGGATGGGCACGTGGTGCGCTGTTTGATCAATCGGCATACCGATGAGAACATGGGCATTCTGGCCCTGCACAGCAACTGCGCAGTTTCTGAGAAGCGAGATGCAGAAACGGCCGCAGTCATCGAGCATTTGTTGCGTCGGGCCGAGATTGCCGTGGAGGATCGGCGGTTGCAGCTTGATGTCTTTGGGGCACTGCGTCCGATTTTGCCCGAAATGGAAATCATGCAGGCCCTGCGCGGGGCTGTGCCCTACGTGGTGCGCCCTGAATCAGATGAGACCGCAGTTTCGGAGCTTGTAGCACAACCTGAATTCTCCGAATGGGTGCGTGGTGCGCTGGCACATTTTTGGGGCGGGCCCAAGCTCAGCAAGAGCCCGTTGCTAAACATGGCGTTGGTTCACAAAAAACTGGCCACCTATGATAATTCACCAACGCGGGCCCTGCGCGCCATTCTACAAGAAGCCATCGAGCGCCAGCGTCCTCAGGGCGAGCGGCAAATGACCACATCCGAATGGCTGCTCTACAACATCCTCGATCTCAAATATCTGCAGGGGCGCAAAGTGCGCGAAGTCGCGCGCAAGCTGGCCATCAGCGAGTCTGATCTCTATCGCAAACAGCGTGCCGCCATTGCCGAGCTCGCCCAAACCCTGGCCAAGATGGAAGCTGAGGCTGCCGACGACAGCCAACAAAAAGGCACCCCCGGCAGGACTTGAACCTGCGGCCAACGGATTAGAAGTCCGATGCTCTGCCACTGAGCTACGGGGGCGCAGCAGCAAAATCTTAATAGAGAGGAGGCATCTTGTCAAAACTGGCCGGGGTGCTGAGTACGCTGTTAAGTCAAATCTTGTCGGTTTTGCTCTGAGATTATAAAATGTAGGTCGGAAACACACATTAATCCCCTTGGCGCGCATTGGGGTACACTCACAGGCAGGTAGAAATGCACATTGCAAAACCCAAATTTAGTTTCAATTTCAAGCACCTTTTGATTCCATTTTTCATTCTGCTGGTCATCCTCTTTTTGCTTTCGACAGCCAGCCGGTTCATGTATTTTTTGCGCACGGTGGAGCAGCAGGAGGTTGGCGTTCAGTTTCAGGGTGGGCGCATTGTCGATATTGTCGGGCCTGGCGTTTATAGCGACATCGGCCTTTTTGTCGATTTGAAAAAAATCTCCACGCAGGCAATCTCCTTCGTGGTGGAGGATGACGAAATTATCACCATGGATAAACAGCGCATCGGCATTGTGGTCAGTGGCGATATTTTTCGGCCTGATATCACCAAAAAGGATATCATTCTGGAAAAATGGGATCGTTACCGCGGCATTTATTTGGATGATGTGTTGGCCACCAGCCGCATCGAAGAATTCACCAAGCAGGCCATGAAGGTTTGCGTAGGGGATCGCACCTTTAACGACAGCATCATCGGCACCTCGCGCGATGATTTGCGGGCCTGCATCGATGATGAGCTCAATTCCCTGGTCAGCCCCATGGGCGTCGAGGTCAAAAACCTGGTGGTTCCCGATGTCATCATCTCACCCGAGGTGCAGGCTGCGCTGGATGCCATCGTCAAGAGCCGCCTGCTTACTGAAAAAGCAGCTCAAGATCAGCTCAAAGCCAAGGCTGAGGCCGCAGCAGAACAGGCCCGGCAAGAAGGCCAGGTTCGGGTCGAGCAATCTAAAATTCAGGAACAAACCAAGCAGCAAACCTTACTGGCCCAGCTCGAGCAGGAACGGCTTCTGGCTCAAAAAGCGGTCATCGAAGCAGAGCGGGCCAATGACCTGGCCAAGCTGGAGACTGAACGTCAGACCATTGCCGCACAAAAGGCCAATCAACTTTTGGCTGCCCAGCGCGATCTTGAAATTAACACCGCCTTGGCTAAAGCTGCTTCGCAAAAAGCCAAGGCCGAAATTGCATTAGAAACGGTCCTGGCTGAGCTTCTTACCAGCAACCCGCAATATCTGCAATGGCGCACCATCCAGCAAAATGCCGAAGCCCTGGCCAAGACCGATAAAGTTATCTTCACGCCCGAAGGAACCACGCCCACCATCGTCATGCCAGGCCCGGGCATCGTTCCTACCGCCAACACCACCCCCTAGCAACAATGACTGAATCGCTCACTCAAAAACTTTCCTTCATCGCTGACGAGCTGCGTTCATTGGCTCGGAACAATCTCAACTACCTGGATGACTCTTATCAGATTCAGCGGAATCAGCGGGTTTTGGACTTGGCTGCCGAACTTCAGGCCCTGATCGACACCCGCCCGCAGGAAGAAATTCAGCAGATTTTCTCCAGCGACCTTAGCTATCAAACACCGATGATTGTGGTGGATACCGCGGTCATCGACCCTGACGGACATCTGCTTCTCATTCGGCGGGCCGATAACGGCTTGTGGGCTTTGCCCGGCGGCGCCTGCGATGTGGGCGAAACACCCGCTCAATCGGCAGCCCGCGAAGTATGGGAAGAAAGTGGCTATGTTGTCGAAATCACCCGCCTGCTGGGCATTTTCGACGGGCGACGCATGGGCTCTCAAAGTGGCCGTCATCTCTACGCCATCCTCTTTGCGGGCGTGGTCGTCTCGGGCCAAGCCACAATCAGCAACGAAACCTCCGAGGTTGCTTGGTTTAGCTGGGAAGAAATTCCCTGGCAAGAGCTTATTCCTGCACACCAGTTCCGCTTGCAATTCATCATGCAGTGGTGGCTGAATCCTGAAACCAAGCCTTACTTCGATTGGGAGCCTTGGGCCCCGCCCGAGCGCTCAGTGCATTAGGTCAGGTTTGCATAAAGCTTTGTTTAAGAGTATGCTATCGTTATTCTCACCTTTCTTCAATTGTAACTACTAACGTACCCGACTTCAATCACCACAAAGGCGCAAAGACACTAAGAACACCAAGTATTTCAAAGCTTTTTCTTTTCTTCGTGTCTTAGTGGTTTCTAGCCGGGCTACCTTAGTAGTAACCTTTAACTTTACTAAGGAGTTCAAAAATGGCTAAAATTACCGCAATCGAGGGTATTGGCGAGGTCTTTGCTGCCAAACTGATGGAAGTTGGCATTCAGAAGACGGAGCAACTGCTGGATGCCGCAGCAGACCCCAAGAGCCGCAAAGAACTGGCTGTAGCCACGGGCATCGATGCTGCTAAAATTCTGCATTGGGCCAATCGTGCCGACCTGTTCCGCATCAAGGGCGTGGGCGAAGAGTATTCAGACCTGCTGGAAGCCTCGGGTGTGGACACTGTGCCTGAGCTGGCGCAGCGTAATGCCGATAATTTACACAAGAAGATGCTGGAGGTCAATGCCGAGCAAAAGTTGGTGCGCCGTCCTCCCAGCCTGAAACAGGTGCAAAGTTGGGTGGCCCAGGCCAAAGAATTGCCCCGGATGCTGCACTACTAAAAATTTGCAAGTTTTCTTGAGACGCCCTGCTTTGGTGGGGCGTTTTTGCTTATGAGCAGTCGTTATCCTATTCCTGCCCGTCAGCACCGGGTCGAGGAAGAGATTCGTCGCAGTCGCTTCATCACCACCCTGAATTATGCACCCGCGGTGGCCGATGCCCGCGCGTTCATCCAGCAAATCCGCACCGAATTCCCCGACGCCACGCATCATGTGTGGGCCTACGTGGTGGGGCCGCCCGGCAGCACTGCCCATGTGGGCTACAGCGATGACGGTGAGCCGCATGGCACGGCCGGGCGTCCTGCGTACACGGTGCTGCTGCACAGCGGTGTTGGCGATGTGGTGGCGGTCATCACGCGCTATTTTGGCGGCACCAAGTTGGGCAAGGGGGGATTGGTGCGGGCCTACAGCGATGGGGTCAAGCTGGCGCTGGCAACGTTGCCCCGGGCCGAACACCAGCTTTTGGTGGATGTGCAGATTCGTATCCCTTACACCTTTGTCAGCCCCTTGCAGCGCTTAGCCCCTCGCTACGAAATCGACTTCGTGGCAGAAACTTATGGCGTCGATGCCCACTATCATCTGCGTCTGCCTCAGGAACATGAGCAAGCCTTCATCCAGGCCCTGCGTGCTCTGACCAATGGGCTGGCCGTGGTGGAGAAAGGCCCTAGTGCCTGAAATGGCGCTGCATCATCACCTGCCATCGACCATTTGCCATCACCTCACGCAGAAAATCATCCACTGCCGCGGCAAGCTTGGGCGCGTTAGCCGGTAGCACCATCACATAGGGTTCTGAGACCAGAGGTGGCGTGAGTTGTTTCATATCGGGGCCTGCCCAAAGTGCCGCACTAACCGCATCGACCAGCGCGGCATCGGCCTGCCCCGTTTGCACCGCTTGCAGGGCCAGGATTGCCGTTTCGGTGCGCAGAACGTGCGGAAGCTCCTGCGCTCGGGCCCACGCATCACCCTGACCGCCCCATTCCACTGCAACCGTGGCCCGAGAGAGCGCCTCGGGACGGCTTAGCGTGCTTTGAGCCGGCACGACAATGAGCAAGCCTGCATCAAAGTAAGGCTGGCTGTACCGCACATCCTCGGTCAGCCGCTCATCCAGTGGAAACGCAGAGATGACCACATCCGCTTTGCCCGCGATAACGGCATCTGCCAGGCCATCAAAAGCAATGGGGATGAACCTGACCGGCACGTGCAGCCATTGGCCCAGGGCCCGAGCCAAATCTACATCCAGGCCCGCTACTTGCCCCTGAGCATCCAGCGTATCAAAAGGAGGAAAACTGGGATCCATGGCAACCCGCAGGGAGCCTCCTTGTTGCAGACGCTGCCAAACCAGATCCTGGCTGCGGGCACGATGCCACCACAGCAGCCCCGCAGCCAGCAACATGAGCAGCATTGCCATCAGGGCCAGGCGCCCAGTTTTAGCTTTCATAAACTTCGGGATTGGCGCACCAGGGCAGGGGATTGCCTGCCAGGCCCGCCAGCAGATTCTCCACGGTCATCACCGCCATTTTGTTACGGGCCCGTTGCCCGGCACTGCCGATGTGAGGCAAAACCACCACATTGGGCAGGCTCAGCAGTGGATGCGTTGCCGGTAGTGGCTCAGGTGTGGTCACATCCAGGCCCGCGCCCCGAATTTGTCCCGAGCGCAACGCATCCAGCAGCGCCTCTTGGTCTACCACACCGCCACGGGCAGTATTGATGAGCATGGCACCAGGCTTCATGCGGGCCAGCGCCGCGGCATCGATGAGATGATGCGTCGCGGGGGTGTAGGGACAGTGCAGGCTCACGAAATCGCTTTGGCTCAGCAACGTGTCCCAATCCACCAGGGTTGCGCCCACCTGCTGGGCCTGAGGATGCTCGTTGCGATTGTGGTACAACGTGCGCACGCCAAAACCGGTGAGACGGCGAGCCACAGCCAGCCCGATACGTCCCATGCCCACCAGACCCACAGTGCTGCCATGCAAACTGGGCCCCACCCAGCCCATAGGTGACCAGCTTTGCCAGCGGCCCCCTTTCACATCCTCGGCTGCTTCGATGATGCGTCGGGCAGTGGCCAGCATCAGGCCGATGGTGAGATCGGCTACGGCATCGGAGAGGACGCCGGGGGTGTGCCCCACCGGGATGCCGCGGGCGGTGCAGGCGGCCAAATCGATGTTATCCACACCCACGGCCATCTGACTGATGACACGTAATTGCGGACCTGCCGCGTCCAGCACGCTGGCGTCGATGCGATCAGAGAGCATGGTGATGAGCCCTTGGGCCCCTGCCAGATGCTGGCGCAGGCTTTCTGCATCGGGCGGTTGCTCTTCGGGCCAGATGTCCAGCTTGAGGCCGCTGGCGGCCAGGGCTTGCATGCCTGGTTCAGGTAAAAGTCGTGTGACAAATGTGTGAGACATAGATGTTTCCTGTGAGCGAACGTTGAGTACTGAGCGAACCACGACCCCAAAAGCTAACCTTCGAGGGTGCGGTGTAGATTGTGGAGCTGGGCCTGTGCTCCAACCACGATGAGAACATCACCGGCATGGAGTCGGGTGTTGGGGCCGGGATTGAGTACAAAGGCTCCTGTTTCGTTTTCATGTTTTTCGTGGGTGCAATAAAGCGCGATGACTGTGATGCCAAATCGGGCGCGCAGAGACAGTTCCTTGAGCGTTTTGCCCGCCATAGGTGTGTTTTCACCCACTTTTAGCTCATCCATTTCTGCGCCGCGGCCTTCATCAAAGACTACCTGACTCAAAAACTGTGCGACATGAGGCCGTAAAACAGTCAGCGCCAGGCGGCGTCCCCCGTAATCATAGGGCCACACAATCTCGTTGGCTCCGGCCCGCGTGAGCTTGTGTTCAGCATTGGGATGCACCAATCGGCTGGCAATCCATAGCTTGGGGTTCAGTTCCCGGGCACTAAGAACGGTGACGATGTTGTCATTGTCGTTGTCAAGGGTAGCAATCAACCGCTCTGCCTGCGTGATGCCCGCATTTAGGAGTGTTTCATCCTCGGTGGCGTCGCCGCTGATGACCCGGTAGCCCATCTCTTGCAGGCGCTCAATGACCTGCACATCATTTTCGATGACCACAAAGGGTTCTTGATTGCGGAGCAGCTCCGATGCTGCGGCTTCGCCAATGCGCCCAAATCCGCAGATGATGGTATGATGTGACATGTTTCGCACCTTTCTAATCGAACGTAATTTAAAAACCGCTTCTCGGAATTCTTTACTGAGAATGATGCCCAGAACGGATTGCAGCGCCCAACCACCCCACACCATGGTGGCAAGGATGAGCCCGATGGTGAAAAGCCTGGCATCTGCGTCCATCTCTCCCAGCTCACCAAAACCAACTGTTGAAATGGTGATGATAGCCATGTAAAAGGCATCCAGGGGCCCGAGATTATCTGTAAGTATGTAGCCTATCGTTCCCGCGACCATAATCCCCAGGATGAGGCTCAGCGCGATGAACAGGCGGCGAATATCCTTGGGGCGCAATCCCAGAAGAAGCGACAATCGTCTCATAGCTCCATTATCCTCCAAAATCACCGAAAAGGAAACCATCATGCCCGATAAAATTGCACAAATTCAGCAAATGCTACGGGCCAGCGGCTTGAAAGGCTGGCTGCTCTACAACTTTCAGCATCTCAACCCCATTGCTCTGCGCATGGCCCCCCTGCCCGAATCTTCCATGCTCTCGCGGCGCTGGGCTTGGTGGATTCCCGCTCAGGGGGAGCCGGCATGGCTGGTTCATGCCATCGAGCGGGGGCAGTTTGACGCCACACAGCCCGTTTTTGCTTATAGCTCGTGGCAAAGTTTTCAGCAGGCGCTGTTAAAACTCACCCAGGGCCCGGGCCCCATCGCTTGCGAATACTCTCCCGACTCCGGCATTCCCTATGTTTCGTGGGTAGATGCCGGGAGCGCCGAGCAGTGGCGACGTTTGGGCTACACCCTGCATTCTTCCGCTGATTTGATTCAGGCCATTTACGCCACATGGACGCCCGTCCAATTGCAAAGCCATCGTCAGGCTGTGCAAATTTGCCTGGATGCCAAAACGCACGCGTTTGCCGCCATTGGGCAGCGCTTGCGGGCCGGGGTCGCCACCACCGAGCTCGATATCCAGCGTTTGATTCTGGAAGATTTCGAGGCGCATCATTTGCTGCCGCAGCACGCGCCCATTGTGGCTGTTAACGCCCACGCCGGCGACCCTCACTACACGCCCGTGCCCAGCCGCAACAGCCCCATCCGTGCCGGTGATTTGATTTTGATCGATTTGTGGGGCAAGCTCAAAACAGTGCCCGACGCGGTTTTTGCCGATATGACCTGGATGGGTTACGCAGGCCCGCAAGCGCCCGCCCCCATGCAAGAAGTGCTGGGCATCGTTGCCCGGGCACGGGACGCGGGCGTAGCCCTGGTGCAGGCTCGCGTGGCCGCGGGCGCGCCCGTGCATGGCTGGGAGGTGGATGATGTCGTGCGGGAGGTCATCACCCGCGCGGGCTACGGCCACGCCTTCATCCACCGCACCGGCCACAGCATCGACACCGAATTACACGGCTCTGGCGTGAACATTGATAACCTCGAAACCAAAGACACGCGGCAAATCATTCCCCACATCGGCTTCAGCATCGAGCCCGGCATCTACCTGCCCGATTTTGGCGTGCGCCTGGAGATTGATATGTACATCCACGCCGACCGGGCCGAGGTGACCACTCTGCCCCTGCAAACTGCCTTCATCCAAGCTATCTGAGACAGAACGCAGAGATGTGCCGCTCACCTGCGTACGACTGTGCTACCTTAGACGTTTGCGCAGCGATTCGGGCCAGACGCTGGGATCATCAGCCGGATAAACAGGCAGCCGCGGGCCATTTTGGCTGAGTAGCTCGCTGGTGCGCACCCCTAAAACTTGTCGCGCCGCGGCCAATCCTGTGGCTGTCACACCCGAGATGCCATGGCTAAAGGTACTGGCTCCGCACAACAGCAGACCCTCGAAAGGTGTGGTCGTGTTGAAACCGCCCGGACCGACCTGCTCGGGCGTCTTGGCCGTGCCGTACAGGCTACCGCGGGTGGCATTGATGAAAAATTCATTGGTCAGCGGCGTTGAAAGACTCTGAAAAACCACATGCTTGCTGATGCCGGGAATACGTTTTTCCAGCGCCTGGAACATGCGCTCGGTCAGCTCCTCCTTCATTGCCTCATAAGCATCCGGGCGTTGCTCTGGTCGCGATTGAGCCCACTTTTCGAACGCATCATAGCTCACAAAGGTGAACATCTCCAGAGTATGATGCCCGTTGTGCATCTTGGTGCGGTCTTTCAGCGTTGTCACCGTTAAGAAAAATTCTCCCAGAGTCTCACGCTTCAGCACGGCATCGGTCAGCCCCTGCCGATACAGGTCATCGACATTCTCATCCTCGAAGAACCAATAATTGCCCGAATCCAGGCCCGCGGCCTCCAAATCCATATCCACAGCAAAAAAGAGACTGATGCAGGACGTTGAGTAGCTAAGGCCATCCAGCTTAGTGCGCAGCTTTGCGGGCAAATGCTCCCGGCCAATGAGCTTGCCAAAGGTGACTTCTGGGTCTGCGTTGCTGATGATAGTGCCTGCTGTAATCGTTTCGCCATTGGCCAGCTCCACACCCACCGCACGCTTCTCCTCCAGCAAGATGCGGGCCACGGGCGTTTGCAAGCGCAACTCGCCACCCGCCCGTTTCAACGCCCGCACAAAAGCCTTGGGAATCGCACCACCGCCACCCCGAGGATAAAAGCCGCCATGAAAATAATGCCGGGCAATCCCCGCCTGCATAAACACCGATGCCATGCTGGGCGGCAAGCCATGATCCCCGGCCTGCGCCGAAAGCACCCCCTTCAGCTTGCGATCCGAAAGATACGCATCCAGCAGGTCTTTGCCTGTTTTCTTGTGCCAGCGCAACACCGAAATGATGCCGGGGGCAGCCTTGAGGGCTTTACTCACGCTATTGGCACTGCCAAGTTTCTTCAAATTGGCCATCAGACCATCCACGGCCTCGAAATAATCCCGAATACCCTGAGCTTCGTGCGGAAAGCGTTTTTGCAAATAGGCAATCTGTGCCTCTTTGCCTTTGGGGATGTCGAAACGCTCATTCCCCAGGAAAATATGATCAAACCCCTGCGGATTGAGCTCAAAGAAAATCAAATCTTGCGAAACGCCCAAACCTTCGTAGACTTTTCGTAGCCAGCCCCCTTCGCCCAACTCGCCGATGTAATGCACGCCCGGGCTAAAACGATAGCCATTCAGCGTAAAAGTCTGACTCCATCCTCCCGGAATTTCATGCTGCTCCAGGACCAAAACGCTTTTACCCCCCTGCGCAATGGGCACAGCCGCGGCCAGGCCGCCCGCACCGGAACCAATAACAATGACATCATAATCGGGCATCATGTTTCTCCTGTGAGCGCAAATGTGTAAGAGGCTGCTTGCTAAGAGTATTCAATCATAAAGCACCGGGCAATGCAAAATGGATGAAGGTCATTGACCTCCAAACTTGGCAACTTGGGCTGTCCGTGCTAAAAAGAGATGTAACATTGTAGCTATTCACGTTTTCCCATGCGCACCAAGCGCACAACGGCACGAAGAAAGAAAAAACTTCCCCTCTTCGTCACCTTTGCGCCTTCGTGGCAAAGGATTGAAGAGAACTACCTGTATCGTTACGTGATATTTAAGTAGTTGATACGAAAAAACACCTTGCAAACTATTTTTCCCTCACCAAAGTCATCATGCGCCCCAACATCCTCCTCCTCGTCCTCGATTGTGTTCGTTTCGACGGCTTGCACGCACTGGGCAATCCTCGCAGCGTCACCCCTCATCTCGATGCTCTGGCTGCCAAGGCCCGGCGTTACACCCAGGCCCGCAGCGCCGCCATCTGGACTTTGCCCAGCCATGCCAGCCTGTTCACCGGCCTGCATCCGGCACAGCATGGCGTCAATGTCGAAACTCGTTGGCTGGATGACGCAATTCCTACCATGGCCGAGCAGTTGCGCACCGCCGGTTACCAGACTGTGGCATTCTCGACCAATGCCTGGGTGGGCCCACATTTTGGGCTGGATCGGGGATTTGAGGATTTTTACGCCCTGTGGCGCATCTTCCCCGGCATGGGGCGAGCCGCATTCCCCTGGTGGGAAAAGGCATTGCGCAAAAAAGTGCTGGAACGCAAAGACAAGGGCGCAGCCAAGTTGAATCGTTACGTGCGCAAGTGGTGGCAGCAAAAGCGGGATGTTTCCCGCCCCTTTTTCATGTTCGGATTGTATCTGGATAGCCACCTGCCCTATCATCCCCCCAAAGGCTACGCCCGGCAGGTGCTTTCGGGCCCGGCATTGCAACGGGCCCGGGCCGCTAATCAGGATGCCTGGGCCTTTATGGCAGATGAGGTCAGCATGACACCAGAGGATTTCGCTGGCCTGCGAGCCTTGTACGACGCGGAAATCGCATACATCGACGCACAATTTGGCCAGTTGATGGCCTTTTTGCAGGCTGCGGGCGCCTTGGAAAACACCCTCATTGCCATCACCTCCGACCATGGCGAGAACATCGGGCATCATGGGCTTATGGATCATCAATACTGCGTGTGTGATAGCCTGGCCCGCGTGCCCCTGATTGTACACTATCCCCAAGCCCTGGCCGCGGGTGATGACACCTCGCCCGTGCAACACACCGACTTGCTCCCCACCTTCCTATCCCTGGCCCAGACCGACTCTGATGCGCCCGGTCATTCCTTGCTGGATGCGCCCAATTTTGATCGCGTGCAGGTCATCCAATACACCGCCGCGCACAAGCATCGCTTCCGACGCCGCCACCCCCAGTTCGATCTCACCAGCAAGGGCTTCCACCGCACCTACGATGCCCTGGTGCAGGATGCTTACAAACTCATTCGCAGCAACGATGGCCAGCGCCAGCTCTATCATCTGGCCGCCGACCCGGAAGAACAGCACAACCTGGCCGCGACACAGCCGCAGCGCGTGGCCAAGCTGGAGGCCGCGCTGGATGCCTGGCTGGCCGCACATCCACCACTAACGCAACAAGCCGCAGCTCCCGCCCTGGATGAAGACCTGCAAAAACATCTGCGCGGTCTTGGATATCTGTAATGCAGGCGCCAAGATGGTTCAGTTGATCTCACCCTTCATGTCTTACACCCATGACCCAGCGCAAAACACGCTCCACCCGTAAAACCACCCACATCTTTGTCTCACCGCGACTCAAGGAGCAGATTCGGCTGGGACATCCCTGGATTTATCGCGACGCGGTCGTGCGCGCACCCGCAGGACTGCCCTCGGGCGCATGGGTGCGCGTGCAAAGCGCCAATCAGCAGGCCATTGGGTTGTGGGATGCCACCGGGCCCATTGCCGTGCGTCTGTTCAGTCGTAGCACCCTGCCCGATGCCCGACTCATTGCAGCCCGAGTCGAGGCCGCGTGGCAGCGTCGGGCCCGACTGCGTGCGTCCCGGCAAGCCACCACCGCGTATCGTTGGCTCTACGGCGAAAGCGACCATGTGCCCGGCTTGGTGGTGGATCTGTATGGCGATGTGGATAGCGGGCGGCAGTGGGCCGTGCTTAAAAGTTATTCCTCCAGCCTGGATCGGGTGCAAAAATGGGTGATTGATGCGTTGCAGCGGCGCGTTCAACTGGCGGGCATCATCGATCGCTCGGGCGAAAAATGGCAGCTCTTGGCGGGCGTGCCCCCGGCTGACGATGTGGTGATCTTGGAAAATGGCCTGAAATTTGCCGTCGATGTGCTGCATGGTCAGAAAACCGGTTTCTTTTTGGATCAGCGTCAGAATCGGGCCACGGTGGGGGCATGGAGCGCGGGCCAGCGCGTGCTGAATCTTTTTAGCTACAGCGGTGGCTTTAGCGTTTATGCCGCCAAAGCTGGGGCTCGGCAAGTTGTTTCGGTGGATCGGGCGCCCGCGGCCATGACCACCGCACAACGCAACTTCCGGCTGAACGGGCTGGCGGATGACGCCCATGAATTTATCGTGGCCGATGTTTTTGAGCTGCTGGAAACCTATCATGGGCAAGGCCAACGCTTCGATCTCATCATCACCGATCCCCCCAGCTTTGCTCGTTCCAAAAGCCAGCTTCCGCAGGCCCTGAAAGCTTATCGTCGGCTGAATACCCTGGCCATGCGCTGTCTGACTCCGGGCGGACTGTTGGCAGCCAGTAGCTGCACCGCTCAGGTTAGCCCCGACCGCTTTCGGGCCATCCTGGCGCAGGCCGCGGCCGATGCTCGTGTGCATTTCCTCATTCAGCATGATGCCGGTCATGCCCTGGATCACCCTGTGGCCGCACACTTTCCCGAGGCCCGCTATCTCAAGTTTATATTGGGCCAGGTTGCGCCTCGGGCCTGATGAAGTTGTCTTGATGCTCAAATCGGGGTATCATAGCTGGGAGAACCGATTTTATGTTCTAGTCACCCATGCACTGTCCTCCTTCGAGGCATCATCATGCAACAACAACCCATTGTCGAAGCTGTTCCTAATTTTTCCGAAGGCCGCCGCCCCGAGGTCATTCGGGCCATTGTCGAAGCCTATGCCAGCGTGCCCGATGCCCGTGTCATCGACCACTCATCCGATGCCGACCACAACCGAAGTGTTGTAACCCTGGTTGGGACGCCCGCTGCAGTCAGCGAAGCACTTTTTCGCGGCATTGCCAAAGCTGCCGAGCTCATCGACATGGAGGCCCAGCATGGCGAACATCCTCGCATTGGCGCCACCGATGTCGTCCCCTTCATTCCCATCCAGGGCATGACCATGGATGATGCTGTGGCGTTGGCCCAAGCATTGGCCCAGCGCGTGGCCACCGAGCTGTCGATTCCCGTTTATCTCTATGCCCGCGCAGCAACTCGCCCCGACCGCGTGGTGCTTTCTCACATTCGCAAAGGGGAATACGAGGGACTCAAGGCCGATGTGGCCGCGGGCGTGGTTGAGCGCCTGCCCGATTTTGGCCCGCATGACCTGGGCAAAACGGGCGCTACCGTCATCGGGGCCCGTCAGCCCCTCATCGCCTACAACATCTATCTGAACACCGATGATGTGAGCATTGCCCGGCGCATTGCCCGCGCAGTGCGCCATTCATCGGGCGGATTGCGCTATGTGCAGGCCATGGGCGTGCTGGTAGAGGACCGGGCCCAGGTTTCTATGAACTTGCTGGATTACACCAAAACACCGCTGGCCCGTGTCACCGAGCTGGTGCGCCGCGAAGCTGCCCGCTATGGCGTCGCCATTCAGAACGCCGAACTCATCGGCCTGATACCTCGCCAGGCCCTCATCGACGCGGCACAATGGTATCTACAATTGGATAACCTTACCGCCGAAGGCATTTTGGAAAACCACTTGTGAAACCGTGATGCGTGATGCCAATTCCGCCGCCATTTTTCAACGCCTTAACTGCCCCTCATGCCAACTCGTAAAGCTACTGCCCAGCGCCACCGTTCCATCATTTTGGGCGTTATCCTGCTCATTTTAGGATTTGTGGCATTGTACGATTTATACACCTTGCAACCAGGTCTTCACTTTTTGCACACATTGCTGGGAGCAGGTGCGCCTTTGTTTGCCCTAATTTTGCTGGGCCTGGGAGTTGCCTTGCTCTTTTGGCCACTGGTGCGCCGGAAAATCGGCAGCTATTGGTATCCCGAGGCCCTGCTGGGATTGGTGTTGGTTTATCTTACCGCGCTAACGCTGCTGAGTGTACGCCTGGATGCGCCCGATCTGTTCGCTGCCGCACAGTCGGGCCAGGGCGGGGGCATGGTTGGATGGGCCTTGTCGCAGCTTTCGTTGATGTATTTGGGCGGGTTGCCCACCTGGGGACTGCTGCTGGCCTTGCTGGCGGGCGGCGCGTTTCTCATCTACCATTACACGCCGCTGCGCTTGCTGACACTGCCCGGTGTCGCCATCACCTGGGTAGAGCCAGAGCCTGCGGAGCCGGTGCTGCCTGTCTCGACACTGCCCCCCGACCCGGTGGAACCTGATGTTGCACCTCAGCCACCTGCGAAAAAGGTCAAAAAACGCACCAAGTCAGCTACCACGGATGAGAAAGCGGCCTTTGGCTCGGGCCAGAAGCGCACACCATCTCGCAAGAAAAAGAAGCGCCCAGCCCGCCGTAAGCCACAGGCCAAGGCTGCACCACAGCCCAAAACCGCGGTGGCGTTGCCCCCTTTGAGCCTGTTGCACGCGGTGGATGAGGGGGATGCTTCGCATGAGCAAGCGCGCGTCATGGCCAAAATCATCGAAGACACCCTATACAGCTTTGACATTCCGGCCAAAGTGGTGCAAATTAACGTGGGGCCCACCGTGACACAGTTTGGTGTGCAGCCGGGCACGTATGAGAAAAATGGGCAAACAGTGCGGGTGCGCATCAGCAAAATTGTTGCCCTGGCCGATGATTTGGCGCTGGAGCTTTCGGCACGGCAGGTACGCATCGAAGCTCCGGTTCCCGGTGAGGCCTACATCGGCATCGAGGTGCCCAACCCTGAGCCTACCCTGGTGAGCCTGCATGGTGTGCTGAGCGATCCCGAATTCAAGGAAATCAAGAGCCCACTGGCCATTGCCCTGGGCCGCAATGTTAGCGGTGAGGTGGTGGCGGCTGATTTGCACAAATTGCCTCACTTGCTCATTGCCGGTGCTACTGGATCTGGTAAATCAGTAGCCATGAATGCCATCATCAGCAGCTTGCTTTTTAATAATCCCCCCGACCGCGTCAAAATGCTCATGGTAGACCCCAAAAGGGTGGAGTTTCCTGGTTACAATGGCATTCCGCACCTGGTTGCGCCCGTGGTAACAGACCCGGACCAGGCCAGCGGTGCGCTGAGCTGGCTGCTGGTGGAAATGGATGATCGCTATCGAAAATTTTCAGAAGTGGGTGTGCGCAACATCGGCGCTTACAACGAGACCGTTTCGTCCGATGAGCAGTTAGCTTACATCGTGATGCTGGTAGATGAGCTGGCCGACTTGATGATGACCTCTCCCGAGATTATCGAGGCCAAGCTGGTGCGGCTGGCGCAGATGGCCCGGGCCACCGGCATCCATCTGGTTATCGCCACGCAGCGCCCCTCGGTGGATGTGGTCACTGGCTTGATTAAAGCTAATTTCCCTGCTCGTCTGGCTTTTGCAGTCTCCAGTCAGATTGATTCGCGGGTAATTTTGGATGAGCCAGGTGCAGAAAAGCTTATGGGGCGCGGCGATGGTATTTTTATGGCGCCTGACAGTCCGCAGTTGCGCCGGGTGCAGGGCTGTTTTGTCGAGGATGATGAGATTCAGGCTTTGGTGGATTGGTGGCAAGCTCGTAACCCCCGGTACGGGGATCCCGCGGCTGCCCGATTCCCCTGGGCCAATATGCAGGTGGATGACTCTAATACCGATGAGCTTTTTCATCAGGCGGTGGAGGTCGTGTGCGCGCGACAAAGCATTTCTGCTTCTGCATTGCAGCGGATTATGAACATCGGTTACCCCAAAGCGGCACGCCTTATCGAAACATTGATGGAAGAGGGCGTCATTGGCCCTGAGCTGGATAAACGTACCGGGCATCCGGTGTTGATCGAGGGTACCTGTTCGCCACCGTCCGGCGAGAACCACTAAGAGCACCAAGAGACGAGAATTTTTTCTCATGGCGGAGGTTTGATGATGCCTACCAAGTTTATTTGCGATTATTGCGGTTCATCTTATGCCATTACTGCGCACCAGTGCCCCTCGTGCGGTGCGCCTGCACCTGTTGCGCCTAATTTGACCGCCCGGCTGGATGTGCGTTTGCGGCTGGCAGCTTCGGAGCAGGAGGTAGCGGCTATTTTTCCGCCCATTTGCGCGGCTTATGCCCATATCGAGCGATGTTATCCCCGTGAGAGTGCGCCGGCAAAGAAGCTTGCAGCTTTGGCGCGCGCTTTGAAGATTGACCATGCGGACAGCATCATGGGATTGTACGATAGCTCGGTCTTTGGCAGTGCGCGTACTGGCTTTGCGCTGTGTACCGATGGCATTTACTGGCGCAATCCCTGGCCCAATTATCCTCCCAGCAAGCATTGGTTTTTGCCCTGGACAGCGTTTGTGCTGCGCGAATTTAGTGTTGGTGAGCAATCTTCCTACATCGATTTCGGGCGGGGGGATGTGCTTGCGATCTTGCTCGGCAAGTATACAGAATCTTTGATAGCGCTGTTCCAAGAGCTGCAATTGGCACTTTTGCCGTTGATGGTTGAGGAAGTGGCTCAGGCGTAGCGCCGCGCGGGCCAGTGGCGTAGCAATTGCCACACGCCCGAGGCCACATCCACTTGCAGCTCTGCGCGATCGCCATTGCTGAACTCGACCATTAGCCTCCATTGCCCCTGAGCGTTGCGCTGCTGGCGGCCCACGCCGATGATGGTTTGGCGGCGGCCATGCAGCCATGCTGCTTGCGGGCGCCAGGTTCCTCCGCGCCAGGTGGCTTCTACCAGTAGCGGGGCTGATGGTGCAGTCTTTTGGGCCGCGGGGTGGGGGGCATTGGCAAGTTTTTCGACATAACGTTGCAGTAGGTGTAAGGCCGCGGCCACATTGGCCCGCTTGTTGCCCTCGCGGTCGTGCTGCCAGATGTGCATGGCTCCCTGGTCAGCATCCTCTGCGATGAGATGCAAGTAGACCAGGCCGACCGGTTTTTCGGGCGTGCCGCCGCCAGGCCCGGTAATGCCGGTTACTGCCAATCCGATGTTGGTTTGCAGGTGCTGGCGTATGGTTTGGGCCATCGTCCGGGCCACGGGGGCGCTTACCGCTCCGTTGGCTTCTAACATTTCGGGTGGAATTGCCAGCAGGTGGGTTTTGGCAAAGTTGCTGTAGGCTATCACGCCCCCGCGCACATAGCGAGAGCTGCCGGGAATGTCGGTGAGAATGCTGCTGAGCAGGCCGCCGGTGCAGCTTTCGGCCAGGGCCAGGCTGAGTTCCAGTTTGGTCAGTTGCTGGCCCACGCCGGTTGCAAGTTTGCGTAGTTGGGCTTGGGTTGGTGGATGGTTGGGCATGGGATGATGGGGTGTGGTTTAGTTTTCACGTTCGTTACGACTAAGGTAGCCCGGCTAGAAACCACGAAGACACGAAGCCACAAAGGCACGAAGAAAAGAAAAAGCTTTGAAATGCTTGGTGTTCTTAGTGTCTTTGCGCCTTTGTGGTGATTGAAGTCGGGTACGTTAGTC
>CAZMDD010000074.1:0-3156 GCA_964565065.1 uncultured Caldilineales bacterium | reverse complement strand
GGTTACTACTAAGGTAGCCCGGCTAGAAACCACGAAGACACGAAGCCACAAAGGCACGAAGAAAAGAAAAAGCTTTGAAATTCTTGGTGTTCTTAGTGTCTTTGCGCCTTTGTGGTGATTGAAGTCGGGTACGTTAGTAGTAACCTTTTCTGTGAAAATTCGTGCCCTTGTACTCTTGGTGGTGCGCTCTGGATAGCAATGAACCATTAGATTTCAACTTTCATAGCATCACCTACTTAACTTCCAAACGTGATCCGAATGTGACAGGTGCTTGGCGTTTATGGTATAATACTTTTACGTAAAAAGATCCCCGCAAAGGAGACCTACTTGATGAACAATCTGAGCGTCAAACTGGCAAAGGCGCCGGTCTTTAACAAACTCAGTGATGCTGACCGTGAAGATTTAGCCCGCATTGCTGAGCCTGGTATTTATCAAAAAGGGGAATCTATTTGTTGGCAGGATGAGATTTGGGACAAAGTGCTTTACATCGAATCAGGACGTATTGATTGGATTATGCTCTCGCCTGATGGCAAACGGCAGATTATCTTTCGGCTGCATGCCGGAGATGTCGTTTGGGGGCATTCTATCTTCGATGAGCAGCCTATGCCTGCATCGCTGAAAGTTATTTCGCGATGCAAGGTTTATCAATGGCCTGGCAGCGCCGTTGTGCCCATCGTTTCCCGTAACACCGAGGCAGTCTGGGCCGTATCATCGGTGCTGGTGCGCTCCATGCGCCATGTGCGCGAAGTCGTCTACGGCTTCGCCTTCCATCCTGTTTCCGGGCGCTTGGCCCGCTTATTACTTTCACACTATCAACCGGTCGATGCCCAATCCTTTGCCCGCGACCTCACGCTGGATGAAATGGCCGCCATCGTGGGCTCAACCCGTGAACTGGTGTGCAAAGTGCTCTACCGCTTTGCCGATGCCGGGATGCTGGAAATTACCCGCACCAAATTTATCTTTACCGACATCAAAAAGCTGGAAGCCCTGGCCAGTGGTCAGCAAAAAGCTCACGAGGGAGCATCTTCAAAAAAGTGAGCTTAGCAGGTAGGCGAAGCCCACGGTAGAAAGAAGAAACAAGCTGACGCCAATGCCAATGGCTCCCAGCACATTATTTTTAGTGGCATGCTTAATGCCTGCCATCCCCAACAAAATACTGACAAAGGGGAGCGCCAAGCTCAGCAGAACCGCCCATCGGTAAACAACCGCGTTAGCTGGGGAATGGACGCCAAAATTGATGTACATAAGTGCCCGAATAGAGGCGATGGTGGCAACAATACTGATCAAAAATCCAGCAATACCTGTTTTCGTTTGCTGTTTTAAGCTGATGGTGAATTTACTGCCATTTTCAGTAGGGGATTGCGTTGATTTCATCACGTTACCTCCTGAGAATTAAGTAGATGTGTATTTGGAACTTGAGAAAAGCGCCTGTGTATCTCGACCAACGGCGAAGATGGATTCGTCGCTGTGGCAACCACAAATTTCACAGATGGCACAGATTTTTCTTGAGCGTTTCTTTCCTTTTTCTTCCTTGCCTTTGTACTCTTGGTGGTGCGCTCAGGATAGCGGTGTACCGTTACACTTCAAATTCATAGCAGCAATGACTTATAAAGAAGATTGCATGACTATCAGGCAACACTGGCCCGATGTCAGTGACGGGAAAGCCTGATGCTGACCGTCTCCGGCACTGCGCAGGTTTCCATACACTCCATGCACTGGATGCACTCCAGGCTGCGCATGTTATCTTGCACCGGAATCAGCGCCATGGGACAATCGACATCGCAGCGATGGCACAGCGTGCATTGTTGCTGGTCGATGTGAATGCGTAGGGGCGCAAACTTGTTGAAGATAGAAAGTGCCGCGCCCAGCGGACACAGATACTTGCACCAGAACCGTTGCACCAGCATGGATGTAATGACAAACGTAACCAGAACACTGGCCAGCAGAGGTGTCAGGTGCAAACTAAACACCGCCCGAGCTGGACAAAAAGAATACAGCGGCGGGTAGAGCGTCATGGTACTGGCCACCAGCACACCCGCCAGCACAACATATTTCAAATAGCGCGCCCACCGATCAATCCTGGGCGGAACCTGCATGGGAAAACGAGCCTTGCTCCGTTTGCCGCGAATGCGACGCTTGCCACCACTCAGCCGCCGGGCCCAACCAGCCAGCATATCCTGCATCGTCCCCAACGGACACATCCATCCGCAAAACGCCCGTCCTGCCACCAGGCCCACACCCACAACCCCCAGCAAGATGGCGAAATTCAGCAAATTTGTTGCCCTGAGCGTCTTTCCGCTTACGACATAGCGCCAAAGCGTCTCAATGCCCCCCATGGGACAAAAAGCATCAAATGAGCCACCAGTCGAACCTTCGCCCGGCATCACGTGGCGCAGACCAATCAAAAAAGTCGCAACCGCAAAGAAAACCTGGGTACGCCGTCGACTTTGAGCAATCGAGGCACGTTTTTTCTTCTTTTTAGCGTTACTTGTTTTCTTGCGCCACCGCATAGAAGTCCTCAATGTATGGGCCGGAAGCCAAGAGCGATGCCCACCAGCGCAAAGCTGATGAGCACCGCAATAATAATCAGTGGGTAAAGACGTTGATTAACCTTCATGCTCTATTATCATCATTTTTGTGCCAGGACGCAAAAGATAAACCAGCAATCCGGTACTAACGACAGGTGCAACCAGGAACATCGAAAAACCACCCTTAACCGAGAAAACATCGGTGAGGCCCACCGGATAACCGCCAAACATGGACATGGCCGCAGCAAAGATGCCCAGTGGCAAAGCTCGGGCACTGCGTTTGACCAAGGCAAAAATAAACACCGCCCAGGCAGCAGCACCCCACCAATTCACCATCTGCGACATTGCATACATACCATTGATAAAACCTTCCGACTCCGTCTGATAGCGCGAAATAGCTCCCACACCATCGATGAAGGTCAGAACATAGGCCAAACCGCTAATGAACGCCAGCGCAATGATTCTTTTATCCACGCCGCCAATGAAAAGCATTCCGAACCACAGCACAAACGCCACAATGAAAATCCACAGCGTGGGAATGGGCTGATCGATGCTGGCCGCAGGAATCATGGGGAAGAAGCCTGCCAGAATTTGCAGCGTAGCCGCCACAACACCCCAGAACCAGGCC
>CAZMDD010000073.1:0-57074 GCA_964565065.1 uncultured Caldilineales bacterium | reverse complement strand
AGCCATGCGTATGGTGTGGATGGGGTAAGGAATTTCGATACCCGCGCCTTCAAAGGCCTGCTTGATTGCCTTGACACCACTATCCTGGGCCGCAAAGATGTTGTTGGCCGAGGTGTCGAACCAAAACCGAATCGTAAAGTTGATGGCGCTATCGCCGAATCCATGGAAGAACAACATGGGCTCGGGCGTGTTGAGCAGGCCCGGCACATCAGCAATGGCCTGTAGCGCCACCTCGGTCACTTGCTGCAAATCGGAATCGTAGGCAACGCCCAAAGTCAACGATACCCGCCGTTGCGAAATCTTGGTGTAATTGGTGATGGCATTGGTAAAAACATCGGCGTTGGGAATAATGACCCGCAGGCCATCGGGCCCGAGCAACTCGGTGGAACGCATCTCAATATCGATAACTCGGCCCTCGAATCCGGCTACAGCAATATAATCCCCCAACGAGAAGGGCTCTTGCAACATGAGCAAAGCACCGGCAGTAAAATTTCGACTGATGTCCTGCAAAGCAAAGCCCAAAACCAGCCCGGTAATTCCCAACCCCGCCACAAACGCGGTAATGTTAAAACCTACCGTTTGCAACGCCCACACCGCACCCAAGATCACCAATCCCCAATGCAGCAGCCGCGTCAACAAAATGGTAAGCTCGGGACGGACACGTCGGGCCTGTAAACTCTTCCGTAGCAACTTGGTCACCCAAGCCGCAGCATAAAGCGAAAACAGAAAAACAACAATGGCCGCAACCAATGCGGGCAAAAAAGTGATAAGCGCGTGGTAAAACTGAACAAAAATATCTTGAAAAATCATCAATGACTCCGAATGCGATTCGCGTGAGGCCCCTCTATTTTGCTACGAGTTAGGAAAAAGCGCAAGCATGCTCAATGATGGTTGACACAATGCAAACTTGGGTGTAAGATAGGCTAAAAATAGCCATTGGCTACGCGAATCTCAACGATTCACGTTGCACCTCATTAACAAATAAGCTCATGTCACCTAACGACCTCTTTAGTCAAACCAATCAAACGATTGATCCCGGCAAGCAACCGCAACCGGTGGGCCAACTGCCACAAAGCATCACAGCCCAAAGCAAAATAACTGCTGGTTACGCACCCTATCGCACCTTTTTAGAGCAGCAAGGTAAATCGTTGAACACCATCAAGGCCTTTTTGGGAGATATTCGGCTGCTGCAAAGATACTTCGCAGAAAAAAATAGCAATCCCGCAGTGGGCGAAATAACAACAGACATGCTCAACGCTTTTATGCACTGGCTATGCTTTGAACGCAAAAATGAAAAAACGGGCGAAATCATGGGATGCAAACCCAAAACCTACGCCCGGCGGGTCACATCTATCAAATCCTTCTTCGGTTGGCTATCCGAAGTTGAAATCATCAACACAAACCCCGCAGCAGGTGTGGTACAACGCAGCGCCCGCGCCCCTCTGCCCCGTATTCTTACCGATGCCGAGCTGGAACGCTTGCTAAACACCGCCCGCGATATGCTGTGGTCGCCACGCAAACCCGATGCCCGCCCTTACCTGCTGGTCTCGCTGCTCCTGCAAACTGGCATCAAAAAAAGCGAAGCCATGAAGCTGGCCCTCTCCGACATCGATCTCTCGAATCCCCGCGAGCCGGTGATCATGATTCGTTACAGCGACCCACGATACGCTCACAAAGAACGCAAGCTCTACATGCTGCCCGACTTTGCGCCCGTCTACAAACAATATCTGCGCAAATACAACCCAACAGAGTACCTCTTTGAATGTTCACCACGAAATCTGGAATACGTGCTTTCCGATTTGGCCCGAGCTGCCGATTTAGACCCCAGCCGTGTCTCCTTTGAAATTCTGCGTTGGACCTCTGCGGTGCGCGCCTATCGCTTTAACACGCACCCCGATGCGTTGCGACAAAAAATGGGACTCAGCCCTATTAGCTGGCGGGAAACATTGGAAAAAATCAAAAAACTGGCATCACCCGGACTTTAGATGCCCCCCCTAGGGCCCGCCCTGCGCTGGCAGGAAGATGAGATGCGAGGCCTGATAAACCTCGTGAATGGCGAGATAATCGCCGCCCCAGCCCCCGGCAATGTGCAAATTCGGGCCAATCATCGCGGCCACGGCATGATGCCAGGGCCCGCGTCGGGGCACATCCAACGTTGACCAGCTTTGGCTGGCAAGATCAAACCGCTCGTGGGGATAAGCATCCGCCCCCTCGCCGCCAGTAATCACATACAAGGAACCAGCATCAGCCGTGACCGCCAGACCACTGCGAGGCTCGGGCAAAGCAGGCGCCGATTCCCAGACCTCTTTGCCGGGCAAATAGCGCCAGACCTCAGCCCGCTGTGTTGCGCCATCGGTGCCACCCAGCAGATAAATTTCATCTCGTAGCGCCACCACCGCAGCAAAAGCCCGGGGCTGGGGCAGTGCCGGGCCCGAACGCCATTGCCCGGCAACAGGATCAAAAATGTAAAGCGAATCGGTGACATGAACGCCATCCCAGCCGCCAAAAGCATAAAGCTGATGCCGCCATCGGGTCATGGCCAGCCCGCAACGAGGAGCAGGCAAAGCTGGCGCCACCTGCCAGGTACCCGCCACAGTGTCGAAAACATCAAAACGAGCCAGCGCTGTGGCATTGGCGCACCCGCCGGCAACGTATAACAAATCATCAAGACCCGCCGCGGCAGCGCCACGAGCAGCCACCGGGCGCGCGGGAAGCGTCTGCCACTGATCCCAGGCAGGATTATAAAGCTCGTGCAGACTCATATCTCCGGCAGCATCTTCACCCCCGATAATATGCCAACCATCATCCAGCACTGCGGCAGCAGCACGACTACGAGCTGTGGGCATCGATGAAAGCTGCGACCACCGCGGTACATCAACCCGCTCAGCCATCCTCTCTACGGGCCAAGCAGTATCTGTGCTGAAACTGGGCGCATTGGTGCGGGCATAAAAAGTTTGCACCGGTAACAAAAGCGTTGCCAGGGCCAGAAACAGCACCATCCCCAACACCCCCCACAGCCAAGAGCCAGGCTGCCAGCGCAACGGCTGCCAGGCAGGAGGAGCAGACATTGCCTTCTCGCCCTGCGCCATCCCCGGCACCACCACCCACCCCCGCTTAACCGCCTCGATGGTGGCTTCGGTGCGCGATTGCACCTGCATCTTCTCAAAGATGTTGCGCACATGTACTTTGACTGTGTTGACGCTGATAGTCAACTTGTGAGCAATTTCATCGTTGCTCATACCCTGGGCAATGAGTCCCAGAATCTCAGTTTCGCGTCGCGTCAGGGGGCCTTTTTTTGCCATAAACCTATTATACACCAGCCAAAGTGTCTCCTCAATTTTCAGAGCATTCTGTTTGACGTTTCTCGACAAGATACAGTAAACTTGTTCTCATCAGCCCGCACAGAGGCAGATAGTCGACTTATCCCGCATAAAAGGAGCAAACAATGTCTTTGGAAAAACGGTTACAAGAAATTGTCCACCATGCCTACAAGCATGCTCCTGCGGTGCGCCAGCGCTTTGATGCTGCCGGCCTAAAACCAGCCGATATTCGCACACTGGCCGATTTGGATAAAATTCCGGTGCTGCCCAAGGACGAAGTCGTAAAAATGCAGCGAGAAAACCCACCCTTTGGCGGCCTGTTAGCTGTTCCCTTGGCCGAGATTAAGCACATTTACTTTTCGCCGGGCCCGTTGTATGAACCGGATCCTGTCCGCCACGACCCCACACATGTGCCCATGGTGCAAGAAGCCCTGCGCCAAAGTGGTTTCGTGGCTGGCGATGTGGTGCTAAACACACTCTCCTACCATCTTGTGCCCGCGGGCCTGATGCTGGATGAAGCGCTGACCGGCTTGGGATGCACTGTAATTCCTGGCGGCGTGGGCAACAGCGACTTGCAAGTAACCATGATGAAAGAACTGGGAGCCACCGGCTACGTGGGCACCCCCAGCTTTCTGATGAAACTCATCAAAAAAAGTGAAGAAATGGGGCTGCGGTGGGCTGATTTCAAGCTCAGCAAGGCCCTGGTAACAGCAGAACCACTGCCAGCCAGCCTTCGTCGGCAACTAGAAGAGGATTACGGCGTGAGCGTGGGCAACGCTTACGCCACCGCCGAGCTGGGCTTTTTGGCCATCAACACCACGGGCGGCCTGCCCCTAACCCTGCTGCCCGCCCCCATCATCCAGGTAGTCGCCCCCGATACAGGCCAACAAGTGGGCTCAGGCGAAGCGGGCGAAGTCGTCATCACCAACTTCAACACCGCCTATCCCCTCATCCGTTTTGGCACCGGCGATATGGCCATCTACACCGACCCTGCTCCAGGCAAAAGCCAACAGCAAGAACGCAGCATCACCCTGGTAGGACGCAGCGGCGAAGCGGTAAAAATACGCGGCATGTTTGTCCACCCGAACCAACTTCGATACGCGGTCAGCCAGGAAGTGGCACTAGAGCGAGTGCAGGCCATCGTCACCCGGCCCGAGCTGCGTGACCAATTCGAAATTCTCATCCAGCTCAAAGAACCCGCAGCAGAGAACGCTGTGGCCCGCATCAAAGCCCAGGTGCAGCAATTCTGCCGGGTGCGGGTAGATAGCGTCAGCTTTGTTGCCCCGGGCGTAATTGCCGAAAACGCGCCCATCATGCTAGACAAACGCACATGGGATTGATAACGCCCCTTGCAACCTATCACCCCCACTCACAATTCATTATCTCATAACCTTATGTCAACGCAATCCATTCACAAAAAACTCATTCCCCTGCTATTACTACTAACCTTACTGACCCTGGCAGGATGTACAACCTCCAAAGCCACAGTTGCCCCCACCGCAACACCTGCCCCAAAAACAACAGCGCCCCAGCCCACCAACACGCCCGCGCCAGCACCCACCACAGCGCCCGACGAAAAGAAAGAAGAGCGTCCTGTGGCCAAAGACTTTACTGCCACCAATCTGCTCACCGGCGAAGACTTCAAGCTCAGTGATTTCCGGGGCAAAATCGTCTTCATCAACTTCTGGGGAAGCTGGTGCCCTCCCTGTCGCGCCGAAATGCCCGCCTTTCAGGAAGTCTTCGAGGCCTATGGCGATAAAATCGTCATCATTGGCGTAGGCATCAACGACAGCGACGAAAACCTCATCAAATTTGCCAAATCCATTGGCATCACCTACCCCATCACCTCTGACCGCACCAGCGAAATTGCCCGCCACTATCGCATTCGCAGCCTGCCCACCACCTACCGCATCAATCAGAAAGGGGAAATTCAGGGCGTAGCCCAAGGCGGCCTCACCAAAGAACAGCTCATCCAGGCCATCGAAAGCTTGCAGCCCTAGGCCCCTAACGGCTAATCCACAAAACGATACTTAATCAACGCCCAAATGGCGGGAAAAGCGTCACGCCAAGTGATGTTTTTCCCGTCGTCATATTCTCGCCCGGTGTAGCTGATGGGCACTTCAAAAATACGGTGGCCCCGTTTAAGAATCTTGGCCGTGATTTCCGGCTCCAACTCAAAACGGCGGGCGTGCAGGGGAACCCCCTTTAACACATCCTTGCGAAAAACCTTGTAACAGGTCTCCATGTCGGTGAGAATAGAATCATAGAGCAAATTGGTGAGAAAAGTGAGAAACTTGTTGCCCAACATGTGCCGGTAGAGCATGGCCTTGCGCGGGCCACCCAAAAACCGCGAGCCATAAACCACCGCTGTTCGATTTTCGAGAATCGGTTGCAGCAACGAAGGATAATCGCGCGGATCATACTCCAAATCGGCATCCTGAATCAGCAAAATCTCACCAGTAGCGTGCTGGATGGCGGTGCGGATAGCTGCTCCCTTACCCTGATTTTTCTCATGCACCACCAACGTAACCATGCCCTCGGCCTCAGCCTGACGCAAAATCTCCAGACTGTTATCGCTAGAGCCATCATCCACAGCAATGATTTCCTGATGTAAATGCACCTTCTCGCGCGTGGCGCTGCCGGTCAAGGATTGAATCTCAATCTCAAAGTCGTGCATCATCCGCACCTGATTCAAAATCATATGCAGCGTGGCCCCTTCGTTGTAAACGGGCATAAGCACGGAATAGCGAATAGTTCGTTGTGGATGGGACATGATCATATCGTGAAGAGGTGAGATGATAAAAGATGAGGACTATTCTCAGGGCGCTACTTTCAGAACAGCATAGCGATAGCTGATCCAGGCGGCATCTGCACTGGTATCGGCACGAACATCCAGCACCTGACCCGAATTTTCGGTCAACAGATGCACAACCTGCGCCCGCGGTATGCCATACATATTCATCACAGGCCGCTGACCATAGCGCAGCCGCTGATAAGCCCGCCAAAAAGCTGTCGGTTTAAGGGGCTGCACCAACCGCTTGATAAAACCTTTGGGCTGAGCGGGAATCTGGAAAATCAGCAAACCGCCCGGTTTAAGCACCCGCAAAAACTCTAACAGATAACGCCGGGCAAACTGGGGCGGCATATGCTGCAATGTGATATTGGAATAAATAAAATCGAAAGTGGCATCACCGAACAACGAAAGATCGTCACGCTGGTTCAGGTGATACTGGCACTTTTCGCCGAAGCGGTTGAACCGACGCGCAATCTCCAGCATAGAGGGACTGATATCAACGCCATGCACCAGGGCAAAATTGCGGGCCAAAGCCTGCGTCAGCCGCCCGACACCACATCCAAAATCCAGTGCCATGCCGCGACCAAACGCAATACCCAGCGTGCCAGCATAATCCAGTACCGCATCAATCTCATCTTCACCCGTAGCAAAAAATGCCTCGGGCGTCCAGCGGCCATCATCCATGCCGGGCCACGCCAAAACCGCCCAAAAAGGATCAGTCTCGCCAAAACGATTCCAGTTTTCCTGTACATCTTGCAATTTCATAGCCCAATTATAATCTATTTTGGCAAAATCCTGATAATAACCATCAACCTGCTGGATAGTTGCCCACCTTCAAACATGATATAATGCCAGAAAACCTATCCGCCCCACTCACAACACACTAGCCATGAGTAAAGACATTCTATACCGCATCCTGGCCACCCTCTTCATCTTCATTCTCATCTTTGCGCTGCATCGCTTTATGACAGTGGGCCCAAGGCCGGAACGCCCGCCCCTGGCTCAAGCCCCACTGCTCATCGCCCACCGCGGAGGCGCGGGCATGTGGCCCGAAAACACCCTGTTCGCCTTCCAAAACGCGGCAGACCTGGGTGCAGATGTGCTGGAAATGGATGTGCACCTCACCGCAGATGACCAACTGGTCGTCATCCACGATGCCGATGTCCAGCGTACCACCAATGGCAGCGGGCCCGTATCCAGCATGACTGTGGCCCAAATCCAGCAACTGGACGCAGCCTACAACTTCAGCACCGACGAAGGAGCCACCTACCCCTACCGCGGCCAGAACATCACCATCCCCACCCTGGACCAGGTGCTAAACGCCTTCCCCAATGCCACCCTCAACATCGAAATCAAAGATAACGACGCGCACGCAGCCCTGCGCCTGAGCCAAATCCTCAGCGACCACAACGCCCAAAACCGCGTCATCGTCGCCAGCTTCCACGAAACACCCCTGGTCCACTTTCGTCGCCTGCAACCAGAAATCGCCACCGCGGCCACCACCGGCGAAATCAAAACCTTCTACATCCTCGAAAAAGCACACCTGTGGCGCTTTCATCGCCCCCACGCCGATGTCTACCAAATTCCCACCAGCAAAGGCAACGCCCATCTCGATACCCCCAACTTTATCACCCACGCCCACAAAATGAACCAAAAAATCCAATACTGGACCATCAACGACGCCGACGAAATCCAGCGCTTACTCAGCCTGGGCGCTGATGGCATTATGACCGACCGCCCCGACATCGCACGACAAGTCTTCCGCCAGATGGGCTACAAATAACCCCCTCCCCTACACCAACAACCATGCGCATCCTCTGCTACGCCATCGACCTGCCGGGCCACCTGGATTGGGGCGGCTATCTGCCAACCGCCATCGAACTGCAGCGCCGCGGGCATCAAGTGCTGTGGGTCTCGGGCCCAGGCGTCAAAACCAACATCCAGGCAGCAAACCTGCCCTTTGTCGCCCTACCCAACCCCGGCTGGCGACACGGCAACCCGCCACTGCCCAAAAACCTCAGTCCCAAACAAAAAGAGATAGAACGCCAGCGCCGCGCCCTGACAGTGTGGCTGTACCCGCCCCTGGTTCTGGCCGCCCTGCAAAAACTCCAGCACATCGCCCGCGACTTTCAACCTGATGTCGTCATCAGCGAACCCTTCGCGGTAGCAGCCACGCTACTGGCCGAACGCCACACATGGCCCCTGGTCATCATCGGACGGCCCGCCCAGGGCCCGCTGAGCCCCAATCCCAAACGCCTGCCCAACCCTACCCTACCCCATGTCCAACGCCTGCTAAAACAAGCGCAACTTCCTGGCCACTACTGGGATCTGGAACGAGGTCAGCCCCGCAGCCCCCACCTGCACATCGACTTCTTCAGTCGCGAATGGTACGCAGACCTGCCTGACATCGCCCCACAAACCCTCTTTTGCGGCGGACGCCCCGCAGCCATGCCGCAGCAACACCCAGCCACCAACCCGCCCCAAATCCTTGTCACCCTGGGCAGCACCTTCACCAACGACGAAGCCTTCTTCCGCATCGCTGCCGAAAGCGCACTACTAGCCGCGGCCCGGGCACACATCGTCACAGGCAAACGCACACCGCACATCCTGAACGCCCTGCACCAAGCCCCGCCCGGCCCCGCCACAATTTCCCAATGGATTGACTACACGCAAGAATTTCCACATCTCAGCGGCATCGTACATCATGGCGGCATGGCCACCACCCACAGCGCACTCATCCACGGCATCCCCCAAATCGTCATCCCCCACGCGGGCGACCAATTTCCGCAAGCGGCCCGCGTTACCCAGGCCCGGGTGGGCTACGGCATCAAAGCCCAGGACTTCACCATGCAAAACGCGCCCATCCTCCTGACCGACATCCTGTGGGCTCCCGACTTTGCCGAAAAAGCCCGCACCATGGCCCGACACCTGCACACCCTGGGCGGCATCCCTCGTGCCGCCCAGGCCATCGAAACACTCGGCAACATCAGCTAATGCGTCACCAAGGGCATAAAAATGCGTGAAGCCTCGCCGGCAATGGTGAACGACCACCGGAAGGAGGCAGTTGTGCCCGCGGGCGCCATGGTCGAAAGCAAACCCGCAGCCTGCATTTGCAACGACGCATTCAAATCGGTGGTTACTTCAATCTCTGCGGTGTAGTTGCCCGGCGAAAGCCAGCCCTGCACAGGCATAAAGCGCACACCCCACACCGGCTCAGCCACCGGAATCACCGCGCCCAGGTCATAAGTCAGCCCCTGCACCACGCCAGGCACTTCATCGTTGCCATTCATCAGATGAAAACTCAGCACCCGCACAGGCTGATTAAAGGCTGCTGTCACCAGCCCGCCGCGAGTCTCCACATCACCCTCAGCCGGCATTTGGGCAACAAGCTGCAACTGGGGCGAACGCATCGACACACGCACGCCATCACCTTGATTATCACTCAAATCGTAAGCAGACACTTCAGCCGTAATCGCTTCATCCGGGTCCAAAGTGCCCACCACAACCTGGCTAATAGGGTGCGTAACGGTAATCACCTCGCCGGTGTCGACATGAATGATGTAGCCAGCCACATCGGGATTAGAAGCTGCGGCATCCCATGAAACCAGAGCCGCCCCATCCGCCCCCACATGTGCTGTCACCCCGGCGGGCGCTGCCGGTGGCGTGGCATCCTCATACTCAAACAGCACCTGACTAATCACAGGCATATTGTGACCATCGTTGGCAGCCACGGTGAAGGTGTAATGACCACTGGGAATAGCAGGCTGCCAATCATAGGAACCATTGAGCGTGTGGGTGGTGGTGATAGGCCAGCGCTTGCCCAGCTCGTTCTCAACATAAAGCTGCACAGTCACCTCATCCGGGGTATCCAAATTGGTTTTATCGCTGCTTTGCCAGGTGATGCGCAGCCAGCCCTCTTGCGAAAGAAGCAGCGGCTGCTGCACCGTCAAAGCCTGCATGGCCTGCACAATCTCGGGCCCTTCATCGCCATACATATGCGCAGGACTGCCCTGCACAGTGCGCAAACTTTGCGCCCCCATCATCTGACCGTGCATCTGCTCGACCTGCATAGTGAGTGCGGGCTCGGGATCTGTGCCCAGCACCACAATGGTATTGCCCGCTTGGGCCCGCAAGGTCCAGCGCCCCACCTGCGGATGATCAATGACATACAGCTTCTTAAACGTATTGCCCTCTTTGTGCGTCATAGTGGGCGTCAGCGACAGACTTTGACCATCGGGCTGCACCACCACCAACGCTTCATCCTGTTCCCAGTTGAGATCGTTAAGAGTCTCCACCAGCGCAATCTGCCGGGAGGGACGCACATCCACCAGCGTGTCGATGCGTCCGCCCTTCTGCGCCAGCCTATCAAGCGCCACCTTGCTGGCAAAGCCGCAATTATGGCCTGCCGGACATACAACCTTGTAAGGACTGGTTCCACCGCCGCCATTGAACTTCAGCGGACTAAAGCCGACAAATCCCCAAACCTTGTAGCCGGCAATGTTGAGCAACCCCTGGCCACCCCAAACTTTGGCGCTCTCTCGCCGGAATTTGCCAATCTCGGCACTGACATTGCCCACCCGCACATCTCCCCAGAATGGCAGACAACCCCAGATGGAATTTCTTTTGATCAAGAAACTGGCCGTAACGCCCGATGCCAGCGTGAACTCCTTTTCGGTATCAATACCAAAAGCCATGTAGCCCACCATTTGCACCAACGCCAAATTTAGCTCCGCTCGGGTGCTGAAACCGGTAGGCGACAGGGTGGCATCAACTTTGACCAACTTGTAGCCGATGAGATACAGCTCGGCATGAGTAGTCAACTTGAACTGAGGTTTCACATACAGCGTTACCTCACCTTCGGCCCGAAGCAGCGTGACGCCGCTGACCTGACCGGCGGTCGAGATGCCCAAACGCACCGAGAAGTGCATATCATTCTCTTCGAGGTTGAACGTTCCACCAATGTGCGTGATGTAGAGTCCGGTAGTTCCCAAAGGCCCGATAGCCGCAGGGGGCACGCCCCAGTAGTCGATGTGAACGTGACGGAGGTAAATGTTTGAGTTCTTGACCTCCATCTTGAAACCACCCTCCACCGCAAACAGGTTAAAGTTAAGTTTGGCCCCTGCACTAAAGCTGTAATGCCCTTCACTCAGTTGCACGAACTCGCCATGAGCCTTTTCAACACCTACGCCCGCAAAGGTGAAATGATCGATATTGAATTTACCCCCCTTGACATCAAAACCCTTGGGCCCGCCGATGGTCATGCCAAAGAGGGCAAAAGAGACACCCCCCATCTTGGGCGGCAGCGAGGCAGAGACCTCGGTAACAGTAATTTTTTCATCGGCCCAGGTGGCTTTTTTAACCTGCACCTTCATGCCAATAAGCTCCAATGAGAAACTGGAAACCTCGCCTGTTACCTTGCCATTGGAATCGATTTTAACATGGAGCGATGCACTGGCTCCCTCAACTTCCTGCGCCGAGAGATAAGTGCCGGCCTGCTGCGCGGCCTCAAGATTCACAGGCAAAATATGCACCGTGCCCCAAATCTCCCACGAAAACTCACCGGTGGCACTAACGTTGAGCTTGATTTTAAGTTGCCGCAACCGCATCACCGGTTTGAGGTTAACATCGTCGATGTTCACCTGCGCATCGATGTTATCCCACTTGATTTCATCTTTGGTGATGCGCAAATTCTTCACGGTCATCATCGAGCCGCCGCCCCATGCTTTTGGCAACGAGATGGAGGCAGACCCGGCGGTAAACTTCTCATCCTCATATTTCAAATTCGTCACCTGCATTTGCACCCCGGCAATGCCCAGCTTGGCCCCCAAAATATCGGTCTTGACCTTGCCATTTTCATCAATGGTCAGGGTTACTTTGCCCCCCACATTGCCCACTGTCGATTTTTGCCCTCCCAGCATGAAGGTAAGCTCAGCAGTGAGTTGCACCGAGTACTTGTCAAAGGTATGCTTTAGCAATAGCTTACCATCGGTGACTTTGAAAGCGACGCCAACATCCTGGCTGGCTTTGCCACCCAACCAAAAGGTTTTATCCACGCTGAATTTTGCGCCCGCCTGCTTAAACTGGATGTAGGGGCTTTTATCGGTGAGCCGTACATCCTGCAAAAAGATGGTGCTGTTCAAACCCCAGGCCGCGGGCATCTTGAAATCGGTACGTTGGGAGATGAGCTGGTAGCTAAATTTGTCAGATGGCGTTAGTGCGGCCAGGCCCGGGGCCCGACTGACAGCCACCACTGGCAGTTGTACCAACGTAAAGCTGAGATTGTGCATATCGAAGGGGCGGCCGGCAACCTGAAGGTGCAACAAGCCGATATTGGCAGCCAGCTTGCCCGTTTCATCCCTGGCATCCTTTTGCAGGAATAATTTCAGATTATCGACCTTGACATTGCTGTTGCCAGGCAGCGATGGCAAACGCATCTGTCCGACGAGTTCGATTTTGTATTGCGAGTTCAACGCCGTAATCGTCACATCCTCCGGCTGCATGCCCGCAACAAAACTTTTACCGCTGTTCAGCAGCTCGATATGCAATGTTGCTCTCAGGGGCTGCAACTTTTTATTGCCGGGCCCTTCGATGATGAAGAAGTTACCCAAGTTGAGATAAGGGATATTGAAATTATAGCCACCAGCCAGTCGTTTGAACTGCAAACCATCACCGCCCAGGGTAAGCCCTTGCACCACAATGGGCGGAATGCCCTTGAATGTGAGTGTTGCTTTGCCAATGGCGAGAACGCCTTCTGTTGTCAGTGACAGGTTTTCAGCCTTGAGCGTGCCGCCAGCCAGGTTAAATTGCAAGCTGGGCGCATCGACGATCAGGGCTAAATCGCCATTGCCCTTGATGCGCCCATGAGTGGTAAAGCTAAAATTCGGGTTCTCGGGAATGTTGGGCACCTGGATTGCGCCAGTCAGCTCAACGTAGTCTTTAATCACGCTGAGATGAATGCCAAAATTATCGGGAAGCTGGAAGGTTTTGGGGAAGAGTTTGCCAACATATTTTTCCAGCGTCCCGCTCATGCTGATGTCGCCACTGCTGCGATTAACGGTCAGTTTGTCATCGGCCAGGATGGGGATGCGGTGCGGCATGAGCTGTACCACGCCCGCGACATCGATGGTCCCGGATGATTTCCAGGAGACTTTGGCCGCCACCACAGTGTGATTCGCCAGGGTCACGCCATCGATAAAGTAGTTGCGTTGTTCACATTTGCCATTGCCCGATTTGCCGCCCAGGAAGAGCTGGCCCGTGGCCGTGGTGGTTCCACTTTGGGTCTCGAATTTATCGGCAAAGATGCAGACATTGCCCACCAGCTTGTGCGGCTGATTCACGGGCGTGGCTTTGGGCGTGGGCGTAACAGTGGGACTCGGTGTGCGCGTGGGGCCTGGCGTGGGTGAAGTATCGGGCGTGCTGGTGGCCAGCGGCAACGGTGAGCCTTTGGGCAAAAACCAGAAATTCAAGTCATCAAAATCGATAACACCAGGACAAGTCCAGCCTTGCAAATCATTGCCAAAACAATACTTGCTGAATCCAGGTACGCTGACCACCAATTCGGCGCGCGAGGTTTCGCTACCAGCATCCACCACGGTAAGCTCGGCATCAGAGAACAGCGGAAAATCGTGAGCCAAATAGGGTTGTCCGGGCGGGCCTTTTATCGAAAGGCAAAGTTTGGTGCTGGAGCCCAGGGTATTTTCGCCCACATTGATGAGGTAGTGCCCGTGACTGTTGCTCGTGGTGGTAGCCATGTAAGGACGCACCACAACGCCTTGGGTAATACAAGGTTCCAGCGCAAAAGAAACATCTTGCAGGACTGTGCGGGATTGTTTGTTCTTGCCCTGATAGGTGTTCCCGCTGAATCGCCAGGCCCGCTGGCCCGGAGGTGGTGTGGGCGTAGGAGCTTGCACCAGGGTTGTACCCAGCGCCTTCACCGCACTCTTGGCGCCCGCTGCATCTTGCGCAGTGGCATAGATGTTCCCGGTGCCAGCCATGTTTGATTTCAGATTGAAGGCCCATGTCACCTGCAAATCGGTGGCATTGATGCAAGACCAGGATGTACGCCAGGAACCGTTATCGGATGTGCCCGCCAGTGTTACATCGCGGTTGGATGCGGTCTGAGCGTAGCTATGCCAGTAGGGAATCCTTTGCCACTGCTGCAAACTGTTGTAAAGATAAACAAAGGGCTCGCCGTAAGTAGCAGAAAAATGTGACACATGAGCGCTGAATCGGGCCAGACCGGGGTTAGAGGCTGTGCCAAAGTAGGCTTCGACCCACTCGATAGTGCCACAGCCATCTGCGTCGCGATAGGTGGCGGTAAAGCTGGTATTGGCCCCAAAAGGCAATGTATGGGCAATCTGACCGCTGAGCACCTGAGGCACATGGTTCACGCGGGTAGGCGTGGCTGTGGGCGTGGCCGTAGGCTTGGGCGTTGGCGTGGGTGTAGGCGTGGGCGTGGGCGTAGGGGTACGCGTGGGCGTTGGCGTGGGCGCTTCCACATGAGCCACCACCCTGTAGAAACCCGATTGAGCGCCAGCCAATGCCTGCGCATCAAAATGCTGTGGATGCACTTGCAAGGTATAAGTGCCCGCGGCGGTGATGTTGGCAAAGATGTGATTCACGCCCTCGGGGTGGCCGGTGGTCATATCAACGGCCACAGGCATTCCATGGGGATTGTAGACAATTTGCGAGAAGGCAACAGGCATATCCAAAGTGACAAAATGCAACACCTGTCCTACCTGATTTTCGGCAACGCTAATCTTGTAAAAATCCTGATCATCGTTACGCATGAAACAATTTTGGCCAATTTCTGCATTCTGCGTGAGCTGAAACGCAGTGGCCCGCGTATTATTGGGCTCGTGAGCATCCTCAACGGCGGCACAAACCCACGGCTCAAATTCCGGAGGCGTGGCCCGAACGGCCTGCGTAAATGTATAAGCGGCGCTATCTTCCCGCCACGCCAGGGGCGGACTCAGCCACAGACGATAGTGGCCCGTGCTAAAAATCGAAACGGCCACTGTGGTATGGCCCTCTCGAACAACCTGGGCCAACACCGGCGTATCATCAGGGGCAAAGATGCGCGCAGTTGCACCCTGGGGAACGCTGCTCAAATCAAGATACCAAAATTTGCCCACATCGCCTGCGGCCATGTTATGCGTGTATTGATCCTGATCAGAGGGTTCACGGAAGCAGGCACTAACCGAGGCGTTGCCGATTTCCTTGGCCTGGTCAGGCTCATCGTTGGGTTCGTAGCTGTCGTTGCAGGTTCCGGGCAAAGGTGTGGGCGTTGCCTGCACAAAGCTTTGCGAAAATTGATAAGGGAGCCCCTCGGGCGGGACGTAGGCAGGAGGCGACAGCGCCAAGCGATAGTGCCCCGCGGTCGGCACTGGCACATAAACGGGCTGCGACTGATTTTGGGTGTAGAAGGTGTAAACATTCATGCCCTGCGGATCAAAGACATTGCCTTGCACCTGCGGTGGAAGCTGCGAAATGTCGATTCGCCAGTAGCCGTTGCTGCTGGCAGTGGCTGCAATCTGATAAGTGTCTTGATCCTGATTATGGGCAAAACAAGCGGTTAGTTGCGGATAATCGGTGATGTCTCGGGCCAGGGGCAGCCCATCGTTGGGCTCATACAAATCCTGGCAATAGCCCGGCGGGCGGGTTGGGGTGGCAGTAGCGGTGGCCGTAGGTGTATTGGTGGGATAGCGCGTTGGCGTGTATGTTGGTGTGCGTGTTGGCGTGCGCGTTGGCGTAGATGTGGCCATGCGCGTCGCTGTGGGCGTAAAGGTTGGTGTGGCGCCAAAATGCAGTCGCAACCGATAGTAATTTTCGATGTTGTATTCAGTTCCAAAGACAACGGCGTAATAAGTGCCCGACACACTGGTGGTATGCTGAATATGCTCATCCTGAGCGCCCGAATTGTAGGAATGCGCCAGCATAACCTGATTGGGCCCATACAGCTCTAAATCGCTATTCAATTCCAATCGCGAGAGATCCAGGATTATTTGTTGTCCGGCATCGGCGTAGAAGGCGAAAAAGTCCAGGTCATCGGCGTTGCAGATAGAAGCATCGTAGTTGATGCCGGGGTACATGCCGGTGGCTTGATTGAAGTCGTTGTTGGGCTCGTTGGGATCGGTGCAGGATTCTGAGGTGGGGGTGAGGGTGGGGGTGAAGGTAGGCGTATCGGTAGGCGATGCAGGGTCAACCTGGGTCGAGAGGGTGTAAGGTGCATCGCTCCAGACATTCAGCGCCGAAAAGACGAAGATGCGATAAATGCCTGTCTCCAATGCCTCGGCATCGATGTATTCCGGCGTGTCAGAGGCGTTGTAGGACCCGGTCACCAGATTTTCGTAAGGATCCAGGAGTTCCAGTTGATAATCTTCGGGCAAATCATAAAGATCAATGTGCATAATATCGCCAGCTTGCACCTCGATGCCAAACCAGTCTTCATCGCCATCAGGGCAAAGTGTGGCATGGAGCGTTGTATCGGGAGGGATGCTGGCATACTCAAAGAAACCACTATTGGGCTCGTATTGATCGGGGCAGTCTTGCGTGGGAGCCTGCACCCCGGGCCCGAGGCCTGACGCATTGGGCAAAGCGATGTGCAGGTTATAGTCAGTGGCGAATCCACCTGCTGACCACAGGTGCAGCCGATAAAGGCCTGGCTCTAGCGTGGTTGCCGGAATAAAGGCACCATCGGCCCGATTTTCGGCCCGAACCAGACGTTTGCCCCACCTATTGCGCAATTCCATCTGCACATCGGCATTGGTACGGCTGAAAAACGCACCAACATCGATAGTGGCACGTTCTGCAAGCGAAAAGGTGTACCAATCCTGCTTGTCATGTTTGTACGCGGTTTTGCCCAAAGTCAAACCACGCTGGCTAACGCGGGCGTGCCGATTATCCATGTTGCCCAAATGAGTGCTCTGGAACCAATAATCATTGGATTCAAGTGTGTCGGTGGGCAAAATCAATCCCAGGCGCACCCTTTCGGCGGCGCTGGCTTTGGCGCGGGCGCTACTAATGCCGGCTGCCTGCACAGCCGGGCCACTCATCCCCAGCAAAAGCGCCAGAATAAGCAAACTATTGAGGACTCGGAATGCCATCTTCTTCATCATTGGACCTCCTGCAAGGAAAGGAATCAACTTACTCCTCTTCGAGTTCTCCGGCATGAAGCTCGAAAAATGCAACAATATCCGCTATGCTGCGAACATAGCGCTCATCGCCCGAGCGCACATGCTGAATGTAGCCTGACCATCGCTCGACAGCCGCCCGACCAGTGACTTGCTCGCGCCAAATGCGCACAATAAATGTGTTACGTCGTTTTTGGGAAAACTGCAGGGGAGCATTGGACATGGCCGCAAAAAACTAAGCAATGGCTTTTACACAAGACATCACCTGAAATACCTGGCAATGTCGTTACAATAGCTCAGTTTAACATCCAGCTATCTCCAAACTATCTCATCAAAATGTCCCAAAGGTTTTCGGTATGCCTCAAAATGCGCTCCTTGCAATGCCACCCCTTTGCCCGCCACTTTCCAGAAAACAAAGAGCCCGTTACAATAAACAAACACCCCTCACACATCTCATGGGAGCGACTCGCATGACCATCATCAAAAACTTTTTCTGGAATGCCGCGGACCAGCGCCTTCGTTTTTTATGGCGGCTGATCATTTTTGCACTAATCTTTGGTGTTATCGTCGCCCTGACGCAATTGGCCTTGCAACTTGTCGCCCCAGATTTAGCTAACCCCGGCAACAGTACCAATGCCCTCGCCTTCATCCAAAATGCAACCATCAGCGAAAGTTTGACGCTGGTGGGGCTGCTGATCGCACTGCTCATCACCAGCCGCTGGATTGATCGCCGCCCCTTTGCCGATTACGGGTTTCATTTTAGCAGGGCCTGGTTGCTAGATTTGTTGTTTGGCCTGGCCCTGGGCGCGATTCTGATGACTGGTATTTTTCTAAGCGAATGGCAATTGGGATGGGTACGCATCACCAGCACCTTTCAAGGTTTCAGCGACATGCCTTTTGCCCTGAGCATTCTGTGGCCTCTGGGCTTGTTCGTCGCAGTGGGCATTTTCGAGGAACTGATTTCTCGCGGCTATCTCATTATCAACCTGGCCGAGGCCTTCAACTTCGAATTCTTGTCGCCCACTGTGGCACTGGTTCTGGCCTGGACGCTCTCATCAGCGCTGTTTGGCCTGGCCCATGCCGGCAATCCCAATGCCTCGGCCATCAGCACGCTGGCAATCACCGTGGCCGGATTGCTGCTGGGGCTGGGCTTGGTGCTTACTGGCGATTTGGCCATTGCCATCGGATTGCACATCACTTGGAATTTCTTTCAGGGTAATGTTTTTGGATTTCCGGTTAGCGGAACCAGCACCAACACGGCCAGCTTTATCAAGGTGGCGCAACTGGGCCCTTCTGCCTGGACGGGTGGCGATTTCGGGCCCGAGGCGGGGATTATCGGGCTGATAGCCATGGCTGTGGGGGTAGTGCTGCTAGTGATCTGGGTAAAATGGCGCTACGGGCAGATTCGCTGGCAGCTTGCATTGCCCCGGTTTACGCCGCCAAACCAAAAGCCCACACGCTAAATGCAAAACGCCCCGCCAGCCAGAGCCAACGGGGCGCAGCAATGCACAGAGGATTCAGTTAGCGGATGTTGTAAAATGCGGCCCGGCCCAAAAACTCAGCGCTTTCGGCCAGCTCATTTTCGATGCGCAGCAACTGGTTATACTTGGCCACGCGGTCAGAGCGGGCGGGCGCACCTGTTTTGATTTGCCCGGTATTCAGCGCTACAGCCAAATCGGCGATGGTGGTATCTTCAGTTTCGCCGGAACGATGCGAAACCACCGCGGTCCAGCCAGCTCGCTGAGCCATGCGCACCGCGGATACTGTCTCGGTTAGCGTGCCAATCTGATTCAATTTGATGAGAATGCTGTTGGCGGCGTTAAGCTCGATGCCCTTTTGCAGGTAATCCACATTGGTTACCAGCAGATCATCGCCCACCAATTGCACCTGGTCGCCCAGGGCCTGATGCAGCATCACCCAACCTTCCCAATCAGTTTCCGACATGCCATCTTCCAGCGAGATGATGGGATAGTCTTTAATCCAGCTTTCCCACAGTTTGACCATCTCTTCACTGCTGAGCACCCGATTTTCAGTCTTCAGGTGATAGTTGCCATCCTTGTAAATTTCAGAGACAGCGGGATCCAGGGCAATCATTACCTGCTCGCCCGCTTTGTAGCCAGCCCGCTCGAAGGCCTTGAGCATCATATCCAGAGGCTCGCGGTTGCCAAGCTTGAATGCAGGCGAAAAGCCTCCTTCGTCGCCCACGCGGGTGCTGTATCCCGCATCTTTAAGCACCGATTTCAGGCTGTGATAAATCTCGGCGCCCCAGCGCAGGGCCTCGCGAAAGCTGGACGCGCCCACGGGCATGACCATGTATTCCTGAAAATCTGTAACCCAACCACCATGGGCGCCACCATTCATAATGTTCATCATGGGCACAGGCAAGGTGTGGGCATTGGCCCCGCCGATGTAACGGTACAGAGGCTGGAAGGTGGCTATGGCCGCGGCTTTGGCCACGGCAAGGCTCACGCCCAGAATGGCATTGGCCCCCAGGTTAGACTTGGTGGACGTGCCATCCAGCTCCAGCATGGCTAAATCGATGAGACGTTGATCAAGGGCATTGAGACCGATAAGTTCGTTGGCAATGGGCCCGTTGACATTTTCTACTGCTTTGAGGACACCTTTGCCCATAAACCGAGAGGCATCGCCATCGCGTAGTTCCAGGGCCTCGTTGACGCCGGTCGATGCACCGGAGGGCACAGCGGCCCGTCCCGACGAGCCATCATCCAGCAAGACTTCTACTTCGACAGTGGGGTTGCCCCGGGAATCAAGGATTTCGGTGGCGCGGATATCAAGAATTTCAACAGATGTCATTTTTTACTCCTTATATTTTTGGTTTAAGTAGATGTTCATTATGGCAACCATAGATTGCACAGATTTTCTTTCCTTTTTTCTTCGTGCCTTGGTGCGCTTGGTGGTACGCTCTGGATAGCGCTAAACTGTTACATTCTTAAGTAGATGGGCATTTGAAAAGGGTAGCGATTCCCAGAAATCGCGCAGGGCGCCGGTGACGGTATGTGGTGCTTCCACAGGTAAAAAGTGGCCCACCCGCGGCAAAACAAGCAAACGGGCATTGGGAATGCCATCGGCCAGTTCCCGAGCCTGCTCAGGGGATGTCACGCCATCCGCAGCGCCCACCAGCACCAGCGTGGGCAGGTCAATTTGCGATAGTTGCGGGCGTAAATCTTGCCGGGAAAAGACCGCTTCCGCTGTCCAGTGCAAGCCCTCACCGCTGATGTGCGCAAAATCATCCATAAAGCGCCCAATTTCAGCTTTGCGCGTGGCCCGGCTCATCTTGCTAAAGAAGAGCCCCACCAGGCGTTCAGCCACGGGCGCATGATGTCCGGCCCGCACCGCGGCCACAAGCTGACGATAGCCCGCCAGACGTTGGGCAGCTTCGGGCGCAGCCGAGCCCCCGATGAGCGTCATGGAGCGCAGCGCCGAAGCGTGGTTCAGGGCCAGAATCGGGCCCATCATCGCGCCCATGGAGTGCCCCACGTAATGCACCGGGCCCAAGTCAAGCTGTTGCACCAGCGCCACCAGGTCTTGCGCCATGTCATCCAGAGTGTAGGGCTGCGGCAGATAGCTGGTCTGACCATGACCCCGCTGATCAGGTAAGATGAGGGTGTAGTCTTCGGCCAGCGCGGCCACTTGTGCCTCGAACACATGATGGTTCCAGGTAAGGCAGTGGCCAAAAAGCACCGCGGGCCCTTGGCCAACCAGCTCATAGTGATAAGAAACGCCGTGGATCTCAATCGTTGTCATGGGACGCCTCCTGAGTGTGGTGAGGGATCGGTTCGACCAAAATGTCATCGAAGGGACTTGTTTGCGTCACGCGTACTTGGCGCTGCTTGATGAGTTCCAGCACCGCCAAAAAGGTGACGATTATTTCAGTGCGACTGCGGGCCTGACGTAAAATCTGCTTGAAGCGGAAGGTTTTGCCCGCTTTGACCCGTTTTCCCAACTCTTCCAGCTTATCATCGATGGAGATTTCCAGGGGGGCCATGGTGTGTACCGGTGGTTCCGGCGGATTCATCTCTTCCAGCACATCGTAAAGTGCATCCAGCAGGGCATCCACATTCAGGCCCGAGGCATCCAGGCGCTTTTCCAAAGTGGGCGGCGGCGCCAGACGCACATAAGTTCGTAGCCCGCGAGCCTCCAAATCCTGCAAGAATGCTGCTTTCTCTTTAAACCGTTTGTATTCCCGCAGTTGTCGGGCCAGGGCTTCGCCCGGGTCTTCTTCCTCTTCTTCATCATCCAATTCGGGCCGGGGCAGCAGTGCCACCGATTTGATGTAAAGCAGCCGCGCGGCCATAACCAGGAATTCGGCAATGTCGTCCGGGCGTAGTTTTTCCAGCGCGGCCATGTAATCCAGATATTGCTGGGTAATGCGGGCCAGGCTGATGGAGGTGATGGGAAGTTCCTCCCGCTCGATGAGGTGTAGCAGGAGGTCCATGGGCCCCTCAAAAACCTCAAGCTGGATGACGTAATCCTGGTTAGAAGTGAGTTTGAAAGCGGAAGGCATGGAGAAGTAAAAAGGTTACTCCTAAGGTAGCCCGACTAGAAACCACTAAGACACGAAGCCACAAAGGCACGAAGAAAAGAAAAAGGTTTGAAATGCTTGGTGTTCTTAGTGTCTTTGTGCCGTTGTGGTGATTGAAGTCGGGTACGTTAGGCGTTACGTAAAAAGTTAGAAGTTGGATAGAGATGAGGTATGATGCTCTTCAATCGCGCCCTGGGTGTTCTTCGTGGCTAATGAAAGAGAAGTCAATTCCTGCCCCCATTATAAATCCTGCGGGGCTGGTTACACAAAGGATGAGAGGCATGTTCTTTGGAAAGGCTTTCCGGCATTTGAGCAAATCTACCGGTCATCTGTTACAATAGCAACAACGCCAACGCTGGCCCCGCCTTTCCCACCCGTCGGGAAGGCAGGATAGCGGCGGTCAAGACAAAAACGCTCGCCACCCCTCTCAACAAGTTCTCTGTTTATGCGCGCCTGGTTCACAAAACTCTATCTTGCTCTTTCTGGCTGGCAAATCGTCGGCCAAGTCCCCGAAGGTGGCAAAGCGGTGGTTGTTGCTGCGCCCCACACCTCTAATTGGGATTTTCTTTATCTTTACCTCCTTTCTCAAACGCTGGGTATTCAAATTCGGTGGATGGGCAAGGAGGAGCTTTTCAAGGGCGTTGTGGGACATTTTTCCCGGCGCCTGGGCGGTATTCCCGTTAAACGCAGCCGTTCGATGAATTTGGTGGCGCAGATGGTGCAGGCTTTTGAGCAGCGGGAGCAGTTGCTGCTGGTGGTGCCGCCGGCAGCTACACGCCGCAAAACCGATTATTGGAAATCGGGGTTTTATCATATTGCCCGCGGTGCCGATGTGCCGGTGGTGTTGGGCTTTGTGGATTACGGACGCAAGCGCGCGGGGTTCGGGCCCAGCTTCAAACTCACAGGTGATGTGCGTGCGGACATGGACAGGATTCGAGCATTTTATGCCGATATTCAGGGTAAATTCCCCGCACAAAAAAGTGTTATTCGTCTGAAGGTTGAGGATGAGGAACGCTCGGGCGGTTTTGGCTAGGTTTAGTGAGTGCCAGGCCCGCGAATACCAGCAACACCATCCCCAAAATGGTAAAGTAGTAGCCCGCGCCGCTGCGCAAGGGTTGTTGATAAAGTTTCTCCAGCGCCGGATGCAAATCGGCAAAGGCACGAAAGGCAAATTGCGGTAGAAGCGCTATCAAACTCAGTAGCAGCCCTCGAAGGCGGTCAGGCAGAAGGTGATGCCACAGGGGGATGAGGAAGGTCGCGGCCATTAGGGCCATGAGAACCAGGGTTTGTGTACGAAATTCGGGCGTCATCAGCAGGCCCGGTGTCCATGCGGGAGGCAGCATCGAGAGTGCGACCGGCACGGCGGCCAATCCGGCCAGAGCCCGCAGCCACAGGGGCAAAGGTCGCTGCACACTGGCAAACAGGATGAGCCCCAAAGCCAACGTGACCGGCATGGCAAAGAAGACCAGCCGATTGATGGGAATGATGCCGTAGCGGGCCTCGGGCACGAATTTAACATATTCGGGCAAATCAACACCCAAAACATTCAGTCCTGCCACCGGATGCGAAAGCCAGCGGCCCCAATAGCCCAAAGCCATCAAAAGCAGGCCCAGGATGATGAAGAGAAGGAAGGGGCGCTGTTTGTGCGGTGTCATCATCGAATTCCCAGCTCGGCAATAAGATACTCTCTAAATTTCTTATAATCTGTACTTTGCGGACGACTCAGATTAGAAAGATAGAAAAGCTCGGTGGTAGTGGGTGTCTCTTGCTGCCAACGCACCGCGTCAATATCTCGCACATTGATAATTGTCCAGAACTCGGTGAAACCAGCAGCTTTGGCCTTTTGATGACTTTTCTCTGCTTCTCCCAAACGGTTATGGATATTGGAAAAATCAGTGCCTCCCTTGACTTCGATGGCAATGCGATTGCGAATATGCCCCGATTTGAGTACCTGGCGGATGGCAATATCGGGGTCTGGAGAAAATTCGATACGGTAAATTCTATCGGCGGCGCTGCGTACAACCAAATGCTGCCGGCCCGTTTCGATCATTGCAGATGACACAATGGTCTTGATCAGAGCAAATACCGTTCGAATTGCCGCAGCGCCCAGGTTCACATTACGGGAACCTCGAAGTTGCGGGCCCAAAGTCAGCAACGAAAGTTCGTTCAGAGATGTTTCGCTAAGCTCAGGCAGCCCCTGGGCTAAAATCCAGGCGCTCGCAATCAAACTGCGGCAAAGGTCTGGCAGCAAAAGTTCTGTATTGCCAGTTACTTGGCCCTTTTCCTCCAAACGCTTGAATTTACCAAAAGCGCCTTTATAAAATTCTTTCTGCGAAAACCCAAGAAGCAGCCGATAGTATCCCAAAAGGGTCGGTTTAGTAGTTAGCACATAAGGAACCGGAAACAACAATTCTCCCCGCAGACCATGCCGGGCCAAAAAGGCCAGACGCTCGCCACCTGCAAAAGTCAATAATTGCTTGTCAAGAAGGCCAATATCCAAAACACCGACTTGTGAGAAGAGTGCCGGGAGCAGGTAGCGTTTCTTCGCATCCTGCAAGCGCTGATAAAAACTTAACTGCAGGGTCGGTAGCAAAACAGGCAGCTCAGTCATCAGATGCAATCTCCCGGAAGAAAACACCATATTTTGCCAACCGCTCCCGCGCAATTTGCACGTAGGTGGGACGCAGCTCGATGCCTGTAAAATAGCGGTCGTTCATGGCTGCTACCAAGCCTGTTGTTCCAGAACCAAAGAAGGGATCCAGAACAAAATCGCCAACACGACTCCCCGCCAAAATGCAAGGACGAATCAATTTGGTGGGAAAGGTGGCAAAATGCGCCTCTTTTGTGGGCTCGGTGGCTACGGTCCAGATGGTGCGCTTATTACGAAAGTTGCCATTATGAGCCGGTTCCATGATGGCACGATAGTTGTAATAGTATTTTTCTGATTTGGTCAGCAGGAAGATGGTTTCATGGGCCCGAGTCGGTCTATCCTTGACACTTTCGGGATGGGGATTCGGCTTGTGCCAGATGATTTCGCTACGAAGATACCAACCCTCTTGCTGCAAGGCAAAGGCGACGCGCCAAGGTACGCCGATAAGGTCTTTGGGTTTAAGACCCTCAGGTGTAGGAGATCGGTAGGCCATAGCACGCGCTGGATTTTTCTTATCGGGCGCACGCCGCTTGCGCCCGCCACTGGTGTAGCTATCACCCAAATTCAGCCACAGTGTGCCATCATTGCGCAAGACTCGACGTAACTCGGAAAAAACCTGCACCAAATGCGCAATGTATGTCTCCAGATGCTCCTCTGCGCCGATTTGTGCGTCCATGCCATAATCACGCAGGCCCCAATAAGGTGGCGATGTCACAGCCGTTTGGAAAAAATTGTCGGGAAGGCTCTGAAGCACCTGATAGGCATCGCCCAAATGCACCACCGATTTTTCGTTGGCGATAGTGGGAATCAGAGGGGGTTGCGTGGCAGAATACGTTTCAAGCATGATGACACCATCATAGCAAATGTGGGAGAGGGCGTCAAGAGGACGTGGCCAGCGCCCGATAGGCTACCAGCAGGCGGCGGGCAGCCGCGTCCCAAGTGAAACGGGCAGCTTGCGCGGGCCCGCGGACGCGCAGTGCCGCGCGGGCTTGCGCATGGGTGAGCAGGTGCATCAGGCCCGCGATCAGCGCGTCCGCATCATCTGTGGGAACGAGCATGGCCGCATCCCCTGCGATTTCAGGTAGGCTACTGGTATCGGTGGCCAAGACCGGTGTGCCACAGGCCAGCGCTTCCAGCAGGGGCAGCCCAAAGCCTTCGTAGTGACTGGGAAAAGCAAAAAGCTCTGCCAGATTGTAAAGCGCGGGCAAATGATCATCGGGCACAAAGCCCAAAAAATGAATGAACTCGTGAGCTTCTTCGGCAGCCACGGCATCGAAGATTGATTGGTAGAGCCAGCCTTTGCCACCGGCAATGACCAGATGATGGGGAAAACCAGCTTCGCGTCGGGCCCGGGCAAAGGCACGAACCAAGCCATCGAAATTTTTTCGGGGCTCCAGCGTACTGATGCTGAACACAAAGGGCCAGTCTAAATGATACTGCTGGCGCACCCGCTCGGTCTCTGCTGAGCTCATGGGATGAAAACGGGCATCAACGCCCGCTCCTACCACGGTGATGCGCTGAGATGGCAGATCAAAAAGCCGCATGGCATCCTGCTTGCTGGCCTGAGAATCGGCCAGGATATGATGCGCCCGGGCTATCGAGCGGGGCACAGCTTTTTCCAGAAAATGACGCAAATCGGGCCACGCATATTGCGGACGCATCAAAAAGGCCAAATCGTGGATGGTGAGCAGGGTGCGGGCCCTGCGCACAGGGGGCAGCAAAAAGTTGGGGGCATGAAAGATGTCCACATCCCCCACCACCCACTCGATGGGCAGGGGCGCACGCAAGCGATGCCAAAGAATGGTTTGATAACGTTCCGGCAGAGGCAGCCTTTGCACACGCACCTGCCGAGGCCAGGATGTCCGGGCAAAGGGGGCAGCCCCGCGCGGATAGAGCAGCGTCAGCACATCCTCCGGGCCCAACAGGGGGATGAGCGCATCGACCAGGCCACGGGTGTAGCGACCAATGCCCGCCCCCTGCAAAGCTGCCGATGTGTAATCGATGGCGATTTTCATGCTACTCGATGCCTTTGTAAGTCCAAATGCGATTGATGCCGAAATTCCAAAAAAGCACCACGCCAATGGCAAACGCTTTGGCCAGATTGTAGCTCAGACGCTGCCCCACAAAATGACTGAACACGTAGGAATCCATCAGCACCAGAATAACGGTGTTGATGAGCAGACCGATGATATTGACCAACGCAAATTGTCCCAGTTGCTTGCCCAGCGGACGCTCGCGGGATTCAGGAAAAGTCCACAAGCGATTCCAGGTGAAATTGCTGACCACCGCGGTAGAGAATGAGATGCTATTGGCGGCAATAAGTTGGATTTGCTGCGCTGCCATGCCGATATGCCAGCCAATGCCCAGCCCGATGCTCTCGAAGAAGAGCTTCATCACATTAAGCACTGCAAAATCGACCACCGCGCCAATGGCACCGACAATGGCAAATTTAATAAACCGCTCCATCTCTTTGGAATTAGAGGTGAAGCGGGCGACAAGATGATTGAACAAAGAGAAACCTCGTTAAGAATGTGGGTAACTGTTACCCATCAAACAATGCCGGGCAAATAAAAGAAAGCGATGCCGAGAATCAGATAAACAGCCAGCAACATGGCCCCCTCCAGCCAGTTCGATTTACCATCGATGGCAGCCAGCGCCCCGATGACCGAAGCAGAAACCAGTGCTATCAACTCATAAACGCTGAAGTTAAGGATGAAGGGATGTCCCAGCAGAGGAGAAATTAAAACCAGCAGCGGAGCCACAAAGAGGGCAATCTGCAAGCTGGAGCCCAAAGCGATATTCATGCTAAGCTCTATATGATCCTTCATGGCAACCTCGACCGCTACCACATGCTCAGCCACATTGCCGATAATGGGAATGAGGATGATGCCCACGAAGAAGGCACTAAAGCCCAGTTTCTCAGTCACAGGCTCCACCGCACCCACCAAAAATTCACTAAAAAGGGCAATGGCTGCAACGCTCAGGGCCAGAACGCCCAGCGCAACAGGCAAAGACCAATGCGGGCCACCATGTTCAACGGGTGGCGCTGCCGGGCCCACTTCATCGGCGTGGGGCTTTCGTCCAAACAGCATGTAACCAATGGCCAGCACATAAATGCCCAACATCACCACCGAGGTGGCCATGCTCAAATGCTCGACATGAGCGGCATCGCCAGCAATGGCCTTGCCGAACATGGAAGGCACGGCCAGAGCAATGGCCGCCAAAAAGAGCAGTGTCGCATCCAAACCTGCCTGCTCCCGGTCAAATCGCTGCACGCCGAACTTGAGACCACCAAAAAGAATCGCTGCGCCCAGCACCAGCAGCACATTGCCCAGGATTGAGCCGATGATAGAAGCAGCCACCAACGCCATCTGTCCGGCCCGAATGGCCATGATGGTGATGATGAGTTCGGCGGCATTACCCAATGTGGCGTTGAGCAATCCACCGATGCGCGGGCCCGTTTTGGCCGCCAATGCTTCGGTTGCCTGACCTAAAAAACCGGCCAGCGGCACAATCGCCAAGGCCGACGTGACAAAAACAAACAACGGCGACCAATGCAGCAACTCGGCGGCAACGGCAACGGGCGCAAACAGCAACAGGATAGACATCAAACGTTTCATCAAAAACTCCAAAAGAAAAAAGCCATGCTCAAGATGCCGACTCAGCGTCAGCTAAGGCAGCAGTGGGTGCAGCGGATGGTTCGGGATAATGATAAAGCTCAGAAAGCAGATTGGTGAGCAATTGCGAAATAAAGCGCACGGCAGAGATGGTGTAAGCGTAGGGCATGCGCAGGGGCCCGATGACGCCTACCACGCCTGAGCCGTAACTGGGGCGACCATAGCGCGAAAGCACCAGACTCACATCTGGAAGATGCTCATAAGGATTCTCGCCGCCAAGAATCACCTGCACGCCCGATAGTTGCCTGGTTTTGGCCAAAAACGGGCCTAAAATCACAGGATTCTCGAAAATCTCAACCACCTGCTGAGCCGCGGCCTGCTCTGAGAACTCGGGCGAACGCAACATGTAAACCAACCCTTCATGATAAACCTCATCGGCACGCTCATCCTCGCGATAAAGCATATCGCCCACAAGTTCCAGCACACGACGCGCCAGCGCATTGGAATCAGGCTCCAATTGCTGCATTTGCACCCAGGTAAGACTGGCCAACACCGCGTTCAGACGATTGCTAATCTGCGAAAGCTCTGCTTGCGTTTGCGGTTCATCCAGCGTGATGATTTGTTGACGCACAGCACCGCCCTGAATTACCAGCACCAGCAACATGGTATGGTTTTGCAGGCTGATGAGTTCCAGATGTTTGAACTGGGTGTGTGCCGTGCGCGGCGCCGTGGCAATGGCCGCACTGTGCGCGGTTCGGGCCAAAACACTGGCCGAAAGCTGCAACCATTGCTCCATCTCAGCCTGAACCTGAAAAAACTGATGACGGATGGTGCGTCGCACAGTAACAGGCAAACTGGCATCGGGCAAGAGATGCTGGACAAAATAGCGATAGCCCAAATGTGTTGGCACTCGCCCGGCAGAGGTGTGCGGGTGGGTGAGATAACCCAATTGCTCCAAACGCTTCATCTCGTTGCGCACTGTTGCCGGTGAGATAGACAACGCATAACCTTCGACCAGACGCCGAGAGCCCACCGGCTCGGCCCTGGAAACGAACTCACGGATAATCAGTTCAAGAATCGTTTCCTGCCGGGCGGTCAGCTTTTCGCCCGGGGCAAGCTGCTGTTTCTGAGACATACCTAATCATAGCATAAAACGTCCCGCCGTAAAAAGCTTTGCAATGACAAGGCAGGCAAAAGCCGACTGTCACACACACGCACGCGCCCAGCGCATCATGCGCACGAAGAACGAAATAATGACAAAGGCTTTGCCCGCGTCCTTATAATGTAGTAAACTGCCAGATAGTGTGCAAGAAGTCTCTTCATTCTCCGTTGCAAGCTTGGCAATTTCCGGGACGAAGGTGGTCCTATTTTACTGCATCCACCTTTGCCCTTTCGTCGCTTATCTCCCATCAGATGTTACGACTAAGGTGCCCGGCTAGAAACCACTAAGACACGAAGCCACAAAATCAGCCGACAACCCCATGACAACTCCAAAGCAACGCGTCCCCCCCGAGGCCTCGGTCATTACCGTTGTCATCATCGATGATCATCCCATCGTACGTGCGGGCATGAGCGCGATTCTTTCGCAGGCAGATGGCGTTTGTGTGGTATCGGAAGGGGCAAACGGGGCCGATGCCATGCGGCTAACCTTGCTACGGCAGCCCGATGTGCTGGTGCTGGATGTGAATCTGCCCGATATGGATGGCTTGCATATTACCCGGCAACTGCGGGCGCAGGGGCTCACGCTGCCCATTCTTATTCTCACCGCCTATGATAACGCACGTTGGGTGTTTGGATTGTTGGAGGCAGGAGCGACCGGCTATGTACTCAAAGATGAAGCGGTGGAAACGTTGGTTGATGCTGTACGCGCTGTTGCCCGGGGAGAAAACTGGTTCAGTCCCGAGATTCGGCGCCAGTTGCTGGCCCGGGCGCTGATACAAAATCCCAAAGCAGAAAGAGGAAGCGCTGCAAAGACCACATCCGCGCAGCCAAACCTAACGCCGCGCGAACTGGAAGTGCTGCAATGGCTGGCCCGCGGCCTGGATAACAGCGCCATCGCCCGCTGTCTGGCTATTACCAAACGCACGGTACAAAATCACATCAGCAGCATTTACGGCAAACTCGATGCCTCTACCCGTACCGAGGCCGCGCTTTGGGCCATTCGTCACGGTCTGGTGACAGTGGAACCGGATGATGACTGCCCGGATGATCGATAAGACCTCATCGCCCCGGCCACTGCGCTGGTCTCGGGCCTTGCTGCTGCTGGCACTGGTGCTGCCCTGGCTGGTGGGCTATGTCATCGACTACCAGCGCCACATGCCTGTGCTGGATGCAACGCTGGATGGCCACAGCGGCCTGGTGCTGAAGGTAGCGGCCGACAGCTTTGCCGACTGGGCCGGGCTGCATCAGGGCGATGTCATTGTATCGGTTGACGGCATTCCCTTTGCACAGTGGACGCATCCTGAACTGGGAAATCCTGTCGCCGAAATCAAACGGGGTGAACAGCTTTTGACCCTGGAGCTGCCCATGGTTTCGCTGTTGCAGAGTAATCGACGGTCACTGGGTATGGGCATCATGGTGGCGCTGATTTTTTGGGGCGGTGGCACACTGCTGCTGTGGCGGCGTCCCCGGCATCAAGGTGTCATCCCATTCTTTCTCATGTCACAAAGTTTTGCCATCGCCATATTCATCATGCTGGCTTTTCCCGCTTCTGTACGCCCGCGGCGACTCAGCCTGCTAAGTATTGCCAGTTTTCATCTGGCAGCGCCATTATTCTTGCACCAAACGCTACTCTTTCCGCGGGTGTTGGGCACTGCCAGGCAGCGTCGACACCTGCTGATTCCGCTCTACTTGTTGGCCGCGCTTATGCTGCTGGCGCTGCTTTTTGGCGGTCAGTGGGGCAGACTCCTGGGTGTGATTTATACCACCGCGGAAATCAGTCTGGCCCTGGGCGTGCTGCTTTATAGCTATCGCCGCGCCACACCTAACGCCCGGCGCCGGTTGCGCGTCATCCTGACTGGCAACATGATTGCAGGCCTCCCCAGCATTCTCTTCTACCTGCTGCCTGGCATTCTCGGGCTTAGCTTTCGGCTTCCACTTTGGATGATGGGCCCCTTTCTGGCCATCGCACCGCTGGGCTATCTTTACGCCATTGCCCGCCACAATCTTTTTGGCATTGATCATTTGCTGAATCGGGCCCTGGTCTATTTTTTGCTCTCGCTGGGAATTCTGCTGCTCTATCTGGGCCCCTTTGCCGCCATCTACCGCCAATTGCCCGCCAACAGTTCAGCGCAGATGCTCATGGCCGTGGGCTTGACCATGTTGGTGGGTTTTTCCTTTGATTGGGCCCGCACCCGGGTACAAAAAGTTGTGGATGGCATCTTTTACGGCGGCTGGTATGATTATGCCAGCGTTATCGAAACGATTAGTGATGATTTGGCCCGCACGTTGGATCGCGAGCGCCTGGCCCAGGTTCTCACCCGGCAAACCCCCGCGCTTATGCACCTGCATCCTGCCAGCTTTATCATCGACCAGGCCCATGTGTTAACTTCGTTAGCACGCACTCATGCCGATGCGCTGCCCTTTTATCTCAGCTTTCGGCAGGAGGTGCGCGCACTTTGGCTGGTGGGACGGCGCATCGATGGCGATGATCTTACTGCCACCGACCGTCGCATCCTCAAGACTCTGGCCCGGCAAGCCGAGATTGCCCTGAGCAATGTGCTGCTCATCGAAACCCTGCAATCACAATTGCACGCGATTCGTGCCAGCCGCGAATTGCTGACCAAAACTCAGCAACAACTGCTGCGCTCGCGAGAGCAGGAGCGGGCGCGCCTATCCCGCGACCTGCACGATGGCCCCATTCAGGAGCTGGTGGGGCTCAATCTGCAACTGGGACTGCTCATATCGCAAATGGGGCCTGATTCATACACGACGCCGCCGCTGAAAACCATGCGCACCGAAATCAACAACCTGCTGCACGACATGCGACGCATCTGCACCGAACTGCGCCCGCAAATGCTGGATGCTTTGGGATTGGCCGCGGCGGTACAGGCGCTGGCCGAAGAGTGGTCAGTCCAACATCATGTGCCGGTGTCGCTGCATCTTACCGACCACCCACTAACCACGCTGCCCGATGAGGTGGCGGTAAATTTGTATCGTATTGTGCAAGAAGCGCTCAGCAACATTGCCCGCCACGCCCGGGCCCAGCAAGTGAGCATTCATCTGCTTGGCACAGACACCCATCTGCATCTGAAAATTGTGGATGATGGCTGTGGTTTCACCGCATCTGATAGCTTGCATCATTTGGCGGATGCGGGGCATTTTGGGCTGGTGGGCATGAGCGAACGGGCCAAACTCATTGGAGGAGAATGGGGCGCAGACTCGGCGCCGGGGCAGGGAACCAAAATATGGGTGCAATGGGATAAAACCACGTAGTACCGCAGTACCAAAATTGTTACAAAATAGTACTGCGCTCTGATGACAAAGGCCCGAGAACATGCTATGCTAAGAATAGCTCCCCTCAAGTAATTTTATACAGGTCGTCACCTTCAATCCCTTGCTTTCAGGAGGAAGCTATGAAAACCTTACGCTCTTTTTCAATGGCATTCGCATTGGGCTTAATTGCCCTGTTGCTGACCGGCGCAGGATGGGCTCCGGGCCCGGCCGACTTCAATGGCGATGGCTTGGCAGATCTGGCCATTGGCGTACACATGGAAGATGTGCGTAGCATTGGCGATGCCGGTGCAGTGAATGTGTTGTACGGGACGAAAAACGGACTCCTTGCAACCAAAGACCAAATTTGGGATCAAGATGATCTCTCGGGCGATTCGAATGGTGCGGAGATGCAAGATTTCTTCGGGCAGGCCCTGGCCGCGGGCGATCTCAATGGGGATGGTGCAGTGGATCTGGTCATCGGCGTTCCCGGCGAAGATATCGGGTCAGCAGTCAATGGCGGGGCCGTACACGTCATCTACGGCGTGCGGCCCGACGGGCTCAGTTCCGCAGGAGATGAACTGTGGCATCAAGGCTCGCCAGGCATCAAGGGGGCGGTCGAAAGCCACGATTTCTTCGGGCAGGCCATCAGCGTTGGCGATTTCAATGGCGACGGCTTTGATGACATGGCCATCGGCGCGCCACTGGAAGATATCGAATCTGCCTACAACGCCGGCGCAGTCAATGTCATCTATGGCTCGCCCTCCGGCCCCACAGGCCGAGGCGATCAGATATGGTATGAAGGAAAGGATGGCTTGGCGGGCACGCCAGAGACAGATGACTGGTTCGGGCAAGTACTGGCCGCGGGTGATTTCAACGGCGATGGCTACGACGATTTGAGCATCGCCATTCCGGGCGAAGACCTGGGCGGTGATGTCAACGCTGGCCGGGTGGTAACGCTGTATGGTTCAGATCATGGGCTCACAGCGGTCAACGCAAAATCATGGGTGCAGGGAATTTATGGCGTGCCAGACAACCATGAGCCAAATGACTACTTTGGACGGGCGCTGACCACTGGCGATTTCAATGGCGATGGTTTCGCAGACCTCGCCATCGGCGATCCCAATGAAGATCGGGCAGGAAGAAATGATGTGGGCATGGTGATTGTACTCTTCGGTTCATCTCAGGGACTGACCACAGATGGCAATCAGCGATGGTTCGATGGTGGCATGGAGGGGGGGGATGGCTACGGCGGCGCTCTGGCGGCGGGCGATTTCAACGGAGATGGCCGCGACGAACTGGCCGTGGGCGTTCCCTTCGAAGACCTGGGCTCTGTCGGCGATGCGGGCGCTGTCGAGGTGCTTTATGGCGGAACATCCGGGCTGCATCGCCGAGTGACCAACGACTTCTGGCACCAAGACCGCGCGGGCGTGCTGGATCGTGCCGAGGGCGGCGACAGTTTTGGCATGGCCCTGACCACTGGCAACTTCGACGGCGACGCTTACACAGACCTGGCGGTGGGCATCTGCTATGAGGATGTCGGCAGCAAGATGAATGCAGGCGCTGTACAAATTTTCTACGGCTCCTCCGCCGGCATCGTGATAGATTTCAATCAGTTTTGGACCCAGGACAGTCCCCACATCGAAGGCGCTTCAGAAGCTGAAGATCGTTTTGGCTGCCCACTTATCGCCATGCGGGTCAACGGCCCCGAGAAGCTCTATTTGCCAATGGCGCTGCGTAACAATTAAACCAACGCCACAACAGCTCGCGGATGCTGGTGCAAACGCCTGGAGTACGAAAAACGGGGACGAGAAGACACACGGCTTCCCGTCCCCGTTCCCTTGTCAAATTTTTAGAGCTCACTTAGCGCTCATCTGCTTGGCACAGCCACCCCATCTGCATCTGAACATGGGGGGACAATGGGGCGCAGAGCCGGGGCAGGGAAGCCAAATATGGGGACAATGGGATAAAACCACGTAGTACCGCAGTACCAAAATCGTTACAAAATAGTACTGCACCCTGATGACAGGGGCCCGGGAACATGCTATGCTAAAAATGGCTCCCCACGAAACCTATCCCATACTTTTTCAAGGAGATTGAAAAATGAAACGCAACATTTGGGCACTACGTATTATCATCCTCCTGGTACTGCTTCTCTCGCTAACAGCTATTGCATCGGCGCAAGGTGGCGGCGAGCCAGAAACCAAAGCTCCAGAAGGAACCATGGAAGTCACATCCGACGTTGCCAACGGCTTTACCTATCAGGGTGTGCTCACCGAAGGAGGAGGCCCTGTTGATGGCACGCGGAGCATGCAATTTCGGCTTTACAGTGGAACAACTCAGGTGGGTAACACAATTAGTAAGGAAGTTGCTATTCATCAAGGGCAATTCAATGTCTATTTGAACTGGGGACGAGATACAATCGACGGCAAAGCGCTGTCGTTGGAGATACGGGCCAAAGACCAACATGGCATCTGGCGCAATCTTGGCAAGACAACCATTCATCCCGTGCCCTATGCCATGAGCCTGAGACCAGGTGCATGGGTGCGCGCCAGCAGCAATGTGATTCCCTACGCGCTTTATCTGGAGCACAAAGGCACCGGTGCGGGACTTCGAGTCAAAAGCAATTCGGGGCCAGCCATCGATGCAGTGGGCACAGGTGTCATCAAAAGTAGCGCCAAAAGCTATTTGTGGATAAGTGGCAATGATTTGCGTCCCAAACGCAGTTCTGATTCTACCCAGTTCGAGATGGATCTTTATGGCGGAACGCTGGTGCGTCGCGGCAGCGGCAGTGGAACCCGAGATGTGATGCTGCCTGTTACGATTCCCGGACAGTTGTATGGACAGAATGTCAAAGTCACGGGCATCGATGTTTATTTACGCTCGCAAACTGATTTTGATGGCATTGGCAAAACGGTGGTGCGCCGCCAGTCTGGCGCAGGCAGTGGCGCTGTCATGGTCAATGATGGCACTGATCATGTCTGTCTTAGTGGCTGCTCTTACCACATCGACATCAGCCAAAACAACACCCTTAGCGCTAGCCGGGGTATCGTTTACATTGCATTTCAGCTCTTCTTCAGCGGCAATAGCAGCTATACCCGCATTGGTGGGGTACGTCTGACGCTGGAACACAGGTAGGAGTGAGGCCTTATGAACAAGAAGCATCTTTTACTAACGCTGTTTTTGTTGCTGCTGTTAACAACAACTGCCCTGGCCATGGCTCCCCCGCCGGGCCTGGAGGTTAATTGGTGGGTCCTTAGCGGCGGTGGCGGGCCGGCTGATGCCAGTCCATTGCACCTGGATGGAAGCGTGGGACAAGGAATCATCGGGCACACCGAGTCTGGTGCGTTGGCTCTGGATTGGGGCTACTGGCCCGAGCAACCCAGTCGCATTTTCCAACCTATCATCCTCAAATAGCTGAAACCATTGTCAGGATTCATGGGGAACCGAAAGCATTTCCTCTTCGGTTCCCCATTTGTAACTATTCACGTTTTACGATTAGCCACGAAGGACACGAAGAAAGAAAAAACATCCTCTCTTCGTCACATTCAAGCCTTCGTGGCTAAGGATTGAAGGGCACTACCTGTAAAGTTACTCCCATTTTTGTCTAAACCACAGGCTTTCACGCCCATTCAAGGCTGGGGCGGTTTAAGGTTTTGTCGTGAGCTGTGGCAAAATAGCCCAACGATGAAAACGCATTGGAAGACACTACTCAAAATTGCCATCAGTCTGGGGCTGATTTTGCTCCTGCTCAGCAATATCGATACCGCGGCTCTGGGAAAAACCCTGGCCCGGGCTCATCGCGGCTGGTTGACGATGACGGTACTGCTCTTCATCCTGAGCATTTTGCTGCGCACGCTACGCTGGCGCACCCTGACTCGGGCCCGGGGCATGACATCCTCTTTTTGGCAACTGGCCCGCTGGTACTATGTTGGTGCATTTTTCAACACGCTGCTACCCACCGGCTTTGGTGGCGATGTGGCCAAAAGTGTGTATCTGGCCAAAGAGAGTGGCGATGCCGGTGGCGCTGTGGGCACAGTGGTGCTGGATCGCTTTCTGGGGATTTTGGTGTTGTTGGGCGTGGGTGCGGTAGCCGCGCCGTTCAGCCGGGCGCATATCAGCATTTGGGTACAGCTCTTTGTCATTGGCATTTTTGTCGTGGCGCTCACAGGGTTTTGGATACTCCGCCGCGAAAGTTGGATTCGTTGGTTACGGGCCCGAACATTATCCCTGCTCCCCCATCGCCTGAGCCATTATCTTGAAAACCTGGCCAGTTTGCGCTCACTTTATTTTGCCCTGCAAGATTATGATACTGCCACGCTGAGCAAGGCCATTTTCTATTCTCTCATCTTCAACGCCTCTTGGATTCTCATCAATATCACCGCTGGTCTGGCTCTGGGCGTACAAGCGGGCCTGTTGGATTATCTCATCTTTGTGCCGTTGGTCTCGCTGGCGCTGCTTATTCCCAGCATTGGCGGCATTGGTGTGCGAGAGCTGAGCTATGTGGGCCTTTTTACGCAGGTGGGTGTGCCCGCCGAGAGCGCATTTGCCATGAGCATTGTGGTTTATCTGGCTACGGTTATTACGGGCCTGGTGGGGGGTCTGCTGATGCTATTTTGATCCTAAGTAAGTGATGCTATGAAAGTTTAAATGTAATGGTTCATTGCCATCCAGCGTGCACCACCAAGGCACGAAGAAAAAGGAAAGAAATACTCAAGAAAATCTGTGGCATCACCCAATACCCCAAACCGATGCGGCGCACCACACGATACACCGCATCGGCAAAATAAACTACCTGAGTTCCTTCAACGCATCAGCCAGCGCGGCTTCATATAAATTAACACCCTCATCCAAAATATCTTCAGGAATGTTGAGCGCGGGGATGAAGCGCATACTGTTGGCACCGCAGCCCAAAATCAACAACCGATGCTCGAAAGCCTTTTGGACAACGAGATTACGTAGTTCGGGCCAGGGCTCTTTGGTTTCGGGGTCTTTCACATATTCCACACCTACCATCAAGCCTTTGCCGCGCACATCACCCATCACCGGGTAGCGCTCGGCAATCTCACGCAGCCGCGATTTGAGATAAGCGCCGCTGCGAGCCGACATCTCCACCAAACCACCTTCCAGCAAATCCAACGTGGCCAATGCCGCGGCACAACTCACTGGATTGCCGCCAAAAGTGCTGGCGTGCGCTCCCGGAGGCCAGCTCATCACATCGGCCCTGGCCACGATGGCGCCCAGAGGCATACCACTGGCAATACCCTTGGCCATGGTCATAATATCGGGCTCTACACCCCAATGCTGTGCAGCAAACATTTTGCCTGTGCGCCCGAAACCGGTCTGCACCTCGTCGAAGATGAGCAAAATGCCATGCTTGTCGGCCAGCTCACGCAGGCCCTGCAGAAAATTATCAGGAGGAACAATATATCCCCCCTCACCCTGAATCGGCTCGATGATAATAGCTGCCACCTCGTCGGGAGGAGTGGTGGTTTTGAACAAATGATTCTCGATGTAGTTCAGCGCGGCCTTGCCCGGATCTTCGCCCGGGAAGGGGTTACGGTAGGGGTTGGGATAAAAGGCGTGTGAGACGCCAGGAACCAGAGGTGCAAAGCCCTGGCGCTGAATCGCTTTGGAGGCCGTTAACGACATAGCCCCAAAGGTGCGTCCATGAAAAGCGCTGTAAAACGCAATGTAGCGCGGACGCCCGGTGTACCAACGGGCCAACTTCATGGCTGCCTCCACCGCCTCGGCCCCGGAATTACCGTAAAAAACCTTGGTGGGGCCCGAGATAGGAGCCAGGCGGTTCAGGCGCTCTGCCAATTCAATCTGCGGGCCATAATAAAAATCAGTCCCCGACATGTGCAAAAAGGCATCAGCCTGCTTCTTGATAGCCTCTACCACGTGCGGGTGGCTATGCCCGGTATTGGTCACAGCAATGCCTGTACCAAAATCCACGTAACGCTGGCCATCAACATCCCAGACTTCAGAACCGCGCCCTTTAGCCATCACAAAGGGATAACCGCGGGTGTAGGAAGGTGAGATGTTGGCTTCATCACGAGCAATCCATTGTTGAGCAAGAGATTTTGTCATAATTTATAAAACTCCTTGAATTTAATGCAGCCCCATTAGGGACCACAAGATTAAACTTTATCATAAGAATAAGTTACTACGAAGGTCGCCCGGCTAGAAACCACGAAGACACGAAGCCACAAAGGCACGAAGAAAAGAAAAAGCTTTGAAATGCTTGGTGTTCTTAGTGTCTTTGTGGTGATTGAAGTCGGGTACGTTAATCGTTACAAAAATAATGCGTTACATGCTACATGCCCAGGCGTTCAGAGACGATTTGCCAGGCGTTCTCTTTGGCAACATCGCCACGGGCCAGCAAAGCCTCCATGGCTGCCAATTGTTCTACGACAAAGGCATCATCCTTAATGGCATTGAGGTTGATGCGGACATTCAGCGCCGCGGTCATCATGCCAGCATGGGCAGCCAGCACGCCCGCGCCACCATCGCTGATAACATTGGCGTTGCCACTACGGACAATGCCGGGAGCCAGTTCCAACACCTGCACACACGCGGCCAGCGTCTCCGCGGGCGTGCGCGTCGCCTCCTTCAACCCTGCCTGAATTGCGGCACTGCGCGCAGCCTTTTGCGCGGGCGTCTCTCTGGGCAAGGCATAAGCTGCCATCACGCCATCAAACGCGCGCACATCCTCCTCCATCAACGCCATCAAGCGCAAACGCAAGCGCTCAACACTATCCAGCGCCTCCTGCATCTCATCAGCTACCGCAGCATATTTTTTACGACCCAGCGTCAAGTTACAAACCATTGCCAACAGTGCAGCGCCCTGAGCGCCAGCTAAACCAGCAACAGAACCACCGCCCGGCGTAGCAGAACCATTGGCCAATTCAGCCAAGAATTGTTGAACTGACAAAGAAACAAGCATAATCTTCGACTCCATTGTAGAAGAGAATCATGAAAAAGCGTTGAATAACGGTTTGTTGCCTGTATCACATCTGGGATGGGCGCTTTTTCAGAGGCCCGTAAAGCAATAAATCACAGGCGCTCGTTACGACATTATAGCAGTTTTGACAAAAGATGGTATAATTATTTGTAGTATCATTCTGGTGATTTCCCTTTTCCCCCTAATTTATTAAGGAAGATGCCCCATGAGTAATCATACCCCGCCAAGCGATGCCTGGGATGAAAGACCAACAGGCGATGCGTTCAACGCCGAAGAGGAAGCCATTTATCCTAATCTCTCGGATGACGAGAGCATGGAAGATGATTGGGACAACGAGTATGACAGTGATGACTATGACCATGAAGACTACACAGATGAAGATCTCTACGATGAAAGTGAAGTCGACGCATCTCTGTATGAAGACCCAGTTCCCCCTATGACCGACCGCGATTTCGTGCAGGAAGACCTGGAAGTTAGCCGCGGCGACTGGCTCAAAGAAAATTGGTGGCGTCTGGCTATCGTCGTTTTGCTGATTCTACTTATCATCGCCATGCTGGCCAAAGCTTGCACCGGTAAAAACGAAAAAGCACCGCCAATCCCCACCATCATCCCTACCAAGGTCATCCTGCCCACATTGACGCCCACCATGGCAGCACAAGCCACTGCTACCCCCATCGATTCCGGCTCGCAAGCGCCCGCTGCCGAGCCAACCCTGGCACCAACGCCCGAACCGCAAGCCACCGTAGCTGTCGCCCCCGCGCCTGCAACCGGCGGCAAATTCAACATCAACCAAGCGGTAGTTGTTACCGGAACCGACCGTGATAAACTTTCCTTCCGCGCCGGGCCCGGCATTGGCTACAATCGTCTGCGTGTCATCAAAGATGGTGTTCAGCTCATTGTCATTGGCGGCCCCCAAAAAGCTGACGGTTATACCTGGTGGCAACTCAAGACCCCCAAAGGCGAAGTTGGCTGGGCGGTTGAAAATTATTTGAAATAGACCTGGTTCCGGGCAGATTAGTTCGCAATCTGCCCGGACGCCATTTTCCTGCCTGACCATCATGTCAAACAATGCGCTTCTCCAGCGCGTGCAGCAGCTCCGCAACCTGATCAACTACCACAACCATCGCTACTACGTGCTGGCTCAACCTGAAATTGCGGATGAAGAGTACGATCAGCTCCTGCGGGAATTGCAGCAACTGGAACGAGAAAACCCGGAACTCATTACCTCCGATTCACCCACCCAGCGCGTGGGCGCTCCCCCTGCCGCGGGATTTCGCAAAGTGCGCCACCCTGCACCCATGCTCTCGCTGGCCAATGCCACCAGTCCCGAAGACCTGTGGGCCTGGAAAGAACGCTACGAAAAATTACTGCCACCCAAAACAGATGTGAGCTGGGTGGTAGAACCGAAAATTGACGGCCTGACCGTGGTGCTGCATTATCAAAAAGGACTGTTCACGCTGGGAGCCACCCGCGGCGATGGCCAAGTCGGGGAAGACATTACCAACAACCTGCGCACCATCCACAGCCTGCCCCTACGCATTCCGGTAGCCAGCGAAGGCCCGCCAGCGCCCCAGCAACTGGTGGTGCGGGGCGAAGCCTACATCGCCAAAGCTGCCTTCCAACGCTTTCAGACTGAGCAAGCGCAACAAGGCAACACCTACGTCAATCCACGCAACACCGCCGCGGGCGCCCTGCGCAATCTTGACCCCCAAGTCACAGCATCGCGGCCTTTGGACGTGCTGGTGTATCAAATTGTGCAAAACAGCAACCATTTGCCCGACACACAGTGGCAAACACTGCACCTTTTGCAAAATTTGGGATTTCCGACCACGCTGCCCTACGGTCGCCTTTTCCAGAACTTTGAAGAACTTGTCAGCTTTTGCGTAAACTGGGTGGAACAAAAGGAGACCCTACCCTTTGAGGCGGATGGCCTGGTTATCAAAATCAACCAACTGAGCCTGCACAAAACTCTGGGATTTGCAGGCCGTGACCCACGCTGGGCCATTGCCTACAAATATCCCTCTGCCACTGCCACCACCCGCTTGCTGGATATTGTCATCGAAGTGGGGCGTACAGGTGTGCTGACCCCGCGCGCAGTGCTGGCGCCGGTATACCTGGAAGGAACCACCATCAGCTCGGCCACCCTGCACAACGCCGACTACATCGCCGAGCGAGATATTCGCATTGGCGACATCGTAACCATTCGCCGCGCGGGCGAAGTTATCCCTCAAGTGTTGGGCCCGGTTCCAGAACGACGCACGGGCAAAGAGCAAAAATGGCAAATGCCGGAACAATGTCCCTCCTGCCACGAACCTGTAGTGCGCTACCCCGGCGAAGTCGCCTGGTATTGCGAAAACAGCGCCTGCCCCGCCCAACTGGTGCGCCGCATTGAATTTTTCGTCTCTCGCCCCGCCATGAACATCGAAGGCTTTGGCGCCCGACAGGCCCGAATTTTCACCGAGCAGGGCTTTATTCACGAAATCGCAGACATTTACGAACTGGCGCGCCACCGCGAAGCACTGCTGGCACTTTCGGGCTATGGGCCCAAAAAAGTGGCTAACCTGCTAGACGCCATCGAAGCCTCGAAACAACAACCCGCACACCGGCTGCTCACCGGACTAGGCATCCGCTTTGTGGGTAGCATCACCGCAGAACTGCTGCTGACCCATTTTCGCAGCATCGACGCATTAGCCCAAGCCCGTGCCGAAACATTGGCGGAGCTGGATGGCGTAGGCCCGCGCATCGCCGAATCGGTGCAAGCGTGGTTTTCGCATCCTGCCAACCAGCGCACCGTGGCCCGATTGCACGCCCACGGCCTGCAAATGGCCCTGCCCCAGCCTGACACCAGGCCCCAGATCTTACCACTGGCTGGCAAAAACTTCGTTATCACCGGCACACTGCCCAGCCTCAGCCGCCAACAAGCCACCGAACTCATCAAAAAACATGGCGGCAAAGTTAGCAGCGCAGTCTCCACCAAAACCGACTATCTGCTGGCGGGCGAAAAAGCGGGCTCCAAGCTCAACAAAGCACAAAAACTAAACATCCCCATCCTCTCGCAAGATGATTTGCAAACCCTCATTGCAGCAGCCGATACACAACGCGGCTAGATTTAGAATACAACAAACAACTGCCCCCCGATTATCATCAACAACACAGCATGCCCGATGCCAAGGTGGTCACGCACTGGGCCAACGTCTCGAAAACACCCTCGGGCGCTTATGGCAGCTTGCCCATCAAAAATAATTCTCAACAACCCAATAAAGTTGCCACAAACACATCAAATGATTTAGAATAATCCTGTACTTCATCACTATTCATACGAAACTGTTCGCTGTCATCCAGAAACCACCAAGGCCAAAAAGGAACAGCGAGCTGTACAGCTACATTCATTATTCATAACTCACCCATGATACTCTCGCCACAGGAGACCACCCTATGATTAACAGAATTATCCGCGCACTCAAATTAGATGTCTCGCTTTACAACGAAGTAGAACATGATGCCAGCTACGACAACGAAGCTTATATCATCGTAGCCATTGCTGCCGTCCTCTCTGGTATCGGCGGCGGCTTCAAATTGAACATGAGTGGCGGCTCGCACATGGGATTCTCCCTTGTTTCAGCCATCATCGCCATCGTTTTAGCATTCGTCGCCTATCTGGTTACTTCTTACATTGTCTTCTACATTGGAACCAAATTTTTCGAAGGCGAGGCAACCTACGGTGAAATGCGGCGCACCCTGGGCTATGCCTATGCCGCCAACTTCATCAGCATCATTCCCTGCATCGGCATCCTGGCGATTCCCTGGTCTATTGCCACCTACTTCATTGCCACCCGCGAAGGGCTGGATGTTGATAATGGCAAAGCAGCGCTCACAGTCATTATCTCTTGGGCTGTTTGGCTGGTAATTGCCATCATTCTTGGCGTGCTGGGCATTGGTGCAGGCTTAGGAATGGCAGCCCTGGGCAGCTAAGCCTGCTCCCTCAGCAACATGTCGTGACCCTCATCATTCACGACTACTATCACAAAAACATCAGACCGAAGGCCAGAGCAGGAACCATCTGACCTTCGGTTTCTTTATTGCAGCCGCTTGAAACACCTTCGCTCAGCACAAACTCACAAATTAGCCCCATGCGCTATCCAAAAACTGAACAACCAAGACATCACCTGGGTCGCAGCGCAGCCAAAAGCCCGCCAACCAACTTGAACTCCGCGCCGCTTTGAGATAGGATGGAGGGCATGATTACCTTATTTCCTGCCATTGACCTGCGTCGCGGACGTTGCGTGCGCCTGAAACAGGGCGACCCCGATGCAGAAACTATTTTTAGCGATGACCCCGCAGCCATGGCCCGCCACTGGGCCCAGCAGGGCGCAAGCTGGCTGCATGTGGTTAATTTGGATGGCGCCTTTGCTGATGCCCGCGCGTCGCACCATGCCCTTCCCATCAATCTGCGCCGCCTGCAAGCAATACGGGCAGCCACCGAGCTCCCTATCCAATTCGGAGGTGGCATTCGCAGCCTGGATGACATGACCCTGGCGCTGGACCTGGGAGCCACACGCGTGGTGCTGGGAACAGTAGCGGTACAAAATCCTGACCTGGTACAACAAGCCCTGACTCGCTTTGGACCGCAACGCGTGGTGGTGGGCATCGATGCCCGCGATGGCATGGTGGCCACCCACGGTTGGCTAAGCACCAGCGATGTGCAAGCCACCGATTTAGCGCGGGCCATGCAAGCCACCGGCGTACAACGCATCGTCTACACCGACATCAGCCGCGATGGCATGTTGAGCGGCGTCAACGTAGCGGCCAGCGTTGCCCTGGCCCGGGCCAGCGGCTTACAGGTCATTGCCTCGGGAGGGGTCGGCTCGCTGGATGACATTCGGGCACTGCTGCCTTATGCCCAAGATGGCATCGAAGGCGTTATCATCGGGCAGGCGCTTTACACCGCACAATTCACCCTGCCCCAGGCCTTACAGCTCACACAGACAAACTGACCACCATGGCTATCACCTTTCGCCCGCTGCACCAAAGCGAACTGGACGCCGCCTGCCAACTCATCGATGCTGCCTACGCGCCCCAAATGCGTGCCCTCTATGGCACAACGCAACGAGGCAACTGGCAATCGTACAATCCTGCCAAAATAAAAAGCTACCAGCAACGGGAACGCGCAGGCGTACGCGCGGGCATTTGGCGCGACCAACTCATTAGCCTGAACATTTGTCGCAGCTACGGCACACTGGGCTGGTTCCACACCCTGGCGGTACATCCGCATTTTCAGGCGCGTGGCATTGGCCGTCTGGCAGTCGCCGATGCCGAACGCTATCTACAACAACAAGGCGTGCGTTCAGTGGCACTCATGACCTGGCCCATCGCCCTGAAAAATCTTGGCTTTTACCAAAAAATGGGCTATCGCCTGAGCGGACTTTCTGTTTACACCTACCGGCAATCGCCCGAGCCCATCATCAGCGGCGAATCACCCTTCTATGCCACGCTCTACGCCTCGATGCTGCCAGAAAAAGAGGCCCGGGCCCAAAACAGCGTGCGGGCCTTGTGTCAGGCCATCTCACCAGGCCTGGATTATCTGGCCTGGGTGCAATGGGGCGTGCGTCAAGCTTTTGCCCAAACGCTAATGCTCTGGCAAAATGGACAATTGCGGGCCTTGGCAATCAGCTACTTTTTTCCAAAAACCCACTGGGCCGAAGGCAAGCTCCTGCTGATGCACCCTGCGCTCACCGCATCGCAACGACTCTGGGTGCTGGAACATCTCCACCTTTGGGCCCAAGCCACTGGTCGCAACATCTTTGGCCTACCGGTTGATTTGAACACCCCCTTTGCCCGCACAGCCCTGCTCCCCCATCACTTTCAACTCTTCCCCGAGTCTATGAGCTCCCTGGTCAAGGGCGATGCCCTGCCAGACCCTCGCCACCACTGCGTCCGCTTTGGAGGATGAGGGTGAGTGGTTTCCAGCCGGGCTACCTTAGTCGTAACAAAAAAACTCACGTCGCACAAATCTTATGCTCGCAAAACGAATTATTCCCTGCCTGGATGTAAAAAATGGCCGCGTCGTCAAGGGTGTCAACTTTGTCGATTTACGTGACGCTGGCGACCCGGTGGAACAAGCCATCATTTACGATGCTCAGGGCGCTGATGAACTGGTCTTTTTGGATATCACCGCCACTCATGAACGCCGCCACATCATGCACGATGTGGTGCGGGCAGTGGCAGACCAGGTTTTCATCCCCTTCACCGTGGGCGGTGGGCTGCGCACCGTAGATGATCTTTACGAAATGCTGGCCGCAGGCGCGGATAAAGTCAGCGTCAACTCTGCCGCAGTCAAAAATCCACAACTCATCAGCGATGGCGCCGCGCTGTTTGGCAACCAGTGCATGGTCGCAGCCATCGATGCCAAGCAACGCTGCCCGGGCCAGTGGGAGGTGGTGGTGCATGGCGGACGGGTTCCCACAGGCCTGGATGTGGTGGCCTGGGCCCGTGAAGTGGTAGACCGGGGCGCGGGCGAAATCCTGCTGACCAGCATGGATCAGGATGGCGCGGGCGACGGCTACGACATCCCCCTGCTGCAAGCAGTCTCGCAGGCGGTAAATGTGCCGGTGATTGCCAGCGGCGGCGCGGGCCAGCCCCAGCACTTTGCCCAAGCCCTAACCATCGGCGGCGCAGATGCAGCCCTGGCAGCAACCCTCTTTCACTTCAACCACCTCAGCATCCCCGAACTCAAGCGCTACCTGCTGGCCGCGGGACTGCCCATTCGCCCGGTAACCTGAGATGCGCCAAGCCAGCCAGCCAGCACAAATCATCTTTCTACCTTCAGGTCGGCGCGGCCATTTTGACCGCGGCACAACAATTTTAAAGGCCGCACACAGCCTGGGTGAACCCATCCAAAATCTTTGTGGCGGCAAACTAGCGTGCGGCAAGTGCCAGGTACACGTCGAGCAGGGACATTTTGCCAAGCTGGGCGTTACCTCGAGCCCGGCACATCTCTCGGCCCTCACCGATGTGGAGCGGGCCTGGCTGCCCCCAGAAAAGGCTGGCACGCTGCGCCTGGCCTGCAATGCCCACCTGTTGGATGATGTGGTCATCTTTGTGCCCGAATCCTCCCGCATCCACCAGCAGACCATTCGCAAGGATGCCACACTACGGCCCATCACAGTACAACCGGCCATCCGCCAGGTTTATGTCGAGCTTGAGCCCCCATCTTTGCAAGACCGCCGCAGCCATTGGGAACGCCTGCGCGCGGCGCTGCAAGCAAGCTGGGAACTGGATGACCTCAGCATCGCCTACCCCGCACTGCGCACCCTGCCACAGATTCTCAGAGAAGGTCAGGGACAGGTTACAGTCATTGTGCGGCAAGAAGAAGAGGTGATTCAGGTGCGGCCCCGTTTTAGCGAAGGCATTTGGGGACTGGCGGTAGACATCGGCAGCACCACCATGGTGGCGCATCTAAACGATTTGCAAACGGGCGACCTGCTGGCAACACAGGCGATGATGAATCCGCAAGTGGCCTATGGCGAAGACCTGATGAGCCGCATCAGCTACGCCAACGAGCACGAAGATGGTCTGAAAAAGCTACATCGGGCGGTGCTGGGAGCATTCAATCGTCTGGCGCAAGAGGTGGCGCAACAGGCAGGACTCCAAAGCAGCGATATTCACGAGGCAGTGGTGGTAGGCAACACCACCATGATTACCCTCTTTTTGAACATTCATCCCCGCGATTTAGGAGAGATGCCCTTTAGCATGGCCAACCGTGAGGCCATGGATGTACCAGCATCAGCGCTAAAGCTACGCTTGCATCCCGCGGCCCGGATCCACATCTTACCGGCGATTGCAGGACATGTGGGCGCCGACAATGTGGCCGTGTTGTTGGCCGAAGAGCCACATCGTCAGCCCGAAAGCATGTTGCTGGTAGATGTGGGAACCAATGCCGAAATCGCTTTGTGGAACGGCCATCAACTTTTTAGCACCTCTTCGCCCACCGGGCCCGCGTTCGAGGGCGCACAAATCAGCCAGGGAATGCGAGCCGCGCCCGGGGCCATCGAACGGGTGCGCATCCACCGCAAAACAGGGGCCATACGCTACAAAATCATCGGCGAACCACGCTGGAGCGATGCCTGGACAGACGCGAGCCCTCCGGCACTGGCGCCCTCGGGCCTCTGCGGCTCCGGCATCATCGAGGCAGTGGCCGAGTTGTTCCTGGCAGGCATCATCCTGCCCGATGGCCATTTTGCGCCAAAAAGCAACCACCCCCGCCTGCAAGGGCATGGCAATGATGCCCGCTTCATACTGGTGACTGCTGCCGAAAATCCCAGCGGGCAGACCATTGCCATCACGCAAAAGGATGTGCGCGCCATTCAGCTTGCCAAGGCCGCGCTGTATGCTGGCAGCAAGATACTGATGCACGCGGGCGGCATACAGCATGTGAGCCGAGTAGTGCTGGCTGGCGCATTTGGCAGCTACATCAGCCCCTTCCACGCACTGGCGCTGGGCCTGATTCCAGATGTATCTCCTGAGCAAGTGCTGGCAGTGGGCAATGCCGCGGGCGACGGCGCCCGTATTGCTTTGCTAAACCAAGAACGTCGGGCCCAGGCGCAAACCCTGGCCCGGAGCAGCCATTACATCGAAACCGCCATGAATCCCACTTTTCAGGATGAATTTGTGGCTGCAATTCATCTGCCGCACCAAACCGACCCCTTCACCCATATTGCCCGGTGGCTACCCGCACCGCCCAAAAAGCCGCGCCGCCGGACCCGCAAAAGATTAGAGGCCAAGGCACCTTCACCACAAAAACATCGAATCCCCAAAGAAACATGACAGCCTGCGTATCTTGACCAACGGCTAAAATGGAGTCGTCGTCATTGCAACCACAGATTTTTTTGAGCGTTTCTTTCCCATTTCTTTGTGCCTTGGTGGCTTCGTGTCTTAGTGGTTTCTAAGCGGGCAACCTTAGTAGTAACCATATTTCTGGTAATATCAACGCACACCCCACACTCATCCCATCAAAACAAAACCAACCATGCCTGAAACCATCATCAAATCCCCTACAAAAACCGTTGTCATTGGCCCGGGCCATCCCTTTGTCATCATTGGCGAACGCATCAATCCCACCGGACGCAAAAAACTGGCCGCCGAAATGCGCACAGGCGATTTCTCGCGGGTACGCGCCGACGCGTTGGCGCAAGTGGCCGCAGGCGCACACATCCTGGACGTGAACGCGGGCTTGGGCGTTGCCAACGCCAACGAAGTCGAGCCCGATGTCATGGTCGAGGCCATCAATCAAGTGCAATCAGTGGTCGATGTGCCCATTTGCATCGACTCATCGGTGCTAGGAGCCCTGGAAGCGGGCCTGAAAGCTGCCTGGGGCAAGCCCATTGTCAACTCGGTTACAGGCGAAGATGTAAGCATGGAGACCATTTTACCCCTGGTTGCGGAACGAGGCGCTGCGGTTATCGCCATCCTCACCGACGAAAATGGCATCTCTTATGATGCACGGGAACGCTTTGCCATTGCCCAAAGAATCGTAGAACGGGCCGCCCGCTACGGCATCGGGCCCGAAGATATCCTCATCGATCCCCTGGCCATGCCCGCGGGCGCTATCCCCGGCTCGGCCAAAACCATGTTCGACATCGTGCGTATGGTAGATGAAGAACTGGGCTGCAACACCACCTGCGGCGCCTCCAACATCTCCTTTGGCCTGCCCAACCGCAAGGGCCTGAACGCCACCTTTGTTGCCATGGCCATGGCCGCAGGCATGCCCAGCGCCATCACCAACCCCCTGGAAGCAGAAATCATGCTATCTATCAAAGCAGCGGACGCACTACTGGGCCACGATGAAAATTGCAGCAACTGGATTACAGCCAATCGTGCCGCCACGCCCGCGGGCGAAACAGGTGGACGCCGCCGCCCTCGCCGCCGCCGCTCACGCCACTCAGCCTGAGACCCCTCACCATGCCCTCTCTTCCCACCACCACCGACATCCTCATCATCGGCGGAGGCATCATGGGAGCCAGTGCGGCTTACCATCTGGCCCGACGCAACGCCGGTAGCATCCTCCTGCTGGAAAGCGCCCCCTTCCTCGGTCAGGGAGCCACCGGCAAATGCGCGGGCGGCATCCGCCACCAATTCTCCACCCAAGTCAACATCCAGCTCTCTACCCTCAGCATCCAGATGATGGAACGCTTTCCCCAGGAAATGGAGCAAGAAATCGACCTCAACCTGGTAGGTTACCTCTTCTTGCTCAGCTCCCCCCAACAACTGCAAGACTTTCAGCACAATGTCGCCTTGCAACACAGCCTGGGCATCCAAACCGAACTTTTAGACCGCGACGAAATCGCGCGCCGCGCCCCCCTCATCAACCTGGATGCAGAACCAGCCATCATCGGGGGAACCAACTATCATCGCGATGGCCTGGCTGACCCCAACTCGATGGTGCAAGGCTATGCCAAACAAGCCCGCCGCCTGGGCGCAGACATCCGCACCAGCACCCCGGTAGCCCGCATCCTACGCCAAAACGACCGCATCATCGGCGTCGAAACCAGCGACGGCCAGCGCATCCTGGCAGGAACCACCCTGCTCACCGCGGGCCCGTGGTCTGGCAGCCTGGCAGCCACCGCCAACTTCCATCTGCCAGTCATTCCCCTGCGCCGCCAAATCGTCGTCACCCGTCCCCTGCAAATCCCCCGCACCATGCCCTTCATCATCGACTTCGCCCAAAGCCTCTACTTCCACTACGAAAGTGGCGGCATCCTCACAGGCATGTCTAACCAGCAAGAAACCCCCGGCGAAAAAGAAGAAGTCGACCATGACTGGACCCTAATTCACCTGGAAAAAGCCATCCAGCGCTTTCCGCTGCTAGAAAAAGCACAACTGCTCAGCCAATGGGCCGGACTCTACGAAGTCACCCCCGATCACCAAGCCATCATCGGCAAACTGCCCCTGGAAAACTTCTACACCTGCACCGGATTCAGTGGACACGGCTTTATGCACGGGCCCATTTGCGGACAGCTCATGGCCGAAGAAATCATCGACGGTCGGGCCCACACCGTCAACATCGACTCTCTGCGCTACCAACGCTTTCAGAACCAAACCCTGCATCCGGAGAAAAACATCGTTTGAGAGGCAAAAACTGGGGCTTACTTCTCATGGGGCTGCTACTTTTAGGAAAAGAAACAGCCGCGTGGGCCCAAGCCCCCTCACCTAACCCCCACCGACAATTCCTGCCCCTGGTCATGCCCGCGCCCGCATCATGCGCACCCGTGGACACGGCCCGCTTTGCCGCACTCAGCGTCAATCCTCCGGTCACAGACCGCCCGGCAGACATCCACGCAGACCTGAACCTGGCCCTGCGAGGCTACCAACGGGGCAGCGCGTCAGCCACCTACATCTGGCTGGGAGGAGATAGCGATGAACGGGCCCCGCAACTCTCCAGCATGTTCCAGCCCCCCCAGCGCCCGCCCATCCACGCAGTCTACCAAGTACGCCACTGGGATTGGACTCACAATCAACCGGGGCAGCCCATCAGCCACCCCCCCGTAACCCTCATCAGCCTGGAGCTGCCTGCCAACCAGCCTTTATACCTGCCCGACTCCGGCTACGACATCGGTCAGGGTTACGAAGCTCTGGTACTCTACGCCGAACCACATCGCATCACCCTCAAATACACCCGCGAAGATAACGTCATCCAGGGCTACACCCTGCATCTGGAAAACATCTGCGTTGCCCCCAGCCTGCTGGAACTTTACAACACACTCAACGCCCGCGGCCGCGATCAACTACCTGCCTTGCGCGCGGGCCAAGCCTTTGCCCATACCCGGGCCACCCCACTGGCCCTAGCCATCCGCGACAACGGCAGCTTTATGGAAGCGCGCTCCCGCAAAGATTGGTGGCGCTAGGTAGACTCCGAAAAATGGCTTAAGTAGTTACGCATTTTGACGACTATAGACCATGGTTCGTTTCGCCCAGTTCTATCTTTTCGGTTACGACTAAGGCAGCCCGGCTAGAAACCACTAAGACACGAAGCCACAAAGGCACAAAGAAAGAAGGAATTTTGAAATGCTTGCTGTTCTTTGTGCCTTTGTGGTGATTGAAGTCGGGTACGTTAGTCGTTACGCTTTTCGTCTGTGTTTGTCTTGGCATGGCAAGCAAAGTCAAACAACTTTTTAGCGTTTACTTAGAACGCTCACCGGCATGAGCAAAACATCACTTACGCCACTCAGGCGCCAAGATGCTCATAACAAGAATATCTTGCCAACGTCCGTGGCGCCAATTAGCCTCGCGAAAACGCCCTTCGTGTACAAACCCAACCTTTTCATAGGCATGCACAGCCCTGATATTCTCTTCATAAACTCGCAAAAAGATGCGGTGGTAGTTGAGATAATCAAAGCCGTAAGCCAGCATCGTGCGTAAAACATCTTGTCCCAACCCCTGATTCCACAGGCTCTTATCGCCAATGAACAGGCCCACTTCGGCAGACCGATTGCGGTAATCAATCGACGAAAAACCGCAGCCCCCTACATGCCGCCCATCATAATCAATGGCAAAATGAATCACGCTGGCATCCCGGCTCATACTCTCGAACCACGCCTCTTCCTTGAGCATGTTGTAAGGCAAATAAGAACCGAAATAAGCCAAAACGTCAGGATCATTCATCCACTGAACATAATTTCCCAAATCCTCTTGTTCAGTCGGACGCAAAACAACTAACTTTCCTTTCAACATAACATACCTCCATCCACTGTACGATCATTCTGCTCTCAAAAGAGTCGGCCAGCCGTCAACAAAAATTCTGCACATTCAGGATGCCCCCCACTATGCAAAGTTGAGGGGCATCCAGCTTATTGCTAATAGGTGCGCCCGCGGCCCCCTAAACGTTCCACATGCTCGGGATCATAGGCATCACCGAACTTGGTCTTGGGCATGGTCGCTTTCTTCGCCATCAGCGCTTCGTATTCATCATCATCCACCATGGCCACAATGCGGGCCAAACTGGATTCGCCATCCACAAAGCGCCAGGGGAAGCAGCCCACCTGCACGCGACGGTTCACCAGCAAATCAATATCGCCGCCAATGCACTCGGCATGAATAATACCCTTGGGGAACATCCAAAAGTGCATCATCTGATACATGTCGGGCGTGAAATACTCTTCCAGCGACTTGCCATACTTTTCCCGGAAGTGCGCATCAGCCTGCTTGGCCTGGGCAGGCATCCAATCACGAATCTTGGTGTTCATGGGATGATCCGCGCTGCCGCAATCCACGCCAATCCATTTGAGCTTCTTTTCCTGTGCCCACGCGGCAAAACGCTCATCCGGGCCCGGGTGCATAACCATGTAGCGCACCTCATTGCCATAAGGCTGATCCCAGCCAAAATGATGATAACCGGTGTGGATGATGAGAATATCGCCCTCTTTCACCTCCACCCGCTCTTCAATCATTTCGGGCGTGTACACATCGTAATCGCCACAAACATCGCTTAAATCAACAATAGCAGCCTCGCCGGTAAGAAAATCAAAGTCCAGGCTGGCAATATCCTTGCCGGGCGTATAAAAATGAATTTCGCCATCCAAATGTGTGCCCACATGATTGCTGTGGGTCACCAACTGTCCGTTAGCGCCATTGGGAGCCAAGCGCTTAAAATACTTGACTTGCAGTGGTTCATAAGTCGGCCAAGCCGGGGTTCCAATGCCCAAAGGGATTGTGAGGTCAATGAATTTCATAGGGGACTCCTTTATCTGGTTGGATTCCGCTATCAAAGGCATGCCAAGCACGATGCAGGCTAATGGTGCTTGGCGGAGGGAATCCAGAAATGAATGGTGATGTCGTGCCACTATTCTAGCCCGAAGAGGCTAAAAAGTAAAGCATGCCACAGAATCAGCGGGCATTGAAGGGGCGATAGTGCCAGCAAAAGGAGGCTGCAGGACAAAAATCGGGGCAACCCTGTTGGGGCGGCTGCGGCGAAAAGTGGCCGGCGCGTGCGCCCGCGACCGCCTCACGCACATGGGCCAGCGCCTGCGAGGTAGCTGCCTCTACGCCCACTTTGGCCAGCCGCAAGGTGCTGGGCTCGGCCTGGGTAATGCTCCAATAAAAGGCATCCACAGGCTGTCCGTAGCCTAAAGCCTGCGCGGCAGCCTGGGCATAAAGGGGCAATTGCAGATATTTGCCAGCTTGCAAGGCCTGTTTGGTGTAGGATTTGACAGAACCCCGCTTGTAGTCGATGACTCGCAGTCGTCCCCGGCCATCAATATCCACCCGATCGATGCTGCCTCGCAGGAGCAAGGTTTCGCCCGTTGCTTCATCCAGCAAGCTCAGTGCGGGCACAGGGCCCTTGCCAAAGGTGGCTTCAAAGGCCCGCGGTCGCCAGATGTCCATCTCATGGGCCAGGGCCACCAGGGTACGACGCACAGTTTCTTTGATTTGCTCTTGAGTTTGCGGCCACCACGCTGTGGGCCGAAAGTTGTAGGTTTCGGGAGCAGTGGCCAGCAGTTCGGGAGCCAGATCTTCCCAGATGGCCAGGAGTGCTGCGGCATCATTGGCCTGGGCCGCACCCTTGCGAAAGATGATTTCCAGAGCCCGATGGTAGAGTAATCCCAGTTGCCGGGCATCCAGCCCCAGGGCAGGTTCTTCACGCTCTTCCAGGCGCAAGATGTGACGAACGAAAAAGTGATAAGGGCAGTCGCGATAGGTTTCCAGGCGGGCGGCTGACCATCGATGCGTTGCATTGAAGCGCTGTTCGAATTCGGAAGCCAGCTCAGAGAGATGACCGTCGCAGGGCGTGGCTGCACGACTTTGACGGGCCCGAACGATGCGCTGACCATGCTCCCAGGGGGCCAGACGGGCTGCTGCCGCGGTGCGCAGCTCGGTTTGTGCAGGTGCGGCAGCCAGGGCCTGCATCAGCTCGGGGTATGAGGCAATGTGGGCCTGATGCAGGAAGTTTTCGTGGGTGAGTTTTTGAGGCACGGCATCGGCCAGCAGGGCCCGCCAGTAGGGCGAGGCTTGCCATTCTGCGCCGCCCGCGGCCAGCCGGGGCCGAGTGAGCAAAAGGGCATCATCTGCCCGGCTTAGGGCCAGATGCAGAAGGGCCGCTTCTTCGCTACGGGGCGAGGGGTCGATTTGCAGGCCCTGTTGCTGCATGTTTGCCCGGTCTTCGCCGCGCAAAAAGGTGTCTTCGTGCAAAATGGCAGGAAAGCTGCCTTCGGCCAGACCTAGCAGGGCTACGGCACTAAAACGCAGGCCCGCTGCTTGAGGCACGCTGAGCGCCAGGATGGCGGCCTGGCCCGCTTTGTGCCCCGGCGTGTAGTGAACAGCCTCAACAGCGCCCGCCAGGTCGGTAACAAAATCGGCGAAGGTGACTGGCGATAGGTGGAGTGCCTGGGCGGCCCACACCATGCCGCGCAAGGTTTCTTTGAAGGCGACCAGTGCGGCAATGTCTCGCTCACGCAAGGCTTCGTCGGTGCTTTCCTGACGGATGCGGGCAACCATGTTCAGGCTAAAGGGGGTGTTGTCGCCCGTTTCGGTTCCCGGTTCCTGGCCGATGAGGGTTTCGAGCCAGCGCACAAAGTGGAGCAATGGGTGTAGGCCTTCGGGGGGCTGGATGGCCTGAATGAAGTGCTGCCAGCGTTGTTGCAGGGCATGGGTTTGGGGAGATGGTGCAGGTTCTGCCACGCCGCTGGTCTCTTGTTCCCGCACATCTTGCAGGGCCCGGCGCTGCAAGGCTTGCTGCCATTGCGCTGGGCCTGCGGTGATGCGGGCCCAGCGTCCCAGGTTGTCCAGGGCATCGGCGTGGTGCGATTCGATGCGGATATTTTCTGCGGGCCAGTGCCAGTCAAAATAAGGAGAACGCCAGGTGCTGACTGTGGCCCGAAAGGGGAAGCGGGCATCGGGATGATCAGGCTCGGGCGGGGGCAGGAGTAGGTTGAGCAGGGCAAAGAGGGCGTCGATGGCGGGGTTTTGGCGCAGGGGCAGGCCGCCGGAGATTTGTACAGGTAGATGAAATTCGCTGGCAATCTGGCGGATGGTGTGCCGATAGGGGCTGATGTCACGGGCCAGCAGGGCTATTTGCTCCGGTTGCCGATTGTGGAGGGTCAATTGTTCTTTGAGCCATCGTAGCGCGGCTCGCACTTCGCCAGTTTCGTCAGGTGCAGCGATGAATTGGAGGGTGCCCGCGGGTGGTTTTGTTTTCTGCCCGGGAACAAAGAGCTGGGCGGCGACAGTCACCGGCGGCCTGGGCTCACGCGGCTGTTTTTTCTCCTGCAAAAGGGGTTGCGCCGACACGCCCAGTGCGTTTTGCACCTGATGTAGGGTTTGCAGGTAGGGTTGGGCAACATCGGGCGACCAGTGGCCCGCGGGGTCGTGGGTAAGGGTGAAGATGGCAGGGTGGGCGCGGCGGGCCAGGGCGGCCAGCAAGTCCAGCTCAGCGGGGTGCAGGTGAATAAAGCCATCGATGCCCAAAAAGCCCCAAGTGGTGTCGATTTGCCGGAGGGCAGTGCGGGCGTGCAGCAGCAGGCTGGCGCGGTCGGCCCATTTTTGGTGGCGCATGTCCTGCTGATACATGGCGTAGAGTCGGGCCAGCTCGGTCAGGCGGGGGGCTCCGTTCATGCGCCGCACAGCCTGTTCAAAGTCGGAGGGGGTGATGCAGGCCAGGGTGAGTTCGGTGATGAGGTGACGCAGCGCCCGGATGAAGCCTGGTTTGCGGGCCAGAGGGGCGTAGTAGCTGAGACCTGCTTTGTCGACCAGCGAACGCAGAAAACGAATCTGGATGGGGTCGCTGATGAGGGTGAGGGGAGACGCAGCTTTATCCAGAATTTCACGGGCCAGGCTGCCCAATGTGTGGACGCGCACGCCCAAAGTTCCCCCGTGGCTCGTATCGCCAGCCAGCAGGCGATGGGCGGCGATGGTTTGGCGGTGGTTGGCAACAATGACCCGCGCAATCTGACCGGCCCGGGCATGTTTTCGGGCCTGTTGCAGGATGTAGGTGGTTTTGCCTGCAGCGGGCGGCGCGGTGTAAAGTTGCATGAGGGTTGCTATTGAATGTGGGGCAAGATGCGCTGCAAGAGGCGATCTTTGGGCATGTAACCGACGATGCGCTCCGCAGGCAGACCATTTTTGAAGATGATGAGAGTGGGGATGCCCATGATGCCATATTGCCCCGGTGTAAGGGGGTTGTGATCAACATCCAGTTTGGCGATTTGCACCTGGCCGTCGAAATCACGGGCCAGCTCTTCGAGAACTGGGGCGATGAGTTTGCAGGGGGAACACCATTCGGCCCAAAAATCGACGATGACGGGCGTGGAGGCATTGAGAACTTTTTCGATGAAGGTTGCGTCGGTAACAGGAAAGGGTTTAGACATGATAAATTACAAAGGGAGAGCGTGTGAGAAAGATTGAATCAGGGGCATGGTACACCAGAATGAAGGAAGTTTCAAACCTCGGACATGCGTAAAAGAGGGCAAAAGTGAGGTAAAAGTACTTGAAGGATGGTAACGACTAACGTACCCGACTTCAATCACCACAAAGGCGCAAAGACACTAAGAACACCAAGCATTTCAAAGCTTTTTCTTTTCTTCGTGCCTTTGTGGCTTCGTGTCTTCGTGGTTTCTAGCCGGGCTACCTTAGT
>CAZMDD010000072.1:0-2873 GCA_964565065.1 uncultured Caldilineales bacterium | reverse complement strand
TTTTGTAACTACTAACGCACCTGACTTCAATCACCACAAAGGCGCAAAGACACTAAGAACACCAAGAATTTCAAAGCTTTTTCTTTTCTTCGTGCCTTTGTGGCTTCGTGTCTTCGTGGTTTCTAGCCGGGCTACCTTAGTCGTAACGTTTCTTTTTTGTGGCCTTCGTAGTTCATTTTGGATGGATGTGAACTATTACCTTTTACCCATTTTACTCAATACCAAAATCTTATGAAAAAACAGTCTTTTATCTTTACATTTCTTTTGTCGTTTGTATCGGGCCTGCTGCTGGCAGGCTGCACCCCGGCTCAGTCACCGCAAACCGATACTCCCGCGCCCGCACCGACCCGCACATCTGCACCTGCGCCTGTGGCCGATGAAGTAACACTGGTGACGCACGATAGTTTTGACATCAGCGAAGATGCGCTTCAACAATTCGAGCGCACATCAGGCATCAAGCTCAACATTCTCAAAAGTGGGGATGCGGGCGAGATGTTGAACACACTGTTGCTTTCCAAGGATGCGCCGCTGGGCGATGTGGTTTATGGCATCGATAATACTTTTTTGAGCCGGGCCCTGGCCGGAAATTTGTTTCGGCCCTATGCCGCGCCCGCACTGACCAACATTCCCCAGCGCCTGAAGCTGGATGACCAAAATCGTCTGCTGCCGGTAGATTTTGGCTATGTCACGCTGAATTACGATGCCGGGTGGTTTGAACAAGCGGGCCTGGAGCCCCCCACCGACATCGCTGATCTGATCGCTCCCGCCTACAAAGGATTGACCGTGGTGGAGAATCCTGCCAGTTCATCGCCGGGCCTGGCCTTTTTGCTGACGACCATTTGGCGCTATGGTGATGTGGGCGAGTATACCTGGCGGCATTTCTGGAAAGATCTGAAGCGTAACGATGTGCTGGTAACCGATGGCTGGAGCGCTGCTTATTTTGGACAATTTACCGCTGGCTCCGGTGGTGAAGGCAGTCGTCCCATTGTGGTAAGCTATGCCACCAGTCCCGCGGCTGAGGTTTTCTTTAATGAATTGGATGCGCCCCCCACGGTAAGCATCAACACGCCTGGCAATAGTTTTGAGCAGGTGGAGTTTGTGGGCATTTTGCAAAAGAGTCCGCATCCTGCCGCGGCGGAAAAGCTGGTGGATTTTCTGCTTGATGTCAGTTTTCAGCAGGAGATTCCGCAGCATCAGTGGGTTTATCCGGCCAATAGTCAGGCCCCGGTGGGTGATTTGTTCCAGAAGTGGGCGAAAATTCCGGCGGAACCGGTCACGCTGGCCGCGGATGCTATTGCACAGCATCGTGAGCAGTGGCTGGAGGATTGGACCGATATCATGCTGCGCTGATGAGTAATCCTCGATGCCCGCTGTGCGGCGAGGCCACCACAGAGCTGGTGCTGCTGGCTCCTGATTTTCGGATGGGGCAAGAGAGGCCTCATGCAGTGTGGCGCTGCGCCCGCTGCGATGTGGGCATCACCGCGTCTGCCTGGGACGCGCAAGCGCGCGCAGATGCGTACGCCCGCGGCTACGCGCCGCATGATGCTCGCGTCCGCGCGGCTACGGGCCTGCGTGGACGCATGGCTGCCAGTATCCGACAGGGCTTTGGCTACGCTCAGGAGTTGGCCTGGCCTTTGCCCTGGTGGTTGATGCGGGCGCTGGCGCGGGTGCGGGCCTGGACTTGGCAACCGCCGCCACCTCCTGCCGGGCGTTTGCTGGATGTGGGATGTGGCAGTGGCGTTTATGGCGCCAGCCTCATTCGTTTGGGGTGGCAGGTGGATGGTGTCGAGCCAGATGCTCATGCCGCTGAGCTGGCCCGGGCCCACGGTTTGAACGTGCAGGCCAACAGCATCGAACAGGCTGTGTTGCCGCGGGCTGCTTATGATGTGGTGACTCTGTGGCATAGCCTTGAGCATACCAGCAATCCGGTGGCTGTGCTGCGCAAGCTGCACGCTGCCTTGCGTCCGCAGGGCCTGCTGATGGTAGAGGTTCCCAACATGGCTGGTTGGGGCGCCGGATTCATGGGGCCGTACTGGTATCATTGGGATCTGCCACGCCATCGGCTTCATTTTACCCCATCCAGTTTGCGTCGGGCCATGGAGCGGGCGGGCTATGAGGATGTTCGGGTGCAGTATGTGCCCAATCCCCATGGCCTGGCAGGTGGCTTGCGTTATCGCTTTGGCTGGCGCAGCGCCTTTTGGCTGGCTGTCGGCTGGTTTTTTGGCCTGAGCGCTGCTCTGTTCCATCGGGCCGATGTCATCCGGGCCCAAGGACGTCGCGCTTTTTAGCCCAATGGACTGTGCAGGCTGCAAGGCCACCGACAACAAGAGGTTGCTCATCTTCTGCATCCCAACAGTTCATTGCTTCATGGTCAAGGCTTCTTAAGGCTGACTGAATTATGAGATGCAGGCAAAAGGCTTGGTGCCCCAAGGCGCGGGGGATGCCTGGCTGGCCAGCGCGTCTAGACAATCCGCGTGCGAGTACGCATCGCCCAGGGTATGCAGATAGGTGGCAAAGACTTCCAGCGAACCTGCAGCCACAGGCATGCTGATCGTCACTGTGCGCGTAATGATGCAACCATTATTTTGGACAGCTTGCATCAGGGTGAAATCGACAGGCCTGCCCCAGGCGTAGGCTTCGTATCCTTCCAGTGTGTCGCTGTTTCCCCAGGCCCAATCGTGCAAGGCACTCAGATTGGCACTATTCAGATGGGGAAAGTGGAAAAAGGGGGAGTAGGGGCCAAAGCGGGAGGTGACGGCAGATGTGTCCGCGTCGAATTTACCGGTAGGCCAGATCTTTCGTGCGCGATTCTTGCCGATGCAGTCCACTACCGGGTTGGGGGGTGTGTAGAACCCTGCATTCCCGTAGGTGTA
>CAZMDD010000071.1:0-3394 GCA_964565065.1 uncultured Caldilineales bacterium | reverse complement strand
CTTTCCATCACCCCACGATCCGCCTGGAGGATAACATAACTTATGAACAACTCTGATCTCTTCCCTCACCTCACCATCCATCACATTCGCTTCGAGGCCGAAGCAACTACGCCCATCGAAATGGATGCTTTCAAAGGCTCGGCCCTGCGCGGGGCATGGCAAAGCTACATCAGCCGCGCCTATTGCGGCGCGCCGCCCGCGATCAAAGCCACGCCCGAGCATCAAGCCACATGCCCGGTGTGCTATCTCACCGCTCGCGATACCGGCCCCGAAAGCCGTCGTCCCTTTGCCTTGCGACCGCCTCTTTCCCGTCAAACCCGTTATCAGCCAGGTGAGCGTTTTCAATTCACCTTTTCTCTCTTCGGTCAGCACACCCTCTTCCTGCTGCCTTACATCGTGCTGGGGCTGAACGAGGTGGGCGAGACTTGGGGGCTGGGCCGTTATCAGCCAGCTCTGGGGGGGCGCGGACGCTATCGCCTCGTTAGCATCGAGGCCCACAATCCCCACACCCGCGAAACGCAGGTCATCATGCCAGAAGGTCGCCGCACCATCGACATGCCCCAAGTCCCGGTCACCTCCCACAGCATCCGACAGCGAACCCAAACGCTGTTGACATCACTCGCCCCTCACACTCCCCTCACGCTACATCTGCGCACGCCTTTGCGCCTCATACACCATAATCGCCTCATGCGCACCTTCCACTTTTCTGTGTTCTTCCAACGCCTGGCCGAACGGGCCTTTGCGGTCAACCAGCATGTAGGCGAACAATCGCCTGATGAAGCTCGCAGCGCCTTGCGGGCGTTTTTGGCCCGCGTCCTGCCCGTGGCCCAACGGGTGACAGTCTTTCAAGATGATCTGACCTGGTGGGATGTGAAGGGCTACTCCTCGCGCCTGAAGAAATATCACTATCTGGGCGGCCTGGTGGGAGAAATCCAACTCCTGGCCGATGATTGGGCGCCCCTGCTGCCTCTGCTGTTGTGGGGCGAGAGTCTGCAATTGGGCAAAAACGTCGTCAAGGGAGGCGGTTGGTTCGAAATCGAGGATTGAACATCATGCCTATCATCAAACATCTTTTCGTTCAGGATTATGGCGCATTCGTCAGCAAGCATCAAGGCCGTTTGCGCATCACAGTCAAAGGTGAACGCAAGCTGGACGCGCCATTGCTGCATCTGGAAACGTTGACATTGGCGGATCATGGCGTGAGCATCAGCGCCGACGCCATGGCCGCGTGTGCAAACTATGGCGTGCCGGTGCACATCGTGGATAGCCGCGGCAATCCCGTGGCCAGCCTCTACGCCAGCGCGCTTATCGGCACGGTCAAGACCCGTCGGGCGCAATTGTTGGCCTATGCAGATGAACGGGGATTTCAGGTTGCCCGGGCGCTGGCCCTGGGCAAGATCCGCAATCAAGCCGCGCTGCTCAAATATGTGGCCAAATATCGCAAGGAAAAAGCGCCGGAGCTTTATCGCATCTTGCGCGATGCCGCTATCGAGACCCTGGGGCACGAACAGGAGTTGCTGGCGCTGGAGGTTTCCCGCATCGATGATGTGCGAGAGCAAATCCTTTCTGCCGAAGGTCGAGCGGCCAAAGCCTATTGGTCGGGCGTAAAGGCATTATTGCCCCAGGAGTTGAACTGGCCCGGCCGCAAAGGGCGCCATGCTGAGGATGTCTTCAACATGAGTTTGAACTACGGCTACGGCGTTCTCTATGGCGAGGTGGAACGGGCCGCTGTGCTGGCGGGCCTGGACCCTTACGCCGGCTTTTTGCACACCGATCGGCCCGGCAAACCCAGCCTGGTGCTGGATCTCATCGAACCATTTCGTGCCCCGGTGGTAGACCGCACCCTGTTGGCCATGGTGGGCAAAGGCACTGCGCTGATGCTGGATAAGCGAGGCAACCTGGATAGAGACACGCGGCACCTCATCGCCGAGAAAATCCATGCCCGCCTGGATGCCCCCGAACGCTACAAGGGGCAGCGGCTGAGCCCTCGGGCCATCCTGCAAACTCAGGCTCGAGAGCTAGCAAGCTATCTGCGCGGTGACGCCCAAGACTTCATCGCCTACCAGGCCAGTTGGTGACCTCGTTCTCATCCCATCCCCATTGGCAATTTCTTACCATGCGTTGTCTCATCATTTACGACATTCCCAACGACCGTCTGCGCAACAAAGTCGCAGACATCTGCCTGGATTACGGTCTGGATCGCATCCAGTTTTCCGCATTTCTGGGCCAACTCAGCCGCAACCATCAGGAAGAGCTCATGCTTAAGGTGGAAATGCGGATGGATGACAATCCGGGCAACATCCAGCTCATCCCCATTTGCGCCAAAGATTGGGCCGAGCGGATCAGTTATGAGGTTGAGGCCGAAGAAGAGGATGAGGAGGGAAGCCCATGACCTGGCTTCTTCCGGTGACGGACCTCAAACAGTGGACATATTGCCCGCGCATCGTCTACTTCACTTATCTCATGCCGGGACTGCGGCCCATTACCTTCAAAATGGAGGCGGGCGTTGCCGCGCATGAGCGAGAAGAGGCGCGGCAACGTCGACGCAAACCTGGCAGACTTTATGGATTGCCCGAGGCTGAACGTCTGGAAGATGTGAAATTGCAGTCGGCGAGTTTAGGCCTGAGCGCCCGCCTGGATATGGTGTTGCGGCAGGAAAACCGGGCCTGGCCGGTGGATTTCAAGCTCAGTCGCCGCACTGGCATCGCCATCCACTTCAAATTACAGTTGGCCGCGTATGGGCTCATGCTGGAGGATGTCTGGGGCGTGGTTTCGGAGCATGGCTTTCTGTACAGCATACCCAACCGCCGGGCCGAAATTATCCGCTTCACCCCGCGGCTTCGTAACAAGGTGCGATGCACCGTACAAGAAATCCGCGGCTGCATCGAAGAGGAACGAATGCCGCCCCCTACCAATAAGCGGGGACGCTGCGTCAACTGCGAATTTCGTCGCTTTTGCAATGATGTCTTTTGAGATAGTGGCAAAAGCCCCTTCTCGGGGGTATTCTTCGCAAATGCCTCCGCCCTTTTCAACTCAGGAGAGGAAAAAGATGAAACTTCCTGTTTCGCCCCTCAAAACGCATCGTATAGCCTGGCCAACCGCCGCAAAAAGAGCGCATTTCGCGACAAAAATCGATCTGCGAAAAAAGTCACTCAGCAGATGTGCGACTCGCCCCTCTATCCAAAAATCGGCTTGCCAGGAAGCCCGTAGCAGCGATAAAATGACTTTCAGATACCTAAATGGTCTCATCATGTTGGAAAAACAGAATGCTTCTTTCATCCCCTACGGCTCGATCGAGAGCACTGAAACATGATCTTGTCTTTTTCGTCGTCGGGGCTCTCGGTGTTCTTTCATCCCCTACGGCTCGATCGAGAGCACTGAAACGCTGTGGCGT
>CAZMDD010000070.1:0-6294 GCA_964565065.1 uncultured Caldilineales bacterium | reverse complement strand
GCCAGTTCAAGGTTAGGATTCACGCATGGGGGTGTGCTTCATCCACCACCTTGCGCAAGTGTCCCAACGTGACCTGGGTGTAAATGGTGGTGGTTTGCAAATTGGCATGCCCCAGCAGCTCTTGCACTGTGCGTAAATCTGCGCCCCCTTCCAGCAAATGTGTGGCAAAGCTGTGGCGCAGGGTGTGCGGTGTTACACGCTGTGTCAGGCCCGCCAGCTTGACATATTTATTCAAAATGCTGCCAATCATGCGGGGTGATGTCAGAGGGTGGCCGCGGTAATTGAGGAAGAGCATGCCGCCATCCCTTTTATCGCCCAGCAGTTGCGGGCGTCCATGTCTGATGTAGCGGGTCAGGGCCCGACGGGCCGGCTCGCCAATGAGTACGATGCGTTCTTTTCTGCCTTTTCCCATCACCCGGAGCTGTTTTTCTGCCAGCGAGATGTTCTTGAGCTGCAGGCCCATGATTTCGCTGCGACGTAGGCCCGTACTGTACAAGGTCTCCAGGATGGCGGCATCACGCATGCCCAGAGGCGTGCTGATGTCGGGCCCGCTGAGCAACACTTCCATCTGCTCCGGCGTAAGATAATCGGGCAGGGTACGGGTCTGCTTGGGGGGCGAAACCAGCCGGGCGGGATTCGAGGGGATGATCTTTTCTCGCACCAAGAAGCGCATGCAGGAACGTAGCTCGTACAAACGTCGGGCCATCGATGCGGGATGATAGTCCGCATCGTAGAGTGACGCCATCCATGCCCGAATAACGGTCACATCCACATCTTGCCAGCGACTAATGCCTCGAGCCTGGGCAAACTGGATGAATTGTTTGATTTCGTTGCCGTAGTTGCGCAAGGTATGAGGCGAAGCTGCCCGCTCGGTTTGCAGATAAACCAAAAAGCGCGCCAAACCCTGTTGCATCATGGCGAAACCAGTGTGCCCTCCGCCGGTTTGATGCTGGGCAGCGGCGATTGATACAGCGCAGTTTTCGTCAGAAGATAAAGCGTGTTAGTCATCTCGTCGACATAAATATCTTTTAGGTCTTTGAGCGCATCAGGATGCTCCAGTGGTGTGAGCTGGGCCAGCAGACGCCCCTCTTTATCAAAGACCAGCACGCGATTGGTGTCGGCGTCGGCAATGTAAATGCGGCCCGCAGGCATGTCGGCCTGATTAATCCACAGAGCCACTGGGTTCTTCAACGGAGGATCGATCTGCTCCAGGGCAAAGGGTTCCTGATTGCCGGAAAGGAAGCGCAACATGCTGCCACTGGGGTAAAGGAGCCACACATCGCCATCGATGCCAATATCGATAACTGATTTCAAGTCGATGGTCGTGTTTTCGGGGAAGTACGGCTCAGGTGGATTCATGTAGTTGCTGCCACTGGGACGATAGCGCCAGAGCTGGTTGGCTACTGAATCTTGCAAGTAGATATTGCCATTGTAGAAGTGCATGCCACTGACAAACTTGAGCCCGGGATTTTCGGCAAGGCCCACATTGACTGGGCCCAGGCCCGCGTTGATGCCAAATAATTGCAAACTGTGGTCCATAATCAGCGGGCCCGTGGCTGTGCGATTGCCCGCGGTGGGGGCCCAAACAGCCTGCGAAAGCTGCCCCACTGTACGATTTTCGACCTTTTCGCCAGTGCGCAGTTGCGTGCTGGGATTTTCGATGCCACTTGCCAGACGATCGCTGGTGGCATCATCCAGTTGATAGCGCTCGAAAACGCCACGCCCGGTATCTTGCACATAAACGCTGAGTCCATTGACAAAAATGGTGCGGGGGTTGGATTGCGGGTCGGTAAAGCTGATGAGAGGCAAATCAAAACCTGCCATCAGGCCTACCACCTTGTTGACTTCAGCCTGATACCCTATGATTTCGGAGCGCAGTCTGGCGATTTCGGGGTGCTCCGGGAAGAACTGCGCAGCTTGATCCAGTTGCTCCTGCGAAAATTGAATCAGACGGCGCGCTTGTTCGATATCTTGTGTTTTTTTGGCAGCATCCAGTTGCACCTGTGCGCCATCGAGGAATTTCTCAAAGGTCTTGATGCGCTGCTGACCCTGATAGTACCACATGCCACCGGTTACGGCTGCCACAATCAAGAGCAGCAGCAGGATAGTGCCCAAAACGAAGGGGATGCGTCGTGGTTTTTTGACCTTGGCCGCTGGTTTGGGGGCTTTTTTGGTCACACTGGGTTTGCTTAGTCCCGAAAGCAGGCTGCGCGGTTTTTGGGCCGATGTTGGTTCAGGGATGTCGTAGTAGTCTTCCCAGTCGGCATCATCTTGTTCATCTTCGGGCCGCAAAGGCTCGGGCGTGAAGGGAATTTCGTCACTGGGCCGGGCCGGCTCCGCTTTGGGCGGCAGCTTTTCTGGGGTATCATCAAGGTGTTTTTGTTGAGCCGGGGCTTCGGTAAGGGTGATGACCAGGGCACTGAGTTCTTCGGTGGCATCGATGCCAATGCCAGCCATCTGGTCAGCCACAGCTCGGGCCCGAGGAACCGCGGTGGCTTCCATCATCAGTGGTACTTCCAAATAATTGGCCCAGGTGCTGTGCATGGCCACAATCACCACGCCCGGGTGCCCCGCTACGCGGCCAATCTCGACCGCTGGGGCATCGTCATCGCCCAGCGCACCATAATCTTCATTGTTCAGGGGTGAGAACCACTGCAAGCCCTGATTGCTGCTCACCGCCAAAATGGTGGGGCCTGCCTGCGCCGAGATAATCTCTTGGCTTGTTACCACCAAACATGTTGCGCCCGCTGCAAAATCTGTGCCGGCATCCCGGTTGTAGTGCCGCAGCAGCGTGTGCGCCGATTGCAAGGCAGCGGTCAGGGCCGTGACTACATCGCCGGTGGCGTCGTAATAGGTATCCTTGATGCTGTTGAGCAGTTGGCGATAAAGCGAACCGGTGCGGGCAGCGCTATTGCCCGAGACTTCCAGCAGGATGTAAAGATTCCCTTTGCCCCGAGCGGGGGCCACACCCGTGGTTGGTTCAATCACCCGAGCCGTAGGCGAATACGATTTTCTACGTCCTTGCTGTAGATGAACAATTTTTACCTCGGTTTTCAACGTTTTTGCCATAGCGTTTAACTCACAGGGGGAATAGGGGATGATTGCTACTATAGATTGTACACGAATTTCTTTACCGTAAAAAATTTGAGAGCAACGAGAATGCAGATGGTTGGTTTTATTGCACTTTTAGGCTTGAATTCCTGGCATTTATTGTGACAAGTGTTCTGTTCAGTCTCATGTTGGTTCATTTTGAGCGTTTCCTTGTAACGACTAACGTACCCGACTTCAATCACCACAAAGGCACAAAGACACTAAGAACACCAAGCATTTCAAAACTTTTTCTTTCTTGGTGCCTTTGTGCTCTTGGTGGTGCATTCCGGATAGCGATGAACCGTTATCTTCCAACTTTCATAACATCACCTACTTAAAATGCGCACATCTTGCAGGGCAAACTTGGCTAACTCTCCCAAAAACTGGTATCATTTTGTAACGGGAGCTGTTTTTCTCCTGATTCAATCGCTTACTTTCAAATGAAGTTATGAACATCCAGGGTCATCGCCAAAACTTTTTACCGCCCGACGCCCGCATCATCTTGCCGGAGCAGCAGCCTCAACAGTACGCACCGCAGATGGATGCGCCACTGTTGCCGCGCCCTGTTTCTGACAGACCGGTAGCGCCCAGTGGTTCTCTTGCCGGGGCTGTGGCCCGCGAAATGTTTGGAACCATCGTGCCTGCGCTCATCATTGCTGTTCTTATTCAGGTTTTTTTGGCGCAGGCAACCAAGGTCGAAGGCTACAGCATGGAGCCCACCCTTTACGGGCATCAACGCTTGATTGTAGAAAAACTGAGCTATCGTTTTGATTTGCCCAAACGGGGCGATATCGTTGTTTTGCGTGTAGATGGATTCGATGAGCTTTTAATCAAGCGTGTTATTGGCCTGCCCGGCGATACGTTGAGCATCCAGAACGGCATAACATCGATTAACCATGAGCCTCTGGATGAGCCATACATCAATGGCCCGGCCCGAGGCAATTATCCAGCTACCAAGATTCCCGATGGCTACATCTTTGTCATGGGCGACAATCGTAATAATTCCAATGATTCCCGTTCTTTCGGGCCTGTTTCCATCGATCACATTGTTGGTCATGCCTGGATGCGCTACTGGCCGCTAAGTGATTTCAAATTGATTGCCAGCAATGAGCCTTATGCAAAGTGAGCATTCCATGGACCGAGAAGATGCTCGTTGGTCCACCACCACGAAAATCATCGTCTTAGTCATCTCATTGTTGGTGACAGGATGGTTTTTCGTTCGATTTAGTGCGGCGCTGCCCTGGCTGATTGTCTCGGGCCTGCTCGCTTTTTTGCTGACGCCTCCCACCAACTGGGTTGTGCGTCGTACAGGATTGCCGCGCGGCTTGGCCATCGGACTCATCTTTCTGATACTGCTGGGGCTGATTATTCTGGTTCCGGTGCTGATTGCCCCCAGTTTGGTTTCGCTGACCATTAGCTCGCAATTTGATTTCAAGGCATTCAACGAGTTCATCGATAGCCTCTCCTCCATCAATTTCCAAATTGGGCCCATCAACGTACACGATCTCTTGCTGAATGCGACCAAGGGATTGGAAAACTATGTCTCGCAGGCTGCGCTTTCGCTGTTGAGCATGCTTTCCAGCCTGTTCTGGGTAGCTTTTATCATTGTGGTCACATTTTGGTTGATTAAAGATAGTTACAAGCTGGAAGGGTGGCTTTACGAGCACCTGCCCCGCCCGTATCGCCGTGATGCTTTTCGGCTATTGCGGGAGTTTAGCATCATTTGGGGGCATTTCTTCAAGGGAACATTGCTGTTGGCTGTTGTTGTCGGTTCATTGGTGGGCCTTAGCATGTGGGTGCTGGGGCTACAACATGTGCTGCTGTTGGCTATTTTTGCCGGATTTATGGAGTTCATTCCTTCGTTGGGCCCGACCTTGGGCGCGGCCTTGGCCGTTTTTGTCGCCTTTTTTGGAGGCTCCAGTTGGATTCCGCTGGAAAATTGGATTATTGCCATCATCGTCCTGGGGCTTTACACCTTCATCTTCCAATTCGAGCAGGTTTATCTCTATCCCCGCGTGGTGGGACGCCGGGTGAATTTGCATCCGGGCGTCGTTTTTGTGGGCGCAATTCTGGGGGCTGTGGAATTCGGTTTGCTGGGCGTGATGTTAGCCGCACCCACGTTGGCCTCGGCCCGTATTTTACTGCGCTACATTTTTCGCCGCCTGGCCGACCAAGAACCCTTCTCAGAGACGCACCAGAAGCTCTCGACTGCGATTCAATGGCGAGGCATGTTGCGCGGGCAACCTGTGGCCGCTATCCTCTTCGATTTGGATGGTACGTTAGCCGAAACCGATGATCAGGTGATCGATGCTGTGGCGGATAAACTGGGCCCGTTGCAGCGTTTTTTCCACGAAGCCGATGCCCGGCCATTCTTGCGGCGGTGGATTATGCGTCTTGAGGCCTTTGCTGCAAGCTGGCTGGCCCGCCTGGACGCAGTCGACCTGGATGATGATGCTTTTCAGATTGCCCGGCGCATCAGGCAAATGTTGGGCTACAAAAAGACTGCGGAGCTAAACATGGTAGAGGGTGCAGCATTGGTTTTGCAAACGTTGCGCACCCGGTATCGGTTGGGATTGGTCACGACCCGCGACAAGCACTCGACCCAACGTTTTTTGGAACAACAACATCTTGAGCATTTATTCGATGTTGTCGTCACCAGGGATGATGTCAGGCGGCTGAAACCGCACTCCGAGCCCATTTTTCGGGCCGCGCAAATGTTAGAGCTTTCGCCGGAGCAATGTGTAATGGTGGGGGACACCCTGGCCGATATCCGCGCGGCCCGCGCGGCCAATGCCGCAGCCATTGGTGTACTTTCAGGCTTTGGCAGCGAGGATGATTTGGACGAAGCTGATCTGCTGCTGCCCAGCGTGGCTGATTTGGAGCAGTGGTTATAGCGGGCTTAAGTAGCTGCGCATTTGAAATTTGATAAAATCGCTGTGCTTCTCGACCAACAACGAAAATAGATTTGGCGCTAAAATCCGTCATTGCAACCACAGATGACACAGATTTTTCTTGATGCTTTGTTACGACTAAGATAGCCCGGCTAGAAACCACTAAGACACGCAGCCACAAAGGCACAAAGAAAGAAAAAGTTTTGAAATTCTTGGTGTTCTTAGTGTCTTTATGGTGATTGAAGTCGGGTGCGTTAGTCGTTACCATTTTTCTCTGTTTTGACTTTTCCGACGATGGCCCGACAGAAATCGG
>CAZMDD010000069.1:0-17528 GCA_964565065.1 uncultured Caldilineales bacterium | reverse complement strand
CGAGGGATAAGCCAGGGGCGTCCCCACAAACTGGTATGCGAAAATTTATCCACCTGGGTGGAAAGTTGCCACAACGCTGCAGCGATGCGCGAAGGGGGCGGAAACCAGCGCGGATTCAGAATCTCGGCCCGCACAATCAGCTCCCACGCCACCAGGAGCAAGATGGGAAAACCGATGGCCAGCGTCAAATCATAAGCCCGCTGCCAGCGTTTGGGGATGGCTCGGGCTACGAAATCGGCCAGGGCCACCAACAATGCCATATCCACCAGCAGCCCCAGCCACAAGTAGGGCCGCCAAAGATGCGCCGCCAGCATGATGCCATTGAAGAGCGCCAGGCCCGCCAATAGCAACCACACCTTCTTCTGCACCTCTTGCCAATGTTTCATCGTTGCGCCTCCATGGCCCGCATCACCTCATCCTTCAATGATTCCCAAATGGCCAGTGTTAGCTCCCGAAATGCGCGTGAGCTTTGCACCGCCAGGGTGCGGGGTCGGGGAATCGCCACCTCGAAGGTGGCTTTGTTGGTTCCGGGATGAGCGGTCATCAGTACCACTTTATCGCCCAAAAGCACTGCTTCATCGATGCTGTGGGTGATGTAAACCACTGTTTTGCGGGTTTCTTCCCAGATGCGCAGCAGTTCCTCTTGCAGCACGGCCCGAGTCTGGGCATCCAGCGCGCCCAGCGGCTCATCCATCAGCAGCACCTCGGGATCATTGGCCAGGGCGCGGGCGATGCTCACCCGCTGTTTCATCCCGCCCGAGATCTGGTGGGGATAGTACTGGGCAAAACGCCCCAGCCCCACCCGTTCCAGCCAACGTCTGGCAACAGCCAAACGCTCCTTTTTGGGGATGCCCCGCATCTCCAGACCAAAGGCCACATTGTCGATGACCGTTTTCCAGGGGAAGATGGCGTAGTCCTGAAAGACTACATTGTTCAGGGGTTTGCCCGGCTCTTTGCCCGGCACGATGGTTATCTGGCCCGAGCTTTGCGCCTCCAGCCCCGCCAGAATGCGCAAAAAGGTTGATTTGCCGCAACCAGAAGGCCCCACGATGCACACGAATTCCCCTTCCTGCACGTCAAGATTGAAGTTTTGCAGCGCTACAAGTTCGCCGCGCGGGGTATCGTAGCTTTTGTTGACAGCGTTGGCGGTGATTTTGGTGGTCATGGGATCCTTGTATCGAAAAAAGAGCGCAGCAAGAACTATCTCCTGCTGCGCTCATCATACGATAGCTTATTGTGCCCCGCCCAAAAGCTCCAGGGCCTTCTCGACAAAGGAGCTATCCACCACCGAATGGAGGTCGATGGGGTCGGTGTATTCGGTGCGGCCATTTTCGCGATGGGTGCGCTCTACATCGGCCAGCCCCTCTACCGGAATTTTCATATTTGGGTCATAAACCACGCGGCGGCCTTTGCGAATGGCCTCTTCGGTGGAGTTGACATATTTGAGATATGCAGCAATGTTTTCATCAGAAAGGTAATCATCACCCTGCATCATGCGGGAAGCCTCGGTCAGGGCCAACACAAAGCGCTGCGCCACATCTTTGCGATTGGTGACAAAGTTTTCGGAGCCCACAAAGGCCACTGTCATCAGGCCCGGGGTTAAATCGGTGGCAATGGCTACACCATGTCCGGCATCGATGACTTGGTCGGCATAGGGAGAGCCCAGCAATGCGGCATCGATGGAGCCATTTTCAAAGGCCGCGGGCATATCGGCGTTGCCCATCTTCACCGTTTCTACATCACGGATGGTGAGATTGCCCCGCTCCAGGGCTTTGGAGAGCAGGTATTCGCCGCCGCTGCCGGGGCCGCCAGCCAGCGCCACCTTCAGGCCTTTCAGGTCAGCCATGGTTTTGACCTTGCCGCTATCTACCAGTTCTTTGCGGGCCACGACCTTGGTGGGGCTATTTTCGTAAGGCTCCAGCGCACCGGGGGCGATGATGCGCAGGGGCAATCCTTCGCTCCAGCCATTCCACAGCGAAGTGACGATGGCAATGCCGCCCACATCCACCGAATTATTGGTAAGGAAGGCAATGGCCTCGGTGCCCGATTTTACCCGTTCGATTTCTACATCCAAACCATATTTTTCAAACAGGCCCCGGTCGGCAGCTACGTACATGGTGGCAAACTTCATGATGGGCACATAGGCCACCTTGACCTTCTCGGGCGGGTCCATGGGGGGGAGCAGGGTGTCAGCTTTGGGGGATTCCTGAGCAGGTTCAGCCGTGGGCTCGGGCGCTGCTGGTTGGGCAGTGGGTTCCTCTTTTGCCGGGGCAGCTTCTTTAGCAGTGGGTGTTGTGCAGGCAGCCAGCACCAAACTCAACAACAAGAGCAGTAGGATAACTGGATAAATTTTACGAGACATAATCTTCTCCTTCCTTTTGATTTTTAGTGAGAGACAAAAAATAATTGCTAATGTTAACCGCAAACAGTGCAGAAGTCCAATTTTCCCGATAGATGTTTCGGTGTTCGCCAGAATGACCGCCCCAAAAAGCTAAGGTAGAAATGGCACAGATTTTCACAGAAAAATGCAGAAAGCCGTCAAAAAAATCTGCAAAATCCGTGAAGCCCAGTGGTTGCTTGGTTTAGCCACAGGTCTTCACAGATTTCGCAGAAAAGCATCAAGAGAAATTTGTGCAAGCTATGCACTTTTCGGTTGCCATGGCGACGAAGCTATTTTTCACCGTTTGCCAAAATGCACAGGCACTTTTCTCAAGTTTCAAACGTCAGTGCCATGTTGCATCAGTTTCCAGGCGGATTGGTGGGCGGCACTCGCACCACCCATTTGTTGGCTTGCTCGATGATTTTGGGCAAAAGGTTATCCGCTTCCTCCTGGGTCATCTTGCCATCGGCCACAGCCTGATCAAGATGCGCTTGTTCCGCTGCTACCACGGCATCGACCAAAGCCTGGCCCGAGCTACCGTGTGCTTCAGCAATTTGGGCGGCACTTTGGCCCGAACGTAGCTCCTGAACAAAGACTCGCGGTGACATGTCTAATGTCTCTGCTGCCAGCCTGGTCCAACGTCGCAGCGCCCGCTGCCGACGCTCAGCCTCGCGTTGCCCGACCTTGGCTGGCGCACCCTGCTCGATAAATGTGGCAATGAGCTGCTCGCCCTGGGTATTCCAGGTGTTTTGCATGGCTGCGGCCAGATCATCGGGGTTTACTTGCGCTTCTTCGGCCAGTTGTGCCGGGGTCTTACCCTGACGCATGGCCTGTACAAATTCCTGCGGGGTCATGCCCAGGGTTTGGGCCGCGGTTTCAGTCAGGGCGCGCATCAGGGCATGTTCATGGTTCGGTCGCGGTTTCGGGCCCTGTTGCGCAAAAACAGCCATGGGCACAATGACCAGAGCCAGCAGTGCAAGCACCGCACCGGTAACAAGTTTGGTTCGCTTCTTCATAGTTCACCTCGTAACTACTGGGAGTGTTGTGACAGAATCAACCACAGCGTGATTCCAATGAAGGCCATAGCGGCCTCCCCTTTATCATCTCATTAAAGTGTTATCAAAGTTTTATTCTAAACTCGAGATTTGTAAAATCGGAAGCAGCGGGCCCCCGTCAGAATTTGAAATGCAACAGTTCATCACTATCCAGAGAGAATCACCAACTTCCCCGCGGCATTCCCGCAAAATATCTTCTTGTCCTCCGCAACCCTATGGCGCAAGCCATTTTCGGCTTGGCGAGACTGGCAATCCTCTCAAGTTGATGTGTCCGCCAGGGGGGCAAGGTTGCCATAACGTGTTAAAATAGGTATGATGATTGTATTGAGCCGTTGTTTATTGCTGGTTTCCCGAAATTATGCCTGATTCCACTTTTGATGTTGTCGCAGCCTTGCGTGAGTTCGAGCTCTTCCAGGGGATTCCTGATGAAGCGCTGAAGCGGATTCGCGCAGTGCCAACATCGCAACCCATCAAACCGGGCGTGCTGCTGTTTCGGCAGGACGCGGTGATTCGGCGTCTCTTTTTGGTGAAACGGGGGCAGGTAACGCTTTTGCGGCGGGATGAGGGGCAGCGGGAGCTGTGGCGAGTGGTGAATGAGGGCGAAGTGCTGGGTCGGCTGCGTTTGGATATTCATGCGCCGCAGTTGGGCGACGCCCGGGCTGCCCGCGAGGTGGAGCTCATCAGCATCGATGTCAAGTCGTTGGTAACACTGGCATCTCATTATCCTGCCTGGGGCCGCAAATTCGACCGGGCCCGCGTGGCCGGACGTTTGCGGGCGATTCCTTATTTCGCACCTTTGACCAATCCCGAAATCGACTGGCTGAGCGATTTGGTAAAATTCGAGGATATTCCCCGAGGAAGGGTGCTGGCTGAGGAGAACGCCCCAGTCAAAGATGTGATGATTGTCCGACAGGGACGTGTACACTTGCAATCGAATTTATTTCAGCGGGAGTGGTGGCGCAGCAGCAATAGCGTGCTGGGACTTCGCGTTGTATTTACGGGGGGCTACTACAAATGCCGCATTGTCGCCGAGACAAAGGTCTCTTGTTATCGAGTGCCCAAGGTTGATTTTGTGGCGCTAACAGAACGACATCCGCAAAATGTGTGGACGCGTGAGCCCATCGACATTGAGCTGATGCTGAGTCGGGCGCCATTTTTCAAGATGCTTACCCGCCCTGAGATTCGGTACCTGGCAGGCTATGTCATGCAGGTTTACGCACATCGACCTGGCACAAAAATCTCCCGTAGTCAGCAGCCCGATCCTCACTATCGCATTTTGACCAGGGGCGAAGCGCGAAAATATACCTACAACAGCATCGGTGTGCCCGAAGAGCCGGAACCGGTGATGCCAGGATTTACCTGGGGCGAGAAAAACATCATGCAGCAAAATCAACTGGCTGAAATCACGGTAGAGGCGACAACGCCGGTAAGCTGGCTGCAAATCCATTATCTCGATTTTCAGGCATTTTCTAATGCTCACCCCGAAATATGGCGACGTAAGGAAGCCAAACTGCACATGCTGGCCAGCGTAGATGCGGTTGCCAGCACAGCCCTGCAGCCAGAGGAAGGCCCCCTCTTCCGCAAACGGCGACACCCCATTGTTCTGGTTAAACGCTTATTGATTCCGGTGCTGGTAGCGTTACTTTATCTGGCCATTTTGATTTCTCTTTCGTTGCTGGGGATTCATTTCTCGTTTTGGCTGAAGTTTTTGCCGGTGTTGCTGTGGCTTTTAATAATGGGAGGATGGGCGATTGCTGATTATAGGAATGATTATTTCACCATCACCCATACCCGAATCATGCACGAAGAAGCTGTGCCCCTGATGAGTGAACGTCAGAATGCCGCGCCCATCGACAAAATTCAGAATTCGCACATGGAGCGTGGATTTTTTGCCAAAATGCTGGGGTACGGACAGCTTTACATCAGCACCGCCGCAGAAGAAGGTGAGATAAAGTTCGATTACTTGGCACACCCAGATGAAATTATCAAAATTTTATCTGGCGCCACCGAACGGATAAAGCTGCTGCACGCCCAGATGGAGGAACCTGAGGATTACATCAAACGCTACTTACGCAAAGAACTAGATATGGAGACCGATTTGGTCACTGATGTGCGGGCGCTGATGGAGGATGTTGAGGTGCGCACGGCTGGGAGCGCACCAACCTATAATAAAGTGTTGGGTTGGTTGCGAGCATTCCTTAAAAGTTTTTCCAGCAGCAAGCCGCGGTTGGGTGAGCGACTTATTTGGCGAAAGCATTGGTTTGGACTTCTGGTAAAATCATTCTTGCCTCTGGGATTGGCTATTGGGGCCATTGTTTTATTTTTTGTGATTCGTGACATTTCCCGGAATACACCTTATGCCACACAAATCCGCAATGGTGCGCTGCTGCTGGCCTTTCCCCTTTTGATTGGCGGTATTTTGTGGCTGGTCTGGCAATGGGTGGATTGGCGCAACGATTTCTACATCGTAACGGATCACTTCATCGAGCAGGTGAACAAGAAGCCGCTGGGCTTGCAGGAAGATCGCATTAAGTTATCGTTGGAACGTGTAGAAAATGTGGAATTTCAGATTCCTCATTTTATCGCCTATATTTTTAATTACGGCAATGTCTCTATTCAGACTGCCGCCACCAAAGGCAATATCGAATTTTATTTTGTGCCCGACCCCAAAACGGTTCACGCCGATATTTTTTCCCGTATCGAAAAGCAAAAAATCAACGCCGCTATGCAGCAGAGCAAGCGGCGAGATGAAGAGATGGCCAAATGGGTGAAGGCCTATCATGAGTTGATGGCTGAACGGGCGCAACAGGAGCGCCCAACTTCGTAGCTGCGCGTCAGATTTCTTTGTACACCTTGGCCAAACTTTGGCCCATGACATCGATTTGCCAGGAACAGAACCAGCCAAAGGGGGTGATTTCGACCTGGTAGCCAGTGTTGCGCAGGCGTTGAGCCATGTTTTGCAGCAGTGATTCGGCAAAATCTGCCGAGGCATTTTGTCCGCCCAAATGGGTGAAGGAATGCAAAACGATGTTGCGCAGGTCGTTTTTGTTGGCCAGCCATTTGAGATGTTTGAGCAGATGACGAAAGGCCCGTTTTTCATCTGCTTCATCTTTGGCCTCGACTTGAATAAAGGCCACGACAACTTGTGTCATGCTGCCAGGCTCTGCCGCGGGTGCTTGAGTCAGTGTTTGGCTAAAAGGCTGCCAGGCAAAGGATTTGGCTAAAAAGGTGAGGATTCGCATGATGGTTGACCGAAAAGATGAATGAAAAGGGCTTATCATCGGGGCAGTGTGCGTTAGGAACAAAGGGGGCTATGAGTCATCCTGGGAGGTTTCGTCGTTTTTGACAGTTCGGGCCCGTTGGCGCCATTTGCTCACCAGCCACACCAGCAGTACCAGCGGTAGAATTAAAATCAGGGCAATGGGCAAGACCACGATGACCAGGCGGATGAGCAGTGTGGCCAGACCGGTGAGGGCATTGACCAAGGTGTTGATGCTGGCGTGAACAATCTCTGCCGGATGCCAATCATCATTTTCGATGGCGGTGGACAGGATGTGCGGTTGCAGATGAATGTTCAGCGTAGAGAAGCCTACCAGTTTATCCAAACGATTCAATTGCCCCTGCAAGGATTCAATGTCGCTACGGATTTGAATCAGGCGGTCATAAACTTTCATCACATCCTCGACCTTGCCGCCATTTTTGCGGGTTTCTTTGAGCAACTCGGTGAGTTCTTCTTCAGTAGCGGTCAGGGTGCGCAGGCGGGCGTCGATGTCAAAGTACTGATCGGTGACATCGTTGGTGCTAACATTTTCATGCTCGACCCGCACCGCCATTTGCCGCAATGAGCTGCGCCCGGCCTCGAATTTATCGGAGGGGATGCGGATGGTGATGTCGTAAATCATCTGCTCGCCCTGATGATAGCCATTCATGCTGGCCACGTAGCCCCCCATGCTGGCGGCCATCTCGGCAATGGCTTGCGTTGTTTGCTCGGTATCCTGCACGATGAGCGCAATATCTGCGTTGTAGATGATTTTGCGGGTGCTTTGCATCTGCTGACTGGCAGGCGCAAGGGCTGATGATGCCATAGGGGCGGCGGGCGCTTCACGGGGGGCGAGCATGTCATTATCGGCAGAAACAGCCTGTCCAACAGATTTTTCGACCACCATAGGCGTCGGAGCTGACCCGCTGCAAGCTGTTAGTGCCAGCGTGACCAATAGCAAGAGGATGATAATAAGGTGGATGCGTCTCATGGTTTTCTCCTGATGGGAAGGGGGGTGTTATCATGTTAACGTCGGCACTGCGAAACAAGTTCCCATGTGCATCTTTATGATGACACAATCATGAGACATTTCAAGAGGCAATTGTGTAACATTGCATGAATAATGGTTACGACTAAGGTAGCCCGGCTAGAAACCACTAAGACACGAAGCCACCAAGGCACAAAGAAAGAAAAAATTTTGAAATGCTTGGTGTTCTTAGTGTCTTTGTGGTGACTGAAGTCGGGTACGGTAGTCGTTATTTTTGCCTGATGTAACAGCTCTCTGCTGTATCGGATGGTTTGGTGATTGGATCAACTCTTGCAGGTTACGATAACGCTTGCCGGAAGGCGGCGATGTTTTCGGCAATGCTGGCTTTTTGGTTGTAGATTGCGGAGCCTGCCACCAGGATGTTGGCACCGGCAGCCACAATTTCAGCGGCGTTTTCCGGCTTGACACCACCATCGACCTCGATGGCGACATGTTGCAGACCGCGGGTGTTGAGCATGGCTCGTAAGCGTGCAATTTTGTCGGTGCTGGCGGCAATGTAGCGTTGTCCGCTAAAGCCCGGATTCACCGACATGATTAAAATCTGGTCAACGTCGGCCAGGATGTTTTCCAGCATGACCAGCGGGGTTCCCGGGTTCAGGGTGACGCCCGCTTTCATGCCCAGAGCTTTGATTTGCTGAATGGTTTGGTGGATGTGGGGACAGGTTTCGATGTGTACGGTGAGTATGTCTGCGCCGGCCCGGGCAAAGGCTGCCAGCATGTTTTCAGGTTGCTCAATCATCAGATGCACATCCAGGATGACGCCCGTTTCATCGGCGATGGGACGCAGGGCCTTGACGATGACAGGCCCGATGGTGATGTTGGGCACAAATTGCCCATCCATCACATCGATGTGGATGTATTCGGCACCCGCGGCGGCAGCGTCGCGCACTTGTTGCCCCAGGCGGGTGAAGTCGGCGGAAAGGATGGAGGGGGAAAGTTTTGCGGTCATAGTGTTTTGGGATGTGTGGGTCAGGCCAGTAGTTGTCTGACCATGGCGATAATGTTTTCGACGGTGAAACCAAATTTTGCGAAGACTGCGGAGCCCGGGCCCGAAGCGCCAAAGCTATCGATGCTGAGTACTGCTCCATCCAGCCCCACGTAGCGACGCCAGCCCAGGCCGGCGCCAGCTTCGATGGCCAGTTTAGGCACATCTGCGGGCAGCACCTGGGCCCGATAGGCTGCTTCCTGAGCATCGAATAGCTCCCAACTGGGCATAGAGACAACCCGTGCCTGAATGTTTTGCGCCTGCAAGGTTTGGGCGGCTTCCATGGCCAGAGCGACTTCAGAGCCGCTGGCAATCAGCACGATGTCGGGGCGAGAGGTTGCACTATCCTGCAAGATGTAGGCGCCGCGGTGCAGGCCGTTGTTTTTTGCGGTCATTTGCGGCAAGGCTTGCCGGGTAAGAATTAAAGCGGTGGGGCCTTGCCGTTCCAGGGCCACTTGCCAGGCTTTGGCGGTTTCGTTACCATCGGCTGGACGCAGGGTAACCAGACCGGGAATGAGTCGCAGCGAGGTAACATGCTCGATGGGTTGATGGGTGGGGCCATCTTCACCGACGCCGATGCTGTCGTGGGTGAAGATGTAGATGACTGGCAGTTTCATCAGAGCGGCCAGACGAATGGCGCCGCGCAGGTAATCGGAGAAGACTAAGAATGTGCCGCCAAAGGGACGCAGGTTGTGTACGGCCAGACCATTCATGATGGCGCCCATGGCATGTTCGCGCACGCCGTAGTGGATGTAGTTGCCGTGGTAGTTTTGGCGGTTGATGGTTTGCTGGTTGGGGGGATTGGTTTTGTTGCTGCCGGAAAGATCGGCTGAACCTCCCACCAGGGTGGGCAATATCGGGGTTAGTGCTGCGATGACTTGGCCCGAGGTGGCCCGGGTCGCCATCGGTTTTTGGTTGCTGAAGTCGGGCAGGGAGTTTTGCCAACCTGCAGGTAATTTGCCGCTGATTTGCTCATCCCACTGGGCGGCCAGTTGGGGATGGGCCTGGCGGTAGGCTTGTAGCTGCGCCTGCCAGTGGGCGCGTGCCTGGGCGCCCGGGCGTAAGGCCTGGGCAATGCGCGGGCGCACAGCCGCGGGCACGTAGAATTTTTCATCGGCAGGAAAGCCCAATGCCTCTTTGGTGGCCCGCACGCCCGCCGGGCCCAAGGGTGAACCGTGAACTTTGGCGGTGTTGACCATGGGGCTGCCAAAACCGATTTGCGTGCGGCAGGCGATGATGCTGGGACGTTGTGTTTCGGCCTGAGCTGTGCGAATGGCGGCATCGACTGCAGCCATGTCGTGACCATCCACACGGCTGATGTGCCAGCCATAGGATGAAAAACGCTGCAAGACATCTTCGGTAAAGCTAACCTGAGTGTTGCCATCGATGGAGATATGATTGTCATCATACAGCACGATAAGTTTACCCAGGCCCCAGTGTCCGGCCAGCGAGGCTGCTTCAGATGAAACGCCTTCCATAAGATCGCCATCCGAGGCCAGCACCCAGGTGGTGTGATCAACCAGTGTGAATCCGGGGCGATTAAAGCGCTGAGCCAGCCAGCGTTCGGCCAGAGCCATACCCACCGCGCTGCTAATGCCCTGGCCCAGGGGCCCGGTGGTCAGCTCGATGCCCAGAGCCGGGTCATATTCGGGGTGGCCGGCGGTGATGGCGCCCAATTGCCGAAAGCGCTTAAGTTCATCCAGTGGCAAGGGATAGCCGAAAAGATGCAGCAGCGAATACAGCAGAGCAGAGCCATGTCCGGCAGAAAGCACAAAGCGGTCACGATCGGGCCACTCAGGCTGTGCGGGATCATGTTTGAGAAAGCGCGTCCACAACACGCTTACAAAGTCGGCAACCCCCAAGGGCAGGCCGGGATGCCCCGAGTTTGCTTCCTGAACAGCATCCACTGCCAGCAGGCGTAAGGTATTGGCCAGTGTTTGATCAATTTTATCGTAATGCGCGGGCAAAGTTGTCATGTTAAAGCTCCTAAGGCGTGTTGGTCAACTACTTGTGTCGATCAGCTCTATTTTAACGTACTCTTTACACTTTCCGAAAGTACCTGTATCGGTTTGGCGGCGTTCTTTGTTGGCAGGGTGTGTGCATCAAGCTCTCGCCCCTGCGAGCGAACGTGCATGAGCGGATGGGCAACCCGCCGAGTCACAGACCCGCCTGGGTACGTTTTTCGACGGGCGGGGGTGAAAGGATGCAGAGGTTCACACCAACACTGAGCATACTGCCATGAAGCTTTTTTTGTACAACTAGCCATTCTGTTCAACAAAACGACAGATAAAATTTCATCTTTTTGTCAACAATCATTTACAATTTACTCAAGTTGTGTGTAGTGGTGGATAATTTGTAACGACTAAGTCGTTTGCAATAAGTTTCCTAATTCCAAATTGCGAGCTTGTCATTTTTCCATGACGAAGATGGACCCAATTAGACGAATGTGGACGATTTTATTTCCTCCACGTTTGTCCTTTCGTCCATTTTCGTCGGCTTGTTAAGCAGAAGATGCTTGATAAGCTCGTTGATGTGTCATAAAAAGTTGCACATTAGGTAAGATCTTTACATTCCCATGATATGGAGGTAGCTGCAAAAATGTTTCACATATCGGCAACGCGTCTGGCATGGACGTTACTGATGATGCTCATTTTTCTGAGCGTGCCCGTTGTGGCCGGCAACACCCCCCTGCATCCCGCCAACACCCCGCCCGTGGCAGCCTTCACCATCGATCCACCCAGCGGCGGCGTAGTAGGAACTTGGTACTACTTTGATCCTTCGAGCACGCACGACAACGAAGACTCTCTGGAATGGTTGCAGATTCGTTATGATTGGGAGAATGATGGTGTTTATGATACAAGCTGGCTCAACCCCGCCAATCCTTCGCTTCGACACCGCTACGACACCCCGGGAACCTACACCGTGCGCATGTTGGTAAAAGACAATGACGACGCCACCGATTCTGTGACCCACGACATCGTGGTAGGCGATCCTGGCTCTAACACAGCGCCCGTTCCTCGTTGCGTCGTAACGCCCGCCTCGGGCCCGGTTGGCACGACCTTCACCTTTAGCGCCGCCACCAGCACCGATGCCCAAGACAGCACCGCCGACCTTTCTGCTCGTTGGGCCTGGTACAGCGGCGGTGGGTATGACACAGATTGGCAAAGTGCCACGCAAGACCAAACACACCAATTTAACAGACATGGCATTCAAGAAGTCGAGCTCGAAGTGCGCGACCGCGGCATGCTCTCCGATAGCGTCACCTGCTCGGTGGATGTCACACCGGAACAACCCAACGCACCGCCCACAGCCCGGCTCAGCATCACACCAACGACGGGCGATTTTACCACCCTCTTCACCCTGGATCCCACTGCCAGCACCGATGCTTTGGATGACATCAGCTATCTGGAAGTCTGCTACGATTGGGATAACAGCGGTGATTGCGATACCAGTTGGAAAAATGCGTCGAGCGTGTATCAGCGCACTTTTGATGGCCTGGGCCCAAAAACCATACGCATCGTCATTCGCGATACTGGCGACCTCACCGATGAAGCCTCAGCCACCATCACCCTCTCGTCACTCAACCCCATCTTTTTACCCTTTGCTATTAAAAATTGATGCTAAGTAGACTTCGGAAGATCTCTTAAGTAGGTGACGCTATGAAAGCTAAAATGCGACGATGCGTTACTACCCGGAGTGCACCACCAAGAGCTCAAAGGCACCAAGGCACCAAGAAAAAGGGAAAAAGCATCAAGAAAAATCTGCGAAATCTGTGCCATCTGTGGTTGCCGTGGCGGCAAAGCTAGCTTCGCCGTTGGTCGAGATACGCAGGCCCTTTTCTCAAGGTTCAAATGCGCAGCTACTTAACAACGCAGCGCTTTGACTAAAGCCCAAAAAAACATTAGCCAACGTACGGCGCACCTGGCAGATGAAGGTACGCCGTACGTTTGGTTTTAGACACTACTCGGCAAGCGTTCTTTCAGCTTCTTCTGGCAGCAACCCTCCCTCCTTTATCTGATTATGCAGCATCACGCCCAGCAAACTGTCCACCAGGCCACCATGATTCGCACCACTCACCGACACATCGGGCACAATGCGAACGCCACTTTTACCGACCACCTGCATCAATTGCAAAGCCACATAATGTTGCTCGCCCAAAGCCTCAGCCCCTACCCGATACGCAGTAGCCTTAGCCTTGCCTGTGGCCAAAATTGCGGCTGCTTCACCTTCGGCCTGCAAACGGGTGGCTTCGGCATCACCCTTAGCCTGCTCGATGGTCGCATCGGCCTGTAGTTTGGCAATTTGCACACCCCGCTCAGCCTTTACCATTTCCCGTTGAATATCGGCCAGAGATGTTTCGCGTACCAAAAGTTGCCGCTGCTCTTGCGCCATCTTCTGCATTTCATAAGTTTTGCGCTCCTCTTCGGCAATTTTCCTATTCGTCTGCGTCTCCAGCAACTGCGCCGGCAGCGCAATGTCGCCAATAAGCGTATCGATCGCTTCCACATCATACGTATGCAAAGCCTTGCGGACATAACTGGCCGCCTCTTTCTGCCGCTCGCCCCGTCTTCCCAAAAAGTCCAAAGCTGTGTATTGCTGGGCAGCATTGCGGAAGTAATTGCCCACAATGGGCTGCAAAACATGATCCACCAAATTTTGCACAGACCCCACCCGGGAAATAACTTTAGAAGCCTCTTGTGAGCCGATGTGGATAATTTGGGCAACATCCATATTAAAAGCAAAGCCATCGCCCGAGCGCACCGTAATGGGAGACAGATTGGCATCGTAGCGATGTGCTTCGTTACGCACAGCCCAATTGAGCACGATGTTGGTTGTGGGAACCAGCTCAATCTTCATCACACGGCTATTGATGGGGTGTTTGCCAGGATTCAGGGGCACAACCCAAACGCCCTTATGGCCCGGCTCGACCAGATTGCCATGCTTGAACGACGCGCCACTAACATCCTCCATAGGCTTACCAACATAAGAGATGACAATCCCCACATAGCCAATGGGAATCTCGGTCATGGGTAATTGCTCGACCTGGACGAACCAGGGGTTCAGATTCCACGACCCAGAAAGCAACACTTGCTCCTGCAAACCGCGGCGACCGCCATTTTCCAAAAAAGCCTGCGCGTTCTGAAAATTATCGTGACCCGAAATGGGAGGCCCGGCAATCTCACCCTCTTCGATGGGCTTGCCGTCCAGCGTGGTCACAATGCCAACTTTATCGGGATGAACAGTGTAAACCAGCAATTCAGCGGAGTCCATGCCGATACTGCCCGCATTTTGGCGCAAAATGATTTTGAACAGTGCCGTATTGATGCGATACGTTCCTGAGGTGAGAATACCCAACTGGCGTCCCTTTTCGCCGCCATTGGTCAAAAACTTGCGGGCATCCTGAAAATTATCGCAATCCACCACCTTGCCCAAAATGCGCTCAGCAGGAATCGATGCGCCATCCGCTGCCACCACCAGCGCAATCTCTCCGGGTGGAACCACCGTGACAGGTACTTTTATTACATTAAACTGCGGTAGCCAATAACCAAAATGCCATCCCGGAGCCAGCGTATCAGCCTGATAGCCAGCCTCTTTATTCAGCGCCAGCAATTTGCCCGGAGGTAATGGTTTGCCAAATTTGCGGATAACAACCCCCACCTCATTTTCGCTGATAATCACCAGGCCGATGAGCCTGGTTCCAACTCGAAATAGCAATAGCAAAACAGCCACAACAGCAGCCACCACTACAATTAATGTTACAACATTCATAACCACACCTCCTGCCTGACAGGCTCGAATCATGTTTTAAGACAGCTTTAAAAAATCATTACTCCTAAGGTAGCCCGGCTAGAAACCACTAAGACAGGAAGCCACAAAGGCACAAAGAAAGAAAAAGTTTTGAAATGCTTGGTGTTCTTAGTGTCTTTGCGGTGATTGAAGTCGGGTACGTTAGTCGTTACCAATTATAATTATAACACTTGACTTTCGCCAATAAGAAATCTGTGGTTGCAATGGCACATTTTAGAACCGAATTCATTTCTGCCAGCCGCCAGTACTTGAGTAGGTGCGCATTATGACGAACATGGGCATAACCAACCATAAATAAGTTGATGATTGTGAAAGGTTGCAGAGACCGCCACTGCACTACTGGTCAAAACATTTTGTCCGAAGAAAAATGTCATCGCTATTTTACTATGGCCATGATTTCCCATAAAAACGGCGAAACCTGCTGGAGCGTTGTGGTTGCCAAACGCGACATGGGCCATGGTGCCCGATTCGGCATCTTCTTGCCCGCGGGCGCATGACGCGCAGGCGAGAGCAAACATCCGAAACACCCCTGGTTTATACATGTTTGCATTCCCGCCCAGGATGACGTATGATTGCATGTCCAAATCTCTCTAATTCCCGGAAGCTAACTATGAGCATTCATGTTTCGGAACCGCGCAACGATGTGCGACTCACCTTTGAATCGGGCCAGGTATTGGCCGGGCCCGTTGGTACACCGCTAGAGGCCTTTGTGCAGGCGGCCTCGCAAAATGACCCACGCCCGCAGGCCATTGCCGCCATTGTCGGCAACAAGCTCTCGGAACTCTCGCGGCGCATGACACATGACGCTTCTGTGCGCCGCATCCGACTGAACACTGCCGATGGGGCCCGTATCTATCGACGCTCGCTCACCTTTATGATGATTGCTGTGGCCAACCGAATTTTTCCCGAGGCCCGGGTTTATGTCGAGCATTCTGTGGTCAATGGTGGCTACTATTGCCGCATCGCTGGCCGCGAGCCCTTCACCACCGATGAGCTGGCTCAACTTGAGCAAAAGATGCAAGAAGTTGTCGACGCACAACTTCCCATCCGCCGCAGCCGGGTTTCCATCGAAAAAGCCATCCAAATCTTTGCCGATGCCGGAGATGAAGAAAAACTGGCGCTACTCAAACAACGGCGCAAGCCAGATCTCATTGTCTACGAATTGTTAGAGACCAAAGATTACTTTCATGGCTACATGGCCCCCAACACCAGGTATTTGCGCCATTTCGCCATCGAACCTGCCGATGGTGGTTTTTTACTGCGCTTTCCACATCAAGACACCCCCACCACCATCCAACCCTACACCGCGCCAACGCCACTTTTTCAGATATTCAACCAATACAGTCGCTGGCTGCGGCGGCTGGGCATCCGCAATGTGGCGGGCCTGAACGAAGTTATCGAGTCGGGCCAGCTCACCGAAGCTATCCTGGTCTCTGAATCGCTGCACGAACAGCACATCAGCGAAATTGCCGATGACATTGCCCGACAAAAAGAACGGGTGCGCGTCATTTTGATTGCCGGGCCCTCCTCTTCGGGCAAAACGACCTTTGCCCGGCGTCTGGCTGTGCGCCTGCTGGCCGTAGGATTGCGCCCCATGCCCATCAGTGTGGATAACTACTTTGTCGACCGGGCGCACACACCACGCGATGAAAATGGCGACTATGATTTTGAATCGCTGCATGCGGTCGATGTTGCTTATCTCAACAAGCAAATCAACGCACTGATTGCCGGTCAAGAAATCATCCAACCGAAATTCGATTTCACCACGGGCGAACGTGGCGCCGGGTCCAAAATTCGCATCACCCCCAAGCATGTGCTGCTCATCGAAGGCATTCATGCCCTGAACCCCGACTTGCTGCCCCAAGTCGATGCCAATGTCTGCTTCCGCATCTACATCAGCGATTTGGCACAGCTCAACCTGGATCGCTACAACCGTATCTCTACCACCGATGTACGCCTCATCCGTCGCATTGTGCGAGATGCCCGCAGCCGCGGCTATTCAGCCTCCGATACCATTGCCCGCTGGGAAAGTGTGCGCCGAGGCGAACGTAAATGGATTTTCCCCTATCAGAACAATGCCGACATCATGTTCAACTCGGCGTTGCCCTACGAACTGGCCATGCTGCAACCCCTGGTGCTCCCCCTGTTGCGCCAAATCGACCCTGAAACCCGAGAATGGATCGAAGCGAAGCGTTTGCTTTCGCTACTGCGCTGGTTCCGTCCTGCCAGCCCCGATCACGTTCCCTCCGATTCCATCCTGCGTGAATTTTTGGGCGGCTCCATCCTCGAAGATTATCGCCCCTGGATAACCCCCGAAATCTAAGCCAAAAGGAGAGCTCATGCCTACAGAATCGGCTCGACAAGCATTGGAAGTCTTACGGGATGCCAGCCATTTTCAATGGTATGTCGTTTCATTGCTGGGACTCACCGTTTACATCTATGGTTCCGAGATCTTTGCCGGGCGCTGGAATTTGGTGTTTGCAGGCCTGGCCTATTGGGGAGCCGACTGGATCAACGAAATTCTCAACAGCATCTTCTTTCATCTCACCGGTTACGCACCATTGTGGGGCACACCTGGCTCATCCGCCTATGTCATCCTCATCGGCCTGAATATCGAAATTATGTTCATGTTCGCCATTGCCGGCATTGCCTGGGGTAAATTCTTGCTGCCCGACCCCAAAACCAAACTGCTGGGCTTGCCCAATCGCTGGACCGTTGCGCTGGGTGGCTCAGCGGTAAGCGTCATCGTCGAGCTACTTCTTAACAAAATTGGGGTGCTTACCTGGGATTGGCCCTGGTGGGATGCTAATTCCCCCTTGCTGATTTACCTTTTTGGCTATTTGTGGTTCTTTGTCATCGCCTTTTGGGTGCATGATATGAACGACCCCAAAAAGCAGATGAAAACTGTCGGCATTCAGTGGAGTTTGATAGCGGGCCTGGTATTGCTTTTTGGCGTAGGTCTGGGCTGGCTCTAATGCCTAAATCCTCAAAAA
>CAZMDD010000068.1:0-35800 GCA_964565065.1 uncultured Caldilineales bacterium | reverse complement strand
GCGCAATGCCCGAGGGTGTTTGATGATACTTGCGCCCGCAGGCCTGACAGAGAGCCTCTTCGCCCTGGGCAAAGTCCAGTTTAACGCCGCATCGACAGATCCAGCCTGTGCGGCGAGCAGGAACACCGGTCATCAACGCGTAGGCGGGCACATCTTTGGTCACCACCGCACCGGCGCCAATCAGTGCATATTCGCCGATGGTGCTGCCGCAAACAATGGTGGCATTGGCCCCAATAGTGGCGCCGCGTTTGACCAGGGTGGTCTTGAATTCATTTTTGCGCTCGATTTCGCTGCGAGGATTGATGACATTGGTGAAAACCATGGAGGGCCCGCAAAAAACGTCATCTTCCAGGATGACGCCATTGTAAACCGACACGTTGTTCTGAATTTTGACGCCGTTGCCAATGACTGTGTTGTTATCCACATAAACATTTTGGCCGAGATTGCACCGCTCGCCCAAGCGGGCGGTGGGCATGATGTGGCAAAAATGCCAGATGCGCGTGCCTTCGCCAATCTGCGCCCCCGCATCCACCACCGCGGTGGGGTGAGCAAAGTAGGCGGGGGCAGATGCGGCAGGTGGCGGGGGCGACGCTCCGTTGTCAATCTCGGCCAAATCAACGGAATCGCCCCGGCGTTCCAGCGAACGCTGCGCCCCTTCCAGCACTTTCAGCACCCGCAAAGCGCTATCGCCATCAGTTAGCGGCGCTTCGCCCGTGCGGATGCTTTCTAAAAATTGCTGACATTCCAGGCGCATGGGCTCGGTGTTTTCCAGCATCAGGGTGGTTTCCGAAGTTTTGCGGGGTACAGGAAAACCTGAGCGCCACTCGATGCCCTTATCGTACAACTTGAGCTTGCCCTCGGTGAGGGTGTCATCGAAAACCGCCATTTTTTTATCGCCAATCACCACCAGCTTTTGTTCTTTGTAAGGATGCAGCCAGCTTACAAAAATGTGCGCCTTGACATCATCGGCAAAGCTGAGGGTGGTGACGGTCACATCGGCAATTTCTTCTTGCAGATACCCCTGTCCAAAAGCTGTCACCTGCTCCGGCTCCTGCCCCAGCAGACGCAAAATGATGGAAATATCGTGCGGGGCAAAACTCCAGAGGATATTTTCTTCCTGCCGCACCTTGCCCAAATTGAGCCGGTTGGAGTAGATGTACCAAATTTTGCCCAGCTCGCCACTGTTGACCAACGCTTTGAGGGCGGTAATCGCGGGATGAAACTCTAAAATGTGTCCTACCTGCAAGATGAGACCCCGACTTTTGGCCAGTGCCACCAGCTCTTTGCCTTCATCGTAGTGCAAAGCCAGCGGTTTTTCGACAAAGACATGCTTATCATGTAGCAATGCGGCCTTCACGTGCGCATAATGCAGGGCCGCGGGCGTGGCAATCACCACCGCGTCGAGGCTGTCATCGGCCAGGGTGGCATCGATGCTGGTGCTGGTGCGCACATCGGGATATTGACGGGCCCGACTTTGCAGCAGCTCGGCATTGGCTTCGCAAATAATTTCCAGCGCATGAAGTTGGTGGAAATTGCGAATCAGGTTTTTACCCCAGTAACCCGCGCCAATCACTGCTACGCGGGGAGGTGTTGTTGTTTGCTTCATTGATGCTTCTCCAGTTCAGAACGAATGAGTGCCATCATTTCGCCCACAATGCTGGCATCGAAGGAAAAACGGGCGTTGGCAAGCTGAAAGAGCTGGGGCAGTGTGCGGGTGTAGCCTGCAGCCAGCGCCCGGCGATAATCTTCGATGGCCCGCGCTTCATCTTCCAGTGCATTGCGCCACACTTGCAGCGCCCCCAGTTGCGCCAAACCATATTCGATATAATAGAAAGGTGCGCTGAAAATGTGTCCTTTTCGCTGCCACCCCGTATCCCTTTCTGCTTCCAGACCGCTGTAATCGATGCCCGGCAAAAACCGCTGCCACAGCTCGCTCCAGCGGGCATCTAAATCGTGGGGAGTGACCTTTTCGGGCGCTCGGGTGTAGAGCCAGTGCTGAAATTTATCCACCACTGCCATGTAGGGCAAAAAAGTAACAACCCCCATCAGATGCTCCACCACAGCCCGATGATAATCAGCTTCATCATAAACACCGCCCCGCTCCTTACGCCAATAAGGCATGCTCAATTGTTCCATAGACATCGAGGCTGTTTCCGAAAACTCCATGGGCGAATGATAGTTCCAGATGAGGCGCTGCTGCTTGAAAGCCTCGAAAAAGTGGAATGCGTGCCCAGCTTCGTGCATCAGCGTGCGAAAATTGCGATGAGAACCCGCAGCATTCATAAAGATGTACGCCTTACCGCTGACAGGGAAGCTGTTCATGTAGCCACCGGGCGCCTTGTTGGGCCGCGAAGCTAAATCCAAAAAGCCTTCTCGCATGATGGCAAAATAGGCTCCCAGCTCAGGAGCAAGGCTATCGAAGATGCGTTGACCCGCTGCTTCCAGCTCGGCCACGGTGCTAAATGGCTGCAACGGGACTTCATGCGGGCTGAGTGTAGGCATCCAGGGGCTGCCGATGCCGGTGGCTGTGGCCCGAAGTGTGGCCATGCCCAGTTGCCCGGCCAGTGTTTGATAGATTTCGGTGGCCAGCGGAACGACCTCTTGCTCGATGGCATGGTGAAAAGTCAGACAATCATCCGGGGTGTAGTCAAAGCGCCCACGCTCAATCCAGGCATAGGCCCGATAATCGGGATAGCCGGCGTTGCGGGCCAATTGCCGTCGCTTATCCAGCAAGAGCATGAATAGCTCGTTCAACTGGGAGCGCTGCTGCAAATATGCGTCCAGGCTCCGATGCCAGACTTGCTCCCGCTCAGTCTCATCACGACTGCTCAGTAGCACTTCGGCCTGGGGAATGGTGCGTTTTTCTCCCTGCCAGTCGATGCTCAAACCCCCGATGATTTCCTGATAGCGCTTGCCTTCGATTTGCAGGTCTGTGATGATGGGGATGTTTTTCTCATGGAAAAGCTCGGTTTCGGCCCGAAAACGACGATAAATCTGTGCAGTTTCCTGGTCAGGCTCGTAGCCGGACACAGCCAACCATTGCTCTTTAAGCTTTTGTTCTGCCTGCCGCCAATGCGGAAAAACATCACGCACCAATTGCTCGAATCGGGCGCTGGCCTCTTCGTTTGCGGTGTTTTCGGTAATTTCACGGTAAATTTGGGCCCCGGCCTCATCCAGCACTGATTCCAGGTCGCTCCACTTTTGCAACCAGGCCCGCGTCGTTTCGGGTGTCAACTCGGTGGCCAGCAACGCATCGACAAAGGGTTGAATGCTGGCCCAATCCAGCGCATTAACAGGAGGATAATCAGATTTCATAAGCTCACGCTTGGGGAAAACTTGGCGGTGTGTTGGATGAAAATGGCCCTTCGCGGGCGCCCGCGCATCATGCACCCGCGAGCGGCACACAAACATCAGGCCTTAGCCGCTTTTTGCCACAAAGACCCAGAAAGATGAAACAACAAAGCGGTTGCTTCCCCTTTTCTTCGCATCTTTGCGCTTTAGCGGACACAGTGGTTCTCTCTGGATTGCGGTGCATCGTTGGCATCAGCCAAAAATGAACTGACAGCACAAGCTGCATGGCAACCATTCTCTCATTATACCCGCAAGTGGTAGAATAGTGTAACTATGCGGCCCGCGGCGCTGTGCCTCCATGAATGAATCCCTAAGGATGCCTACGCGCTGGAATTTGACACCGGACACCAACATCAAACAGTAACGACTAACGTACCCGACTTCAATCACCACAAAGGCACAAAGACACTAAGAACATCAAGAATTTTAAAATTTTTCGGCTCAACTGGATTTCAGGGGGTGATAGGCCGGGCGGATTGCGAATCCGCCCTGGGAGCCCCCGCTCTTGAGCCGGATCCGTGATCCGGCGGCTTGACAGCGCCAGACCCCCTGAAATCCAAAAGAGCCATTTTTTCTTTCTTTGTGCCTTTGTGATTTCGTGTCTTAGTGGTTTCTAGCCGGGCTACCTTAGTCGTAACACTAAACATAGCCTTGCAACCATTCTTATCTGGAGACGACCATGAAGCTACAATTTTGGGGCGCTGCCCGCACTGTGACCGGTTCCATGCACTTGTTGGAGGTAAATGGTAAAAAAATCCTGCTGGATTGCGGATTGTTTCAGGGAAAACGCCAACTAAGCTACGAACGCAATCTTAATCTGCCCTTTGAGCCCAAAGAGATCGATGTGCTGGTGCTTTCACATGCGCACATCGATCATTCCGGCAATATCCCCAATTTGGTACGGCAAGGCTTTCGCGGCAATATCTACACAACTCATGCCACCCGCGATTTATGCTCAACCATGCTGATGGATAGCGCCCGCATCCAGGAGCAGGATATCGCTTATCTGAACAAAAAGCGCCGCCGCAAAGGTGAAGGCCCGCTGCGCCCGCTTTACACCACGCAAGATGCGTTGAATGCCTTGCCCTACTTCATTGGTGTTCCCTATCATCGCCCGCTGCCCATTGCGCCCGGTGTAACCCTTACGCTGTATGATGCCGGGCACATTCTGGGCAGCGCCATGGTGGTGCTGGATATCGAGGAACAGGGTAAACCGCAGCAGCGGCTGGTTTTTTCGGGCGATTTGGGCCGCAGTGGACTCACCATCCTGCGAGACCCGGAATTCATCGACCAGGCCGATTATCTCATCATGGAAAGCACCTATGGTAGCCGCTACCATGAAAGCTTTGATGATGCCACCCGGAAGCTACGCGAAATCAGTGTGCGCGCCTTCAAACGCAAAGGCAGGATGCTGGTTCCCTCTTTTGCTGTGGGCCGCACGCAAGAGCTGGTTTATCGACTGAATACTTTGCGCTCGCAGCACAAGATTCCTGAATTTCCGATTTATGTGGATTCTCCGCTGGCTGTGAATGTGACCGAAATTTTCCGGCTGCATCCTGAATGCTACGATGAGGAAACGCTGCATTTTATGGCCAACAGTAAGCATCGCAGCCCCTTTGGATTTCATCTTTTGCGTTATGTGCGCAGCGTAGATGATTCCAAAGCACTGAATTTTGCACCGGACCCCCTTATGATTATCGCGGCATCGGGAATGTGCGAGGGGGGACGCATCCTGCATCATCTCAAAAACCACATCCAGGATGCCAACACCACGATTTTGTTCACCGGATACCAAGCAGCGAACACGCTGGGACGTAAAATTTTGGATGGGGTGAGCCCGGTGCGCATTTTTGGCGACATGTATGAAGTGCGGGCGCACGTTGAACGCATCGATGGTTACAGTGCGCACGCTGACCGGGCCGAGTTGCTGGATTGGGCGCACCACTTCGACCGGGGCAAGCTCAAGCGCATCTTCCTGGTGCATGGCGAGGAGGATGGCTACACTGCGTTGGCCTCGGGCCTGGAGCAGATGGGCTTTACCCAGGTGATTGCGCCGCAACGTGGTGATGCGTTCCAGTTGTGAGTTAGTGCCCGGGCCTGTTATCGCCAAATGCAAGCTGATAAAGGGTCAATAGTGCCAGCAGCAAAACAATCCAGGCCACCAGTTGACTGAGCCGCAGGCCCGGCCCTATCGTGACCACCTCTGCCCGAAACGCATCCACCAACAAGCGCACGCCTGCATAGCCTGCCAGCGCACACAAGGCAGCAAAGCCGGGCTGCAAACGCCGCAACAGCGCCCAAAGAGTGCTCAGCAGCGCCAAAATGCCAAAAAGCTCATAAAACTGCACAGGATGCCGGGCCACGTTCCACTGAAAAATGGCCCAGGGTGCCATGCTGGGCTCGCCGAAATGCCGCCCGTTCAAGCCGTCGGCCAGGGCCAGTGCCGCCAACATCACCAATGCTCCGCCAGCCAGAGCATCCAGCATCTCGGGCAAGGGCATGCGATAATGCCGCTGATACCAAAAGAGCACTGCCAGTGCAGCCAGCCCCGCAGCAACAGGCTGCACAGCGGAAAAATTGGGCGACAGCACGCTTAGCGGGTCAGAGATGTAGGCGGAAAAATAGCTGATAACATGTCCGATTCGCCCGCCCAGCAACGCTGCCAGCACCGCATAAAATCCCATGTTGTAAAAATGATCCGGGTCAAGACCGCGTCGGGCCGCGAGTTTGCTGGCAAACCACAATCCGGCAAAATAGCCGAGCAGCACCAGCAGTGAGTAGGTGGGCAGCGATGCAGGCCCGATGGCAATGGTTGGAATCATAGGCTCAGGGATAAATGCTGCGGAGACGCTGTTTGAGGGTGGCCGCGTTCATCTGCCCCACAATGCTTTCACGGATAACGCCGTTGCGGTCGATGAAGAAGGTGGTGGGCAGGGAATTGACCAGATAACTCATAGAGGCTTCTGATTGCGTATCCAGCGCCACAGGAAAATCAAGGCCCCGCTCCTGCAAAAAAGCGCTTACAGTGGCGGCATCTTCGCCCTGATTCACCGCCAACACCACCAATCCTCCGGGCGCGTATGCCTGATGTGCGGCCTGCAATTCAGGCATTTCGGCCTGGCAGGGCGGACACCAGGTGGCCCAAAAGTTCAGCACCACGGCCTTGCCCCGCAAATCGGTCAGCGCCAGCGGGGCGCCATCCAGCGTGGTGACGGTGATGTCGGGCGCGGGATGCCCGGAAAGTGGAATGCTGGCCGGGCGCACAACTTCAGTTTCGGGAACACGCGAAAGCATCATCCACCCCATACCCAGCGCTAACACCAACAGGATGAGGCTTTCAAATCGTTTTTTGGCTGGCATGGATTACGAGTTTGGGAGTTACGACTAAGGTAGCCCGGCTAGAAACCACTAAGACACGAAGCCACAAAGAAAGAAAAAGGTTTGAAATGCTTGGTGTTCTTCGTGTCTTTGTGCCTTTGTGGTGATTGAAGTCGGATACGTTAGTCGTTACGTTTGGGCGTGAAAAATATGGTGCGCTTCCTCATTACGAAGCGGCAGGGTCAACAATCTCGGGCAATCTTTGGGCATCCTCGGCCAAAAGCGTTTCATAGGCCTCGATGAGCCCGAACAGGACTTCGTCGAAAAAGGTGTCGAATGCAGTTCGCATGGTCAGTTCTTCTTGCTCGGCGAGCTGAGCGCTGGCTTCGCTGCTGGTGATGGCTCGCAAAAGCTTTTGCCGGAAGAATTGAAAAGCTCGCACTGTTTCCATCAAGGTGATTTGGTAGTGCAGGGAGACTCGGGCGTAGGAGGTGCCCAGTTTGCGCCCTTCGGCAATGAAAGAGGAGCGTTGTTTGGGCAAGGTGAGATAACGAATTGATTTCTCGTAAAGCGCCCGTCCCAGAGCACGCTGTTTTTCCATGCCCGCCTCATCAAATTTTTGATACCAGGCTTGCTCCAAGGGGGGCGATTGCCGCAATTCGCGGCGGGTTTCGTGTAAGGCGGCATCGAGCAGGGCCTCTTCGGAATCCAGCTCAGTTTCGGGCGCGCTGTGACTGGCCTGCACCAGGAAGGTGCGTAAATCCTCACGCAAAAAGCGCCGATGCCCGCCCGGTGTGCGAAAGGCAGGCACTTTGCCAGCGTCGGCCCATTGCCGAAGTGTTGCCGGATGTACCCCAAGCAGGGTGCTGGCAGATGAAAGATTCAACCATTTGGACATCAAAAAGCCTCGTCGAGAATTGCAGTTTGGGAAGTGTACGAAGCTGGAAGGCAGTAGGGTATCACATCTGCAACGATACAGGTAGTGCCCTTCAATCCTTTGCCACGCAGGCCCGAAGGTGACGAAGAGGGGGAAGCATTTTCTTTCTTCATTCGTGCCATTGTGTCTTCAAGTTTATCATTCTCCGCAAAAATCGGCAATGCACGGAAGGCTGGGGTGGCTCGCACCGGGATAGCATCAGTGACAAAACGGCCATCACGCAGTTTTTTTTGCGCTGCCGTAAACTGCGATGATTTCAGCGGTTTCGGCTGTTTGCAGCGGACGCAGTTGGCCCGCTGCCAGCGCCCGCAAGCAGATGTTCGCAGCGTCGTCGATATGGAAAAGGCGCAATCGGGCCCGGGCCACGGTGTCGGCACAAACAAGAACGCCGTGGTTTCCCATGAGTACGCCAGGACTTTGCGCCAGTGCCGCGGTTACGGCATCGGCCAGTGCTTGCGAGCCAGGTAAAAAGTAGGGAACCACCGGCACTTCGGGGCCCAGGTACAGGGTGAAATCGGGCGTAGTCGCGGGCAAAGGGCGCTCCTGCATGGCCCAGGCGATGGCGCTCACCGGATGACAATGCACAATGGTGCGGGCCTGCGGCCGGGCATGATACGCTGCTATGTGCATAGGGGTTTCGGTGGAGGGGCGCGGTACGACGTCTGGGCGCAGCCAGGGCTTTGTCAGGGACACGGGCAAGAAATCTGTCTCATCCAACTGGTGCAGCAATGCGCCCGAGCGGGTGATGTACATGGTTTCGCCCTGTCGGAAGCTGAGATTGCCGCCACTGCCTAAAACCAGGCCCCGGCGCACAATTTCTTGTCCTAAAAGAATCAGTTCCTGCATCAGTGTCATTGCCAGTCTCTCCAGTTGGTGGGAATCACGCCCCGTTCGCGGGCGCTATCTTGTAGATGGTTGCAACCGCAGGTTAGTGGCTGGGGTAAATCGGCAAGAATGGCAGGCAGGGCCTCCAGAACCTGACGAATGGCTTGTTGTAAGGCTCCTTTGCCACGGGCCCGTTCGCGATCGGCGCCATGGGCGGCAATCAGACCTATTGCTGCAAAGCAAAGCTCCAGTTCCTTGGCCAGGTAGGTTTCGGGAACGAGATTCAGGCCCCGCACCTGGGCGCCCCATTGCAAAAACATGCGGGCTTCTGCTGCGGTTTCATGCCGCGGGCCTTCGCCTCCCAGGTAGATGACCGGTCGGGCCGCGGGCAGGTGTTGGTGAATGGCTGCGCTGATGTCGGGGCAAAAGGGAGGGTTTTGCGAGATGTAGCCCGCGCCCAGCTTTTCGAAGAAGGTGGTGGGCTGATGCTTGGTCCAGTCGATGTAGTCGGTGGGCAATACGATGTCGCCGCGGGTGAGGGAATGCGCCAGGCCAACCATGCCCTCGATGGCGATGATGCGCTGTACGCCCAGGCTTTTGGCCGCCCACAGCGTGGCCCGAGGATCGGTGCGGGTGGGGGCTCCAAAGTAGGGCAGCACCCACACCGGGCCACGTCGGGCCAGCGGGCCCACGGCGCCAAAGGGTGTGCTAACGGTTTGTTCATCGATGAGCGGGCCCAGCACTTCTAATGAGCGGGGCGGAACAGGTTGGGCCAGGATGAGTAGGTGGGGCATGGTGAGATGCGAAATGTGTGGCACGAGGGGTGATTTAGGTGGCTGAGGTTCCGGGCTTCGGGCCGCGGGGGAGTTTTTGGGCGGCGCGCAGCAGGATGGGGAGACAGGTGTGCGCGACCGCGGGCCCGAATTGCCGCTTTTGTTTGCGACCGCTGGCTCTGCCAGTGGCGAAGTTGGTGATGTAGCACAGGGAAGCATACCCGATTTTCAGTTCTTGTGCCAAAAACAGCTCAGGAACCAGGGTCATGCCAACAACATCCGCGCCCAATTGATGGAAGAGCTCGATTTCCGCCTTGGTTTCCAGGCGCGGGCCTTCGGTGCAGATGTAGTGCCCCTGTGCGTGGATGTTTTCGCCAGAAACTTGTTTTATGTCGTGTATTGCTGCCAGGATGGCTGTGCGCGCTGCGGGAGCAAAGCTGGGGCTTGTGGCAGTGGTCAGGCGTTCCCGGCCAAAGCTGGCCACGCGGGCATGTGTCCAATCCAGCAAATCATGGGGAACCAACAAATCTCCCACTGCTAACTGATTGCTAATGGCCCCTACCCCATTCCACGAAAGGATGTTGCGTACCCCCAGCATGTGTGCGGCCCACACCAATGCTCGCGGATTCAAGAACGCGGCGGAGTGTTTGAGGGCATCCTGACCATGTCGCGAACAGAAGGCTACCGCGGGCGCTTGGGGCCACGGGCGCAGCAAGGTGATGGCGGGACTGGGGCCAAAGGGGGTGTCCAGACAAAAAGGGGGCGCTTGGGGCTGCCAACGAGTCACATCCAAGCCATAAGCGGCGGTGCCCCCCACAATCAAGGTCGAAACCTGGACGCGGCGGCTCACAGATGCAGGGCCTCCGCCAGGGCCACGGCCAAATGTACGGGCGTGCGCCCGGTGAGTTCGATAATCTGATGTCGGCAGGATGTGCCATTGGCTACGATGAGCGCATCGGGATGTGCCTCGATGCTGGGAATCATGCGGTCGTTGGCAATGGCCAGGCTCACGTCGTAGTGATCGGCATCGTAGCCGAATGCACCAGCCATGCCGCAGCAACCGGCGTGGGTGCTTTCTGCCTCTGCCCCGGGAATGGCTTCCAGCACTTTGAACAGCGGCTCTTCGCCCACCAGCGATTTTTGATGGCAGTGCCCATGAATCAGAAAATGGGTGTCGCCCCGCTCCAGGGGCAAGGCATGAGGATTTTCTTCCAGCAATTGCGTGAGAAATTCATCGAAGAGCTGCACATGGCCTGCGACCAGCCGTGCATCGTCGCCGGGAATCAAGTCGGGATAATCATCGCGGATGGTGAGCAAATCGCTGGGTTCCAGGCCCACGATGGCGACATTTTCGCGAACATAGGGCAACAAGGTGTCTACGACCTGGCGGGCTGCTTTTTGGGCATAGGGAACCAAGCCTTGCGAAAGCGCTGGGCGGCCCGAGGTCATGGGGGATGTGACATCGACTTGTACGCCCGCGGCTTCCAGCACCCGCACGGCAGCCATGCCAACCTCGGGATCATTGTATTGGGCAAAGGTGTCGATGAAGAGCAGAGCCCGCCGCGACGATGTTTTTTGCGGGTGTTCGCGGCGATAGGCCCGATAGTGCGCGCTAAAAGTATCCCGCCGGAAGGGGGGAAATTGGCGTTCCTGATGAATGTGCAGCATTTTTTGCAATAAACGCCGGGTTGGCGCAAACTGCAAAACCCAGTTAGAAAGGGGCGCAAACAGACTGCCCCAGCGAGAAAGTTCATGAATGTGGCCAAAGACCCAGGCGTGCAGAGGAGGGCGATGCGTTTGGTAGTGCTGGGCGTAGGCTTCAGTTTTCAACTTGGTCATGTCGACGCTGGAGGGACATTCGCTTTTGCACGCCTTGCAGCCCAGGCATAAATCCAGAGCCTCGTGTAATTGCGGATTGTCGAGTCCGCCCGGCAGTTCGCCCGAAAGTGCCGCTCGCAGCAGATTGGCCCGGCCACGAGTGCTAAATTGCTCCTCTTGTGTGGCCTGGAAGGAGGGACACATGGTTCCCACATCCAATTGGCGGCAAACGCCAGAGCCGTTACACATTTCCACTGCCTGGGCATAGCTGCCATCTTGCGACCAATCCCACAAGGGGATAACGGGCTGGGTGTGATAATCGGGCCCGTAACGCAGGTTTTGTTCAGGTGGCAGAGGGTTGATGATTTTGTTGGGATTGAGCAAGCCCTGAGGATCGAAGCTGTTTTTAATCTGTACGAATAGGTTGTAGATGTCGGGGCCGAAGAAATCGGGGTTGAGATGGCTGCGGGCCAGGCCGTCGCCATGTTCGCTGGCAGGCACGCCACCATAGTGTTTTGCCAATGCTGCAGCGGTGCGAATCAGGTCGATGAGGGTTTCGATGCCAGATTCCTGTTTGAGGTTGATGATGGGGCGGGTGTGGATGCAGCCGGCGGAAGCGTGGGCGTACATAGCGGCAATCAAGCCTTTGCCGGCAATGGCTTGACGCAAATCTGCCATGTAATCAGCCAGGTTTTCCGGGGGAACGGCCACATCTTCGATGCCAGGAATTGGTTTGGCGTCGCCGCGCATGGATGAAAGGATGTTGAGGCCCGCCTTGCGCACATCCCACACATTGGTTTGGGCCGCGGGGTCGGTGATGATGATGGGCTCGTTTTTGTGGCCGGAGCGTTGCCAGTGTTGGCGCAGGGCGTCGATGCGGCTCATCACAAAGCCCAGCTCATCCCCTGAAAACTCTACGAACAGCACCGCTTTGGGGTCGTCCTGCACAAAGGTTAGCCGTTTGCGCCAGGCAGTGGATTCACGGGTAAGGTGAATGAGCAGGTCGTCCATGAGTTCCACTGCGGAGGGTTTTAGCGTTAGCAGCCCCGGCACAGCCCGAAATGCAGCGTCGTGGGAGGCAAAGTTGAGTACAGCCAATACTTTATGTCTAGGAATGGCAACAACATTGAGTTCCGCTTCCAGGAACAGGGCCAGGGTTCCTTCGCTACCGGCCAACAGGGGGGCAAAGTTAAAGGTATCATTTTGCAGTTGGCGGCGCAGGTAATCCAAGTTGTAGCCGCCGGAGCGTCGCCAGTATTTGGGAAATTTTTCGTCGATGAGGGCGGCATTGGCTTGTAACAGGGGCAGCACCTGGTGGTAGAGTGCGCTTTCCAGGCCGGAGCTTCGGGCCCGTTGTGCCATTTGTTCTCGGGTTAGCGGCTGGATGCGGGCTTGCGAGCCATCGGCCAGCACCACTTGCACTGCGTGGACATGATCCACCAGACGCCCGTAAACGATGCTGTGCGAGCCGGTGCTGTTGTTGCCGATGATGCCTCCGACCACAGCCCGGCTACCGCTGGCCGGATCGGGGCCAATCATCAGGCCATGCGGGCGCAGGTCGCGATTAAGGCGATCCAGGGTGCGCCCGGCCTGCACCGTTACCTGGCGCTGCTGGGCATCGATGCGAACAAGGTTTCCCAGATATTTGCTGAAATCGATAACCACAGCTTCGGCCACGGTTTGCCCGGCCAGGCTGGAGCCGCCGCCCCGGGGCAAGATGGGAAGCTGATAGCGCACGCAGGTTTCGACAGTGGCGAAAACATCGTCATAGCTGCGGGGCAGCACCACAGCCAGGGGCATCATTTGATAGATGGAGGCGTCGGTGCTGTACAAGATTCGCGTCGCCAAATCGGTTCTAACCTCGGCGACGCCCAGTTTTTGCAGGTCGTTCGCGAAATCCAGGATGCGTTGGGACATGGTTGGGGCCTTGGGAAGGGGAATTCGTAGCGTTTTGACGAGGGGACGCAAAAACGCCCGGGCGCGAGGCTCGGGCGTAGTGGGTTATCGAAGGCGTTCTCAGGAGGATTCTGGTTCTTGTTTTTCTTCCTGGCTCAAAATCTGTTCAACAATGCTGCGATACACTGGAACCGCTGGGTTTTCCGGGTCGTACTGGATGAGCGGGCGTCGGGCAGCGGCAGCTTCGGCAAAGCGGGCGTTTTTGGGAACGGGGGGTTCGTAGACATATTTGCCAAAGATGCGCTTGGCTTCGGTGTACACTTCCCTGCTGTGCAAGGATTTAGGATCGTACATACTAATGAGCACACCCAAAATCTTGAGCGAAGGGTTGGTCTCACCGCGAATCTGGCGCACCACATCCACAAACATACCCATGCCGCGCAGGGCTAAGTATTCGCAAACCAGCGGAATAAGCACATAGGAGGCTGCCGTGAGTGCGTTGATGGTAAGGATGCCCAGGTTGGGCCCGTTGTCAATCAGCACCAAATCGTAATCATGTTTGATGGGAAACAGTGATTCCTGGAGCAGGTATTCCCGTCCAATCTGTTGGGCCAGGTCGACATCGGAACGAACGAGATGTTTGTTGGCAGGCAGCACATCCAAATTGGGCAGCACATCCCGCACAAGAACACGCTGGGGGTCCAGTTCTCGGGCCAGAAGCAAATGATACACGGAACGCTGCAACCGATGCGGATCCAGCCCCAGGGAGGCTGTTAGTGCTGCCTGCGGATCCAAATCCACCAACAGCACTTTGCGCCCCATCTCGGCGGCCGCAGCGCCAACATTTAGAACGGTGGTTGTCTTGCCGACACCACCCTTTTGATTCGCAACAGCAACAATCTGCGCCATAAGCAAGCTATCCTTTAAACGATTCGGGGGAGAGGATAGAGGAAAGCCGGGCGAAAACAGCACGCACGGATGCAAGAAGTATATCACATCCACACAATTTTGGCAGTTTGCCGTGAGCTGCGACAACAGGCATGTGCTTCTTCCACGAACAGCGCCCTGCCAGCGCCCGTTGTTTGCGGCTGCGACGCATCATTGTCAACAACTTTCTGAAAGTTTGCTCAAAAAAGGGGTTGTCAAAACACCCTTTTTCTGCTACAATATGTTAAGTCTCGCCCGAGCAATTGTTTCACATGAAACATCTGGTGCAAACCTGCACCAACGACAATCATCCAACTCGACCGTCAGAGGTTCCATTGACTCAACAACAGCGCCCCATAAACGTTATCAGCTACGAAGGGAGCCCGTACAAGACGGACTTTTGGGAAGGGCAGGGAAGAGAATTTGAAGATTTGACAGAACGCCAAGCGCTTGGCCGACTCCTCCCCCCACGGGGGAAAACACTTATCGAGATTGGTTCTGGTTTTGGTCGCCTGGCAAATCTTTACAGCAACTACGAACAAATCATCCTCACAGATTACTCACTCTCCCTGCTAACAGATGCCAAAAAGAGCTTTGGCAGCAACCCTCGCTATCGTTTTGTGGCTGCCAATGTCTACAACCTTCCCTTTGCCAACAACCTGGCCGACACTATGGTGATGATTCGCGTTGCGCATCATCTGGAATCAATCCCCAGCGCATTGGCCGAAATTCAGCGAGTCATGCAGGGGGATGGCACATTCATCATGGAATTTGCCAACAAGCGCAACATCAAGGCTATTGCTCGCTACTGGACCCGCCGCCAAACATGGAGCCCGTTTGCAGAGGAGCCTTACGAATTTGTCCGTCTCAACTTCGATTTTCATCCCCGCTGGATGCAGCAGGCCCTTTCTGCGGCAGGATTCAACACCGAAAAAATGTTGGCGCTCTCAAACTTCCGCATCCCCGCCATCAAACGACGCATTTCAGCTCGAACACTGGCCCGAATCGATAACGCTCTGGCAGGCCCGGGCGCAGCTCTCAGCCTCAGCCCCAGCATCCTGACCAAGAACAAATCAACCAAAGCCAAACACCCGGCATCGGGCCTCTTTTTGTGCCCCAAGTGCAAACAAGGCGATCTCGAATCAATGCCCGCAGCAATGGTTTGCAACCACTGCCACGAACACTGGACAATCACCAACGGCATCATCGACTTCCGCTACCCACGACCTGATGCTGCATGAGGGTGGTATGCGTTTCACGTGAAACACGCACCGCAACAAAATTCAAAAAACCATTGGCAACAATTCCACCGGGAAGCTTGCCGTAAACATGTTATGAATACGCAAAAGCAAAATAACTTAACACCCCAAAATAACAATCCCCTGGAAAATAGCGAAAAACAATCGCCCATCCTGGATGGCGAAGAGAAAACATCTTCGCTGCTGGAACCGGGAGAAACCCCTGTCGACTACCTGCTGCGAGCAGGAAAAGGCAATGGCTCAATTACTTACGACGAAATCCTTCAGGTTATCCCCGAGGTCGAATCGAACATGGAACTGCTGGAAGATATCTTCCTGACCTTGTTCGATCATGGCATCGAAGTGCGTGACCTGAAAGATGATGGGGAAGAGGGCGCGTCCAGCTCGATTCAAGAACTTGGCGACGACAGCACCGGCGATATCGAAGAGAAAAAGATTACCCAAAAATCCACCAATAGCGCAGCACAACAAAACATCGATCTCAGCCAAATCGAGATGGATGACTCCATTAGTTTGTATCTCAAAGAGATTGGCCGTGTGCCATTATTGACCGCAGCCGAAGAGGTGGAGCTGGCAAAACGCATGGAGCGCAGCGAGCTGGCTGTCGGCAGACTGAATACCGACATCGAAGATCCCATCGAAAGTGAATACCTGTTGTGGGTGATTCGCGATGGCGAACGGGCCCAAGAACATCTAATCAAGGCGAATTCTCGACTGGTGGTGAGCGTGGCTAAAAAATATGTGGGCCGGGGCGTCCCCTTCCTCGACCTCATCCAGGAAGGAAACATCGGTCTGATTCGGGCGGTGAACAAGTTCGACTATCGCCGCGGCTATAAATTCAGCACCTACGCCACTTGGTGGATTCGACAGGCGGTGACTCGGGCCATTGCCGACCAGGGCCGCACCATCCGCGTGCCTGTACACATGTACGAACAAATCAATCGCCTGACCCGCACCAGCCGCCAGTTGGTGCAAGAACTGGGACGTGAGCCTTCTACCGAGGAAATTGCCGAAGCTCTGGGCGTTTCGCCCAAGAAAGTGGAACAGGTGATTCGGGTGAGTCAGCGCCCGCTTTCACTGGAAATGCCCGTGGGCGAAGAGGAAGATAGCTATTTGGGCGACTTTATCCCCGACGAGGATGCCCAATCCCCCACAGATGAGGCTTCGCGGCAACTGCTGCGAGAAGTTATCGATGAGATTTTTGCCTCCCTCTCCCCGCGCGAAGTACGAATTTTGCAGCTACGCTTTGGGTTGGTGGATGGCTATAACTACACGCTGGAAGAAGTGGGACGCAAATTTGGCGTTACCCGCGAACGTATTCGACAAATCGAAGCGCAGGCCCTGGGACGCTTACGACACCCCAGCCGCAGCCGCAAGCTTCGCGATTATCTCTCCTGACGTTACTATTAAGGTAGCCCGGCTAGAAACCACTAAGATACGAAGCCACAAAGGCACAAAGAAAGAAGAATGTTTGAGATTCTTGGTGTTCTTAGTGCCTTTGTGGTGATTGAAGTCGGGTACGTTAGTAGTCATCTCTGACACAATTTTTGAGGAAAATACCATGTCATCACTTTTGAAATTTGTTGGCGGCGTCGCTCTGGGAGCTGCCCTGGGTGTAAGCGCTTATCTGTTTGCTACGCAAGAGGGCGATGAAGGCTTTGTTCAGGAGCTGAAACGAAGTCTGAATCAGGCCATCGAAGAAGGAAAACGCTCAGCCGGTGAGCGCCGTCGGCAGTTGGAACTGGAGTTGGGCTACAGTTTGACCGATGACTTGCCAGCTTTGATGAAGGAAAGTGCCTAAATAGCAACGCCCCGGACAAAACCGGGGCGCTTTTTTTGCGGGGAGGGCGTGTGAATCAGGCCCATTTGACCCGGGCCATCTCATAACGGTTGTTCAGCGCAGGATGCCAGGGGAGCACGCGAATGCCGTATCCAAATTTGCCGTTGGTTTCAAAACAAAGTCGCGCCCGATACTGAATGCCTCCCGATGCCTCGTGCGCACCAATTTGCATCGGTTGCACCTGCAATGCTCGCAACTGGCCGTGGGCATCCATCTCGCCCCAAACAATCTCGACTCGCAGGTCATCGGTGCTGAGCGGGCCGGGGTAGAGGGTGGCAGTCAAATCGATGCACTGACCCGCTTGCATGCGCAAGCACGCCTGATGCGGGGCCGTGAGCTGCACCTGACTCCAGCTACGATAGACGCTCTCCTTCCACTGGGCCAGGGTGCGGGCCAATGCAAAGTCACGGGCCTGCAACTTGCGCCCGGCCCGCGACGCCGGCAGATAAAGCTGCATCATGTAATCTTTGACCTGACGGCTCATGGAGAATCGGGGCGCACAGGTGATTGCCGCATTTTTCATGCGCTGCACCCATCCCACAGGAACACCGTTGGCATCCACATCGAAAAAGAGGGGGATAATCTCCCGCTCCAGGGTTTCGTACAATGATTCGGCATCCGCTGCATCGTGCGCCCGGATGTCATCGAATTCCCGCTCATCTCCGATAACCCAGCCATTGCTACCATCGTAGCCTTCGGCCCACCAGCCATCCAGCACCGAAAAATTGGGAATGGCGTTGAGCGCAGCCTTCTCGCCGCTGGTGCCGCTGGCTTCGTTGGGGCGCCGAGGATTGTTCAGCCACAAATCGACGCCCTGTACCAAATGCCGGGCAATGTTCATATCGTAATTTTCGATGAAGATGATTTTTCCCCGGAAGTCCGGTTGCTGCGAAAGCTGCTGAATTTGCCGGATAATCGCTTTGCCCGGTTCGTCCGCAGGATGCGCTTTGCCCGAGAAGATGATTAGTACCGGGCGTTCCTGGTTGTTGAGGATGCGCTTGATGCGCTCGAGGTCGTGAAAGATGAGATTGGCCCGCTTGTAGGTGGCAAAACGCCGGGCAAAGCCCAGGATGAGCGCCCGCGGGTCAAAAAGCTGCTGGGCCGCAGCAATCGCTGCCGGGGAGGCCCCCTGTCGTCGTCGCTGACGGGCCACCCGCTGCCGCAGAAAATCAAGCGCCCGCGTTCGGGCCTGCCAATGCGCTTGCCACAAAAGCTCATCAGGAATCGCTGACACCTGCTGCCAGGGCTCAGGTAAATCGGGCTCCTCACGCCATGCCGCCTTGCCCAGAAACTGGTCGTAAAGCGCTGCCAGGTCAGCAGCCAGCCAGGTTCCGGTGTGTACGCCATTGGTGATGTGGGTGATGGGAACCTCTTCGGCTGGAAGCCCGGGCCAGAGCGCCGCCCACATTTGGCGGGCCACCTGCCCGTGCAAAGCACTGACACCATTGGCATAGGCCGCAAAGCGCAAGGCCAGCACGGTCATGCTGAACATTTCGCCACCAGGTGTTTGCCATCGGGCCAAATTCATAAACCCCGTACGATCCAGGCCCATTTGCCCCCAAAAGGTGCTAAAATACTTGCTCATCAAATCAAAGGAAAACGCATCGTTGCCCGCGGGCACCGGGGTATGCGTGGTAAAAACGGAACTGGCTGCCACCACCTGCTGCGCCTCGAAAAAACGCAATCCCTGCTCTTGCACCAGCTCACGCACACGCTCCAGGCTCAAAAAGGCAGAATGCCCTTCATTCATGTGAAAAACTGTCGGCTCGATGCCCAATGCACGCAAGGCCCGAACGCCACCGATGCCCAGCACCACCTCTTGCGCCACTCGCAGCTCGTGATCGCCACCATAAAGCCGGGCGGCCAACGCCCGATCAGCTTCGGCATTCATGGGCACATCGGTATCCAGCAAAAAGATGGGAATGCGCCCCACCTGGATGCGCCAGACCCGAGCGTAAACCTGCCGCCCCGGTAAATCGACACTGATACGCACTTCCCGGCCCGCAGCATCACGCGCGGGCAGCACCGGCGCCGCCGAAAAATCAAGCTTTTCGTATACGGCCTCCTGTGTGCCATCCCGCCCAATTTTCTGAGTAAAGTAGCCTTGCGGATACAAAAAACCAACGCCCACAAAGGGCAATCCCAAATCGCTGGCCGACTTGCAATGATCCCCCGAAAGAATGCCCAGTCCGCCCGAGTAGATGGGCAAGGACTCGTGCAGGCCAAACTCGGCAGAAAAATAGGCGATTTGCACCCGCTCTTGCTGCGTCCAAGTGCGCTCGAACCAGGTGCTGGCCGGAGCCATGTATGCCTCGAATTCAGCAATGACAGCATCAAAACGGGCCAAAAACGCATCATCCTGAGCCAGCTCATCTAAACGCTGCGATGAAACCTGTCGCATCATCGCAACAGGATTATGCGAGGTGGCATCCCAAAGCGCACCATCAATTAACATAAAAAGATTTTGAGCATCAGGATTCCAGGCCCACCACAAATTGTAAATCAGTGTTTCCAGCTTTTCGAGACGTGCCGGAAGGGTGGGAAAGACAGAAAGAGAACCAAGTAGTTTCACAAAAACCTCGGAGGAATGGTTTGAAAGAATGAAGGAGCCCTTTAATCAGTTGCTGTCGAAAGGGCAGTCTCGAACAATGCGACCCGCTCACCTGCCAACACATCGTAAAAAAGCGCTTCGTAGGCATCGGTTACCGCTTCCCACGAGAATTTCTCGGCGGCCCGAGCCGCGGCCCGCTGCCGATACGCAGCCACCAGATCCGGGTCATCAAGCAACTGCTGAAGCACTGCACGCAAGCTATCTGCCCCCACTTTGCCATCATAAACCAGGCCCGCATCACCAATGGTTTCTCGATTTTCGGGGGTATCGTGCACGATGACACAATTGCCAAAGGCCATGCTCTCTACCAGCGCCGGGTGTGTGCCTCCCACGCCCGAAGTCAGGGCAAAAGCATAGGCATTGCTGGCCAGTTCCCAGTAGCCCTGCCCAAAAACATAGCCAGGCATCAGCACCCGCTCATCCTGATGAACGCGCAGCTTAGCTTTGTAGGCATCGACGTAGGGCGCATCCCCCACGATGACGCATTTCATATCGGTATCCAACTTTTGCCAGGCTTCAACCAGATGATGAGCACAATTTTCGGGAACCAGCCGCCCCACGTAAAGCACATAGTTGCGCGGTTTCAGGCCCAGCTCGGCCAGTAGCGCACCAGGCTCACGGCGGGGCAGCTCAGCGCCATAGGCGATGTAGGTCGTGGGAATGTGATAAACATCTTGATAGTAGCGCTGCACTACCCGCGAATCAGAGATGACAGCGTTAGCGGTTTTTCCAGATATTTTTTCGGCAAACTGGATGTAGCGCTTGGCCAGCTTGGGCCATTTTTCCCGCTTCCAGTCCAGGCCATCCACATTGATGATGCTTTTTTGTCGGGCCAGACGCGGAATCCAGGCGACCAGGCTGTTTCCGGCAATAAAGTAGAGAACAATATCGTAGCCCTGAAACAACCCGTGCAGGCTGGAAAGGAAGGTGTGGACGATGGTATCGAGATATTTGTTGGCAATGGTGGGCAGCTTGACCAGTTTCATGCCGCGATAGGTCGGTTTGTCGTAGTCGATGTGGTGTTTGCGGGCATAGACCGTAACATCGTGCCCGCGCTGAGCCAGCCGGGCTCCCAACTGCTCGACGCAGGTCTCGAAACCGGAATAGGATGCTGGAACGCCGCGCGTTCCCATGAGTGCAATTTTAAGAGATTTTGCCATGGGGCTATGATGACTGATTTTCTGTCAGATGTCAATCTGCGAAGCAATGCCGAGGCGCATGTTTCGACGTGCAGTCGCCGCGGGTTTCTGCTACAATGTCACTTCATTCTCATCTACCGGAGCGATTTTATGCGATTAGCCATTTTAGCCGACATTCACGGCAACATCCATGCGCTGGAAGCGGTAGCGGCCCGCTTGGAGCAACTTCAGCCGGATGCCGTGGTTGTCGCAGGAGATATCATCAATGCGGTGCCGTTTAGCAATGAGGTAGTGGCGCTGATTCAAAAACAGCATTGGTTGGCGATTCGGGGCAATCATGAATTTTATTATCTTGATTATGCTGGCAATCGGGCTCCGGCCGATTGGGAAGACCCAGTACGCTGGGGACAGGTGCATTGGCTGATGGAGCACATTTCGCCGGAAACCTGCCGTTATCTTGCGGGCCTGCCCGATGAGTTGACGCTGCATTTTCCGGGAACGGAACTGGTGCGGGTGATGCACGGCGCTCCGGCGCAGATTCGTTTTGGCACATCCAACCACATGCCCGAGGAGAAGATTGCTGCGGCGATTCAATCGGTCGAGCAGCAAACCATGATTACCGCACATTCGCACATGCAGGTGGATCGCATTGTGAAGGAGCCGGTGAACAGCGATACCGAAAAATCGAGCGACCCGCTGTTTGAGCTGAGCGAGGCGCAGACGCTAACGCAACGCGTGTGGCATGTCATCAATCCTGGCAGCACGGGCTTGCCGCTAAATGGCGATGTTCGGGCGCAGTTTGCTGTGTTGGACAGCGTTTCGCCCGATAAAATTCCGGGCGGCTGGCGGGCAAGCCATCATCGAGTGCCCTACGACCGCCGCCCGGCCCTGACTGCCTACGCCAGCAGCGGCATGTTGGCCCGCGGAGGCGTGATCAGTCAGTTGTTTTATTGGGAGCTGGTTACCGCCGAGAAGGAAATCGTTTATTTTTATCGCTGGCAGCGAGCCAATTTGCCTCCTAACAAGCTTTCGCTGGATGAGGAATTTGCTGCGTACAAGGAAGCCACTGGCCGCGAAGCCTATGTTCGGGCCAAGGATCCGCTACGCACCCGGTGAGTCGCCCAGGGGAGCATGCCCCCGGCGCACCACATCCCGCTCGAGTGTTCGACGCTGCAGACGATACCGACGCCGATCAGCCGCCTCTTCGTAACGCCGTTTTTCATCGTCGGTTTCGGGAACAAGCTCAGGCAAAGGCAAGCGTTGTCCCCTTTCATCGATGGCCACAAAGGTAAGATAGGCAGAGGAACAATGGCGGCGCACACCCGTCAGAGGATTTTCCGCTTCCACGCGTACACCTACCTCCATGCTGGTGCGAAAGGCCCGATTCACCTGCGCCTTGAGCACCACAAACTCTCCCTGATAAATGGGCGCTCGAAAGTGCAAATCATCCATGCTGGCAGTAACCACCACTTGCCGGGCATGACGCTGAGCCGCAATGCCCGCACAAATATCGATCCATGCCATCACCTGACCACCAAACGCTGTCCCCAGCGGGTTGGTGTGCGAGGGCAAGACAATTTCGGTCATCTCCGAGTAGGAAGCGCAGGCAGGTTTGGGCAAAAGGTGCTTATCTGGCATAACGTGCTATCCTTGAAAAACTGTCATCAAACAGGGTGCTGATGAAAAATTTGAAAGTTTGCCTCCCCATTTTATCACAGCCCCCAGCTCGCACATGACGCCAATCCCAGCCAGTTTGACCAAATTTCATCTTTTGGAAATAAAGGATTACAATAGACCCAACATCTCACCAGAGCCCACCAACTCACCCCATCCTAACCAAAACCATGCTACGACGAGAGGAGGACGCCAACTACATCATTTTCGCCTATCTTAGCGATGTCGCTTTGACATTGCTGGCGCTTTTTGTGGCGCTTCAGGCACGTGTGCATTGGCGTTTTGGGGTGGCGCTTACCAGCCAGGATATTTTCACCGATCCGGGCCTGTACATCACTGTGGGAATTATTTGGACGCTGGTATTCTTTTTGCTGCGCGTTTACGATGCCCGGGCCACACTTCGGGCCCGAGACGAATTTCGCATGCTCACGCTGGCTATTAGCTTATCGGCCTTTGTGTTTGCCGGTGCGCTGTATCTTTCTTATCGCAATACGCCCCGCCTGATGTTCATTTACTTCATCATGGCCGACTTTGCCTTTTTGCTGGGGTATCGCTGGGTTATGCGGCTGGCACTGCGCTGGGCCGGGGCCCGAGAGCTGAGCCCAAAGCGGGTTCTGATTATTGGCGCAGGCAGCATCGGGCGGGCGGTGGCACAGAAAATTCAGGCGCAAACCTGGACCGGCCTACACCTGGCAGGCTACGTGGATGACAATGCCGAAAAAATCGGGCAATACTTCGAAGATGCTCCTGTTCTCGGGCCACTGACCAGCACCATCCGCATTGTCGAAGAGCAATTCATCAATCATGTGGTTTTTGCCCTGCCCCTCAGCGCCCACGAGGTCCTCAAAGAAATCGTTCTGCAATTATACGAACGCCCCACCCGCGTCTTCATGGTGCCCGATGTGCTGGATTTGGCATTCTTTCGGGTGACCATGGAAGACTGGGATGGCATTCCGGTGATGGGCCTGAAAGAACCGGTCATCAGCGGACTGGATCGCGTAATCAAGCGCATCTTCGATTTACTCATTGCCGGAGGCAGCTTGCTGATTCTCTGGCCAGTAATGCTTATCATCGCCGTAGCCATTCGCCTGGATTCCAAGGGCCCGGCCATCCTCAAACAAAAACGGGTGGGCGAAAACGGCAACCTCTTTACCGTTTACAAATTCCGCTCCATGGTGCAAGATGCCGACAAACTGATGGCGCAGGTCATCACCCGCACCGAAGATGGCAAAATTTTGCACAAACACAAAAATGACCCGCGCATCACCCGAGTAGGGCGATTTATTCGTCGCACCAGCCTGGATGAGCTGCCACAGCTTTTCAACGTCATCAAAGGGGATATGAGCATGGTGGGCCCCAGGCCTGAGCTACCATTCATTGTAAAGGATTACGAATCATGGCAGCACAAGCGCTTTGCCGTACAGCCGGGCATTACCGGCTGGTGGCAAATTCATGGCCGCAGCGATAAACCGATGCACATGCACACCGAGGATGATCTTTACTACATCAGCCACTACTCTCCCCTGCTCGATATCCAAATTCTCATCAAAACAATCAGCGTGGTGCTGCGGGGCAAAGGGGCATATTGAGGACGCACGTCCGATGACGGCGAAACACAGCACAACCTAAAGCATGACAAAAGCTTCATCTTCAGGAACAGAGACCATTGGACAGAAGTTGTCGAAGCGCCGGGGGTTTGCTACTATACGGCCTCAGTCCCCTCTCGCCAAGTTCAGTCACGCAAAGCCGCGCCTTGCAGCTACAGCCTGGCATGACTCGAACACTCGCACAAGCAATTCAAAATTCAGGAGACAACCCTATGAAACGTTACACCTGGAGCATTCTGGCAACCCTACTCCTAAGCATCGTGCTGCTAACAGCGGGATTCGGCAGCCAGGCCGCAGCATTGCCCGGCCCGAACCATGCCCAGTCACCAGCAGGTAGCAAAGGAAGCTGGCAGCGCGTCTGGCGTTCCGAAGCCACAATCAACGACTTTCAGGCACTGGATGAAAACACCCTCATCGGCGTAGGAACCGACGGGATGATTCTCATCTCGGTGGATGGCGGCACATACTGGCACTACGAAGCCCCGGTCGACGGCATCGACCTGCACGCACTCAGCGCATCAGCCAACACCCTTTGGGCAGCGGGCGATAACGGGCTCGTGCTAAAATCGCAGGATGTTGGCAAAACCTGGGAGCGCATCGACACAGGAAGCACCGTAAACATCCACGACATCTTCTCGGCTGGCAGCGGCTGGAGCTGGCTCGCGGGCGCACAGGGACGCATTATGCGCACGCAAGATGGCGGCAGCACCTGGCAAACTGCCACCACCAACATCACCACAGATCTGAATGCCATCAAAATGTTTGCCGATGGCGAACATGGCGTAGCTGCCGGCGACAACGGCGTCATCTTGCTTACTGCCGATGGCGGCCAAACCTGGCAATCCAAAACAGGCGTGGCCCTGCCCACCGGCAATCTAAAAGACCTGCACATTGCCGGAGACAAAGTCTGGTTGGCGGGCAGCGATGGCCGCGTTTATTTCAGCCAGGATCAAGGCAGCACCTGGCAAGTACGCGCCAACCTCGGCTTCGTCATCTCCCGCATCGAGATGAGCCCGGGCCAGGATGTGGTCGGCTGGGCCGTGGGGCCCAACGGGCGCATTGCCAAAACCAGCAATGGCGGCCAATCGTGGCGTAGCAACCGCGGCGACGAAGGCTACCATCTTTACGCCATGGCCCTGGCCGATACAGATCACATCTGGGTTGGCGGCTCGGTGATGACCGAAAGTCGGGGAAACTGGGGCAAACCGCCCGACAAGCCCAGTTGGTTCGTGTGGCGCTCGCAAGATGGTGGCAGTCGCTGGAAAGCGCTCATCGTGGGGCTCTATCCCTGGTTCTACAACATCACCGCAATAACCGAACAAGATGCCTACGCAGTAGGCCAGGATTTGCAAATACTGAAGACCCGGGATGGGGGCTACTCATGGCGTGAAATCCACACCGAAATCACCGGCAACAGCAACATCATTCCCGAAGGAACCGATATTCGCGGCAAGATATTTCATGCCATCGACTGCGCTCCCGGCAACCCCAATGATTGCCGGGCCGTAGGCCGCGAAGAGATGCTGCTGCACACCACCGATGGCGGCGAAACCTGGACGCGTGAAACAGTGCCCGGCTGGGGAAAATCGCTCTACGACATTGTGATGACCTCTGAGCAGTCAGGCATCAGCGTCAGTCGCAACTACAACTACTACATCGAAGATGGTATCCACTGGAAAGGCTCCTACGATAATGGCGCCTCTCGAACCCACATGGATTTGGACATGATCAACTCATGGCAAGGCGTCGTTTCTACCAAAAAACCACTCTTCGATTACACCACCGATGCCGGGCGGCACTGGAAGGGCTACTACATCCAACGCTGGCAAAATGATAACAGCTACCATCTCTTCTACAACTCTGGTGCCGATGCCCTGGACGCCAACGGCGATGGCGAGCTGGACTACGCCTGGCTGGCAGGCTGCACCGTGCAATCATCGGTGGATGGCCCCTGCCTGCAAGCCCTCATCCTCTTCAATCCCGACGCCGTTAATGACCGCGATGGTTGGCGCCCCCTGCTGTTGGATGAAAACGTTCCCCGTTTGCAAAAAATCGAAATGGTCAACGAAGAAGCGGGCTGGGTGGTCGGCTACGATGGCGAAATCCTCTTCACCGAAGATCGCGGCACCACCTGGACAAAGCAGGACTCGAAAACTGAAAATCATCTGTATGGCCTGGATGTTTTCAGTCGCAACCTGGCCTATGCCGCAGGCTGGGGCGGCGACATCGTCCGCTACAGCGAACCGGATCGCCGCCTGAACGCCAATGCCCAGGGCCTGAACCAGATAGATGGCAACCTGGATGAGTGGAGCACGCTCAACGCCCGGCACATCAACAGCGATGATGTTGACACCTTGGTGGGGGCAACCCCCACGCCCCAAGACCTGGATGCCAACATCCGTCTGCGCTGGGATGACAGCGGTCTTTACCTGGGCATCGTCGTTACAGATGCCACGCTTACCACATCGGGCGATGTGGTGGACAAACTGGGCATCGCCCTTGATGGCCAGCAAGATGGCAGCGGCGGCGAAGATGATCATGTTCTGCTGTTCGGGGCCGATGGCACAGCTCAACTGGATGGCGCGCCCATGCCCGCCGCAAGCTACGCCATTAGCAGCACCAACACCTCCTACACCATCGAAGCCTTTATTCCGGGCCAAGCCCTGGGCGATGCCCTGCAACACCTGCGCAAAATGGGCGTCAACATCGCCTTGTACGATGCTGCACCGGGCAGCAGTGCCTACACTTCACAGCTTTTCTGGGCTGGCGCCAGTCTCAGCGACACCCCTGAGAACTTCGGAACACTGACCTTCTTCCAGTTCGATCGCAATCAGCCGACGCAAAAAGGGCTGGCCACCGGACAACTCACCATCGATGGCGACCTGAGCGAATGGAGTGATGAAGAAAGTACCACCCTCAACAACGGCTCTGCCGATAGCGTCCAGGGGGATTTTCCGGCCAACGATGCCGACCTGAGCGCCAGTTTTAGAATGCGTTGGTGGCAAGATCACCTGTTCGTGGGGGTTGTGGTGCAAGATGAGCACCTAAGCCCCGGCGACGGCGTGACCCTGGCCTTTGATGTGCCGGGCGATGGCCAACGTACCGCTGAAGATTTAACGCTGAGCATTAGCCCGGATGGCACGCTGCACACCACCAGCGCTGCCGGCGCCAGCATCCTGAGTGCAGGGCAGCAAACAGCCACCGGTTATCAGCTCGAGCTGGCAATCCCGGCGGCAGCTCTGGGCGGCAATTTTACAGCCAAGCAAAAGCTGCATTTCAATTACGGCTTAATCGATGTCGATGGTGGCAGCAGTTTTGAGACAGCTATGAGCTGGCAAGGTGCTTCCACCTCTGGCATTCAGGCTGATTACGGCTTGCTGGAGTTGGTTCCCATTTCCAAGCTCATCAAAGTGGCGCGCCACGATCCCCGCATCAACGACACCTTCATCAATGAATGGGATGCTGACCGCTCCTACTACAATCTCGAGATTATGCACATTCGCACTGCCGGCGTTGAGTCGCCGCTGGTGCGCTTCGATATCAGCGAAGCTGTGCCCGCCAATGCCGAAGTGTCGCTCTCATACCTGGGCCTGTACACCGTGGCCGATAGTTATCCCATGACAGCCAAAATTTACCGGCTTTTACGCCCCTGGGTTGAGCAGCAAACCACCTGGCAGCAGGCGGCCAATGGCGCATCCTGGCAAACAGCAGGGGCCAAAGGCCCGCAAGACCAGGCGCAAACCGCCACCGACGAACAATCCCTGGCCAAAAGTTCAACTGACGGCAGTTGCGGCGACCGCAATGCCACTTGGTTCGACATCACGACCGACATCAACGACTTTGCCAATGGTCGGGCTCAAAACTACGGTTGGGTGCTGCGAGGGGATGCGGGCGCTCAAATTAGTTACTCGCTGGCCAGCAGTCAGCACCGCAATCCCGATTGCCTGCCCGAGATTTATTTTGAGTACACATTGCCACCAGGCGCATTACCTACGCCCACGCCTGTAGTGGTGCGACTTTATCTGCCGGTCATAACCCGTTAGCCTATTCCCCGCCCCCGATGAACACCAACATAAACATCGGGGGCGGGGGTATTGGCAAGACGTTTGTGCTGTTGGAGAGGGGGGAGGGGGGTAGGTAAATGAGGGTAATAAAAATTTTGTTTATAATGTATCTAGTCGTAGTCGTAGGGCTTGTGGATTTGTGGATAAGATGGCTATCCGCAAATTGCTTGCTACATCTGGTTTTTTGGGGCAAGCGGGCCCCTAGATGTACGTAGAATGTTGTTATGGTTCAGTGGATTGTTATCGGGGATTGTTTGGGACAAAATTGGATAACTTTTGCCCTTTTTCGCACTTTTCGAGATGGCGTTTCAAGGGCTAGTAGCTCCATTTTTCGCGCCTACTAATGCTGGGGCGCCGGTGCCAAAATAGCCTACGCATGGGGCAAATTAAGTTTCCCCAAAGAATGCCACAGCAATTAACAGGATTTTGCAGGTTATTCAGGCGTTTTGGGCAACATTTCCGCTGTTTATCCACAGGGTTATCCACATTTCGCGAAGTTATCAACAGGCATCCCCGAAGCTTTGTTGATAACTGCATGTTTCGCCATCGACGGTGGGCCTTTTCCCCAGCCCCCTCAAGATGCCCCGGAGAGGCTACTGTTCTGCGCCTGGCCCGAAATACCCCACGGCCAGCAATCCCAGTAAAAATCCCAGGTAGTTTTCATTAAGAAATCGCGAAAAATAGGCGAAGCCTAGCAATAAAAGGGCTCCGTGCCAAAACCAGGTGGCAATGCTGTTGGTTTTAAGTTGTTTCAGCAGGAGAACAATCAGCAGTGGGCCCGCTACCAGCATCTCGGGCAGCCAGAATGGCCAGGTGGCAAATCGATCGGGCAGATGACTCCAGGCCAGCACAAAATTGGCAAAGCCTAATCCCCAAATCTGATAGTGTGTTTCGGCGCTTCCTGCGGCCCAGCGCCACACATCATCGAAAAATGCCTGGGGTGACCACAGCAGGTAGGGCAGAACGAAGATGAGGAAGATGCCCAGCGCTGGCGCAATCCGTTTGAGCAGACGCCTGATTGTGGCGCCGGTCAGCAACGTCGTCCAAGAAAGCCGGGGTTGTTCCAGCAGGGCCAGTGCCCAGAAAGGGGCCAGGAACCAGGCGGTGGGCTTGGTGGCGGCAGCGATGCCAAAAAGGATGCTGCTGGCCAGCCATCGTTTTCGGGCCAGAAACCAGGCGCTGAGGATGAGCCATGTCAGCACCATGACATCATTTTGGCCGAAAATTACATCCAGCCCCATGATGGGGTTTAGCCCCAGGAGCATGGTAAGCCCCAGTTTGTCTTGCGGGCGATTTTGGGTGAGCCCCGCTACCAGTGCCAGCATCAGCACAAAGAGCAGCAGATAGGTGAAGCGCTGGTCGTACCAGCCCAGGGTGGCCCGGGCCAGCATCCTGACCGGGGTCGAAAGGATGAAGCTGGCGGGCAAGTAGGGATAATGATCCAGCGCAGTGCGGAATTTCTCGAATCCCCACACCGCCATGGGCGTGTTTCGGTAATCCTCGATGTACGGATTCTTGCCTGCCAGGAAGAAATCGATGGCGGCTTCGGTCTGAATTACGCCGCCATCGTGGCTGTACGACTGCGGCAGGTTTTCGTGCCGTAATTGGGTCATTTCCAGTGCTGGAAAAATGACCGTGGTCAGAATTATGATTATGAGGAGCAAATACTTGGTTTTCAGCGCCTTTTTAGCTCCCAACTCCCGGGAAAACAGATCTGCCAACAGGTAGAGCAAAAACGCGAACAGGCTGCTGGCCGCTAACAAAAGGAAGATGGGGTCGCCGTACCATGGGCCGAATCGCTCTGCTGCGCCCGAGGGCAGCAGTTTTCCCAGCGTGGGGCTGGTGGTTACATTTTGGAAATGTTCATACAAATTGGCCTCGGCAAATTTGTTGAGCATGATGCGGGCCAGGAGCAGCACAAAGAGCAGCAGTGAATCAATCGATCGGTTCATGGTGGTTCGCAAAATGAGAAAAATGCCCCGGAGGTGGTATTTTCCGGGGCATGCGGTCTAGATGACGCCTGCTTCCTTGCCGGCTGCTTCGAAAACATCCAGAGCAAAGGCAATGTCTTCGAGGGTGTGAGCCGCAGTCACGTTGGCCCGCAAACGACTCTTGCCCGGAGGAACCGCGGGCGAAAGCACCGGCAATACAAAGACGCCATGGTTTTGGCAATAACGGGTCATCTTCAGCGCCCGTTCATCATCATAGGTCATAATGGGCACAATGGGGGTGACACTGACGCCTGTGTCAAAGCCGCGCGCTTTCAAGCCTTCCAGGAAGTAGGTGACATTGCGGGTGAGGATTTTGTTGCGCTCGACCCCTTCTTTTTCGATGATTTCAAAACTGGCTTTGCAGGCCGCTGCCACTGCCGGAGGCAATGCCGCCGAGAAGATGAAGCCGCGGGCGGTGTGTTTGAGGAAGGTGATGAGTTCGGCATCGGCGGTCACGTAGCCCCCCACGCCGGGCACGGTTTTGCTCAGGGTGCCCATTTTGATGTCGATGGACCCGGGCATATTGAAATGTTCTTCGATGCCGTGCCCGGTTTTGCCCAGCACCCCCAGGCTGTGCGCTTCGTCAATCATTAGGCGGGCATTGTATTTTTCGCACAGCGCAACAGCTTCGGGCAGGGGGAAGATGTCACCATCCATGCTGAACACGGCATCAGCTACCACCAGCTTGCCCACATCGTCGGGCGCACGCTTCAGGCGGCGTTCAAGATCGGCCATATCGTTGTGTTTGAATCGCACGAAGTTGCCACGGGCCAATTGGCAGCCATCCACAATGCTGGCATGATTCCATTTATCGGAGATAACCCAATCGCCCTTGCCGATGAGGGTAGAAATGGTGGCAAGATTGGTCACATAGCCGCTGGAGTAGACAATGGCATCCTCACGTCCATGAAAACGGGCGATGGTCTTTTCCAGCTCCAGATGCAAATCCAGCGTGCCGCCCAGCAAGCGCACGCCATGGGTTCCTGTGCCGTAGCGGTTGATTGCTTCGATGGCGGCTTTTTCGATTTCTGGATGCTGCATCAAGCCGATGTAGCTGTAGGTGGCAAACATCAGCTTACGACCTTCGTCGGTTTCTACCCAGGCACCGTCGATTTTGTGAACGGATTGCTGGTAGTAATAGTAGTCTTCTTCTTGCGCCCAATTGATGCGCTGAACGACTTCATCTACCTTCCATTGCAAGCCGTCTTTTTTCTTTTTGGGATGCTGCTTAGGCATAAAAATGACTCCTTTTGGCAATTAAATTATGGTTACGACTAAGGTAGCCCGGCTAGAAACCACTAAGATACGAAGCCACAAAGGCACAAAGAAAGAAAAAGTTTTGAAATGCTTGGTGTTCTTAGGGTCTTAGTGCCTTTGTGGTGACTGAAGTCGGGTACGTTAGTCGTTACAAATTATGTGAGATAATGTGCGGTTGCATTTAGTTGGCCTTGCCTGCATCAATTAATGCGGCGGCCTTCTTTTTGTTTTTGCGCCAATGTTTGAGCTTGCGATAAGAATGCTTGCTCTTTCGTAGCGCCAATCTAACCCCTTCGCGGCTGATGCTCTCAACCCATCCTTCCAGCGTCGCCACTTTTACCAGCATGTCCAGCGTCCAGCCGGTGTTGGCCCAGCCAAAGTCCCGGGGTTCGCGTTCGCGCATGAGCGCTGCAAATTTGTCACCCAGCGATGGCGAGATGGTTTGCGGGCGCCCGGGCGAACTTCCCCGCACCAGCGCATCCATGCGCATGGCATTAAAAGCCTTGATACGGGCCCGCACCGTCGCTGATGAAATGCTCAGGGTGTCGGCAATTTTGGGCACACCGATACCGCTGGCAGAGAGCAGCACGATTTGTGCCCAACGGGCCAGAATGGTATCGGTGCCGTTGGCGAGGGTTTTCAGTTCATCGCGTTCCGCCTGGGTGAGAGTGTCGACATAGAGAGCCATGATGGGAGCATTTTACTCCTCTTGTTTCAAAAGCGCAAATTCTTTTTTTGAAACTAACAACTCTTTTTTAGACGCGGCCGCTCCAGGGCAGCCTAGCGTCTTAGGCGTTGAAAAGCTATGAATGCTGAAGTGTGACGGCTCATTGCCATCCTGAGTGCACCACCAAGAGCACAAGGGCGCCAAGGCACAAAGAAAAGAAAAAGCTTTGAAATGGTTGGTGTTCTTAGTGTCTTTGCGCCTTTGTGGTGATTGAAGTCGGGTACGTTAGTAGTTACAAATGGAATGAAACCATCAAAAAAATCTGTGCCATCTGTGGTTGCCATCTTCGCCGCTGGCGCGATATGCAGGCGCCTTTCTCAAGTTTCAAATGTGCATCTACTTAAGTGGGGGATGATATGAATGCCTGATGTGCTGTAAAAGTTGCACATTGGAGGTGATTACACCAGGCCCGCCAAGCTCCGCTCTCATCTCCCATCTTTTCCGGCACGACACCGTATCTTTTCGCAATTGCCAGCGTCTGAATTAAAAAGAAGGTTCCCCTCCTACAACGGCAGAGCAAATCATGGCAAAACCTGGACATTCCCCCGTCAGACTGCGCACCCTTTGGCGTGTGGTGATGGTGTTTGGCTTGCTTTGGAGCAGTTTTTCAGCCAACACAGCCTGGGGGCATGCTGCACCTGCATCCAAGCCGGACGCGGCGCGAGTGTTGCAACTGATTACCTGGATTAGTGGCGAGACGCCTTTTCAAACGACGCGCATCTATGACCGCCAGGGGGTGTTGCTGGCCGACATCGACGATTTGGGGCGACGAAGCATTGTGGGGCTGGACGAAATTCCCGATTTTCTGATTCGGGCCACCATTGCCACCGAAGATCAACGCTTCTATTGGCACAATGGCCTCGATTATCGCGCCATTGCCCGGGCGGCTTGGCAAAATTCGCAATCCGAAACGATTGTCTCCGGGGGCAGCACCATCACCCAGCAACTGGCCCGAATACTGTTTATGCCACCCTCTGAGCGCTATCAGCAAACTATGGAGCGCAAATTCAAAGAAGCGCAGCTTGCCATTAGCCTGGAACGCTATTACAGCAAAGATGAAATTTTGGCCATGTATTTGAACATGGCGTACTACGGACATCGGGCCTACGGGGTGGCAGCCGCGGCCGAGGTTTATTTCGATAAGCCGTTGCAGGCGCTCAGTCCGGCAGAATGCGCATTGCTGGCAGGATTGCCGCAAGCGCCCGTGCAATACGATCCACTTTTGCATCCCCAATCGGCACTGCAACGCCAACAGGTGGTGCTGCAACGCATGGTGGAAACCGGAAGTCTCGATGCCGGGAAAGCTGAACAGCTTCGGGCGCAGAAGGTTGTTTTTCATCCACACCAGCGGCCCGTAAATCTGGCGCCACATTTTGTCGAATACATCAAAGCGATTCTGATTGAGCGCTTTGGGACTCGGGGCGTGCATGAAGGCTATCAGGTTCACACATCACTGGATTTGCGGTATCAGAACATGGCGGAGCGCATCGCCCGGGCGCAGGTGATGGCGATGGGCGAAAAGCATCATTTCAACAATGCTGCGGTTGCCATGCTGCGCCCCGATACCGGCGGCATTCTAGCCATGGTGGGCAGTGTCGATTTCAATGATGATCGCATCGATGGTCAGGTGAATATGACGTTAGAGCCCCGGCAGCCCGGCTCTTCCATCAAACCAATACTTTATGCTGCGGCCTTTCAGCGGGGATGGAGTCCGGCTTCGGTCATTTGGGATCTGCCGGTGAGCTACAAATTATCGGGGCGGCAACGCTACGTGCCCACCAACATCACCCGGCGCTATTATGGCGTTTTGCGGCTGCGCGCGGCGCTTTCCAACTCGCTGAATGTGCCCGCGGTCAAGTTGTTGAACCAGATTGGCATTCCTGCCATGTTGGAAACCGCCGAGGCCCTGGGAATTCGGGCGTGGCGACAACCAGCCTCGACCTATGGGCTTTCGTTGGCTGTGGGCGGCTACGAAGTGCCTTTGCTGGAGCTAACCAGTGCCTTTGCCACCATAGCCAATCAGGGACAACACATCCCGGTGCACCCCATTTTGTGGCTGAAGGATGGTGCGGGCCAGGAGGTGTATCGAGCAGCGCCCGCCACTGAGCAGCGCCCGGCTATCTCGCCGGTGGCCGCCTATCAGCTTGCCAGCGTGCTCAGCGATGCCCGCACCCGCAAGATGATGTTCCCGCATCCTTCACCGCTGGATACCAGCCAGATAACCGCTGCAAAAACTGGCACCACCGATGGCTGGCGCGATAATCTGACGGTGGGATTCACTTCGTATCTCGCTGTGGGCGTGTGGACAGGCAACAGCAACAGCAAACCCATGCGCAATGCCATTGGCGTTTACACCGCGGGCCCCATCTGGCACGACATCATGGAAAGCGTATGGGCGCATCCGCAGTGGCACAACGCTTTGGGATATGAGTCTAGCGCGTTGCCCCAAGGTTTTGCGCTGCCCGAAAACGTGGTAACACGCCCGGTCTGCGTTTGGATGCCGGGAAAATTCACTCCCAATTGTCCCAAGATGCAGGAAGAAGTTTTTGCCATCGATGCGCCATCGCTGCCGCCTGCAAGCCGCGAACGTGGCTACTGCCTGCCAGCCGGCGCATCCGATGCTCAGGCCGAGACCTATTTTCTGGCGCTGCCGGAAGATGCCCACGAAGCCACGCAGGCCCGAGATTGGATGCGGCGGCGTTTCGGGCGTACCGTGCAAGATTTGGCAAGCTGCGACACCGCGCCCCGCAATAAAAAATTGGTGCAACCACTGGCGCTTTTGCCGCCACGACAACTTGTTGACACCGCGCTGCTGGAGGCCCGTGATTTGGCCGCACAGGGAGCAGTTCCATGAAATTCAGGCTATTGGCTGCATGGCTGCTGTTGTGGGTGCTGGCAGCGTGTAGCAATCAGGTGCTAAGCCCGCCCGAGATACCCGCGCCACAGCCATCTCCCACTCCCACGCCTGACCGGCGCACCTTTTATCAGGTACAACAGGGCGACACGCTGTGGGACATTGCTAAAAAATTCGACACCACAGTAGAGCGACTCATCGAAGTCAATGAATTAACTGAGCCCGATGCACTGGTGCCGGGGCAGCAACTTCTGATTTCTGATAAGATGACGATTTCGGGGAAGCTTTTGCCCACACCTACGCCCACACCAATTCCCTGCACGCATGGTTGTCGGCAAGCCAAAGCTGGCTGCAAAGTCAAGGCCTATCGGGCCCGGCTGGATGGATACAAGCTCTATGTGCTGCCTGGCGATGCCATTTATGCTACGCAGCAGGCCGATTTTTGGTTCTGCCGCGAGCAGGACGCCCGGGCCCAGGGCTGGGTGCACTGGACACCTTCGGGCCCGGAGCAGTAGGGTAGCACTGGAGTAATGGGGATGGGGAAAAATAGCGCGTCGGTGCAAACGACGCTTCTAACATGCCCTCGATGAGGGGGCGTTTCGAAATTGGGGCAGGCATTGTAAAACTCGCCGGATTGCGAATCCGGCTCCGAAGCGGAGTACTGAGTCAAGTCTGCTTTGAGGGAAGAAGGCGACGGTCGGCCCGACAGGCCGACTGAAGTCGGTCTCTATAGGCCTCTGGCCAACGGACGGCCTACGCCGTTCCTTCACCAACCAGAGACGGTCGACGGAGGTCGACCGCTGGCGCAAAGCGCCTGGAGAGTCCGAGTTTGCTCGATGGTAAAGGCCACGGCCACAAGAGGATTTCCGTCAAACTACAATTGACTGAGTAGGAGCTCCCCAGGGCGGATTCGTAATCCGCCCGGTAAAACA
>CAZMDD010000067.1:0-10305 GCA_964565065.1 uncultured Caldilineales bacterium | reverse complement strand
GATGTCGGGATTGGTCGCTTTGGCGCCCGCTTCGTAGCCCTCTTTAAAAGCAACTACCGGTGGAACCAGGTCGGTGCCCAGCACGGCGCCGATGGTTCCCGTCTTGGAGAGGGAAGCAGCCAGCACACCAGCCATGTAACCTGCTTTATCCTCGGGGAAGATGAGCCCGGCATAGTTGGGCAGCGCCTCGGCCTGGAATTGATCGACACCGATGAAGAAGATGTCGGGATTGGCCAATGCTGCTTCATGCGTAGCATCGCCCATGCCAAAGCCCACGGTTACGATAACATTGTAACCATTCTCGATGAACTGGTTCATGTTATCTGCGTAGTCTTTGGTATCTTTGGTCTCGATGTATTTAATCGACTTCTCATCAAGGCCCAGTTGTTCGGCAGCGACTTTAACGCCTTCCCAGGCCGACTGGTTGAAACTGCGGTCATTGATACGACCCACATCGGTTACCAGGCCAACCTTGAAGTCTTTCACTTCGGTTTTAGGGGCTTCTTTGGCAGGTTCTTCAGCTTTGGGAGCCTCGGCAGCAGGTTTTTCTTCTGCCGGAGCGGGGGTATCTTTTTTGCCGCCACAAGCACTCAGCGCGAAAACGCTAATGAGCAGCAGGGCAATCAAACTATACAAGAGTGACTTGCGCATTGGGTTTCTCCTCCTAATCTATTGAGAGAAATAAAGATAGAGATGGACAGAATTATTGGCTAAGACCTTTATTGCCAGCTACTAGTATAAAAGAAAAGGCAATGGATGCGCAACATTTTCTACTGTAAGGCTGAAGGAATGTGTTTGGTATGGGATGATGCGGAGCATCGATCAACGCATCGCAAGACAGAATGAAAAAATCTTTCCCCAGAGTTTTGACCACTGTCGAACTGTAGCTTACATCACCTTGACACGATTCTTCGTAGGCTGTTATAATCTCTCTGCCTGCGTCATAAAAGGCGCTGTCCTAAGGCATTGCGCTATGATAGCGTGATTGCCGAATAGGCTGCACGGTCGCCACTTTTCCAGCGCCCCGCATCCAATCTCAAAGGTAACGATACCATTTCGTTTGTATGGTTACTGTCAAAAAAAAGGAATAAACAAGGGTATGGCAAACGACAATCAAGTTCCTGAAGAAGTCAAAAATAACGTCTTTTTGACGACCGTTGATTTCTTGTACAACTGGAGCCGCAAAAATAGCTTGTGGCCCATGTTTTTCGGTCTCGCCTGTTGCGCCATCGAAATGATTAGCACTGCTGCTGGCCGCTATGACATTTCCCGGTTCGGGATGGAAGTCATGCGGCCATCACCGCGTCAGGCTGATTTGATGATGGTTTCGGGCACTGTGACCAAGAAAATGGCTCCCACCATCGCTCGGCTTTATAACCAGATGGCTGAACCGCGATATGTGCTGGCCATGGGCGCCTGCGCCACCAGCGGCGGACCTTTCAAAGATGGCTACAACGTGGTTTCGGGCGTGGATAAAATCATCCCGGTGGATGTCTACGTGCCCGGCTGCCCTCCTACGCCCGAAGCTTTGCTCTATGGCTTGATGAAATTACAGGAGAAAATTGCCGGACAATCCATCAAAACAGTGCCCTGGTATCGCAAAACAACCCCCAAAACCATTGCGATTCCGCAACTGGGGCCCGATATTTTTGATCCCGAACGCGCGGAAGAAATCCGGCAGTATACACTGGCGGCCCAAACCGGCGCAGAGGAGAAGAACTAATGACTGAAGAAAGCGTCGCTATCAACACTTATCCCTATGCCGAGGCTGTCCCCGGTGCGGTGCTGGATTCTGATGAGTCGGGCATCCTGGTTAATCGAGAAAAACTTATTGACTTTGCCCTGTTCCTGCGCAACGAGGCAGGCTTCGACTACCTCTCATCATTACAGGCAGTTGACTATCTTGGCTACGCGGGTCGCAGCGCCGATGATCGCTACGAAGTGGTGTATCACCTTTTCGACACCAAGAAGGGGGGCGATGGCATTGTGCTCAAAGTACGCCTGCCCGAAGATAACCCTGAGCTTCCCAGCGTGATTTTGGTGTGGCCCGGTGCCGATTTGCAAGAGCGTGAGGCCTGGGATCTGTTCGGCATCAAATTCACCGGACACCCCCGTCTACGCCGCATCTTGCTGTGGGAAGGCTTCCAGGGGCATCCCATGCGCAAAGATTGGAAAGAAGCTTATTACGAAGCTGAGCATAAACCCTTTAAAAGCCGTTGGCCCGAGGGCAACTATCGCTGGAGCGAAGATCGGGCCCCGTGGGGCGACAACGTCAATTATCCCCAGGGCTGGGATCCCAACACCTTTGTTCCCCCCGCACAACCCATGCCCAAAATCCACAAAGCGCCGGTGGCCGAAGGTGACACACACATGGAAACCGAAACCATTGTGGTCAACATGGGCCCGCAGCATCCCTCCACGCACGGCGTTTTTCGCATGATTGCAGCGCTGGATGGTGAAACGGTAGTGGGGCTGGAGCCAGAAATGGGCTATTTGCATCGCAACCACGAAAAAATCGGCGAACGCAACACCTGGTTGATGAACATCCCCTTCACCGACCGATTAGACTACCTTTCCAGCATGTCCAACAACTTTGGCTATGTGCTGGCTGTAGAAAAAATGTTGGGAGCCAAAGCTGTGCCGCCGGAGCGAGCCGAGTATCTGCGGGTCATCATGGCCGAGCTTACCCGGGTGCAGAACCATTTGTGGACGATTGGCTTTTTGCTTAACGATTTGGGCGCATTCTACACCCCCGCCCTCTACACCATCGAAGAACGTGAACTGATTCTTGACCTGTTCGAGGATGTTTCGGGCAGCCGCATGATGTGCAACTATATGCGCTTTGGTGGCGTGCGCCGCGATGTCAGCGAAGGCTGGCTAAAAACAGCCACCGAGCTGGTCTTTAATCGCTTGCCCGCCAAGGTAGATGAATTTGATCGCTATCTCACCGAAAGCGAAATCTTACTGGAACGCACCATTGGCGTCGGCCATCTTTCGGCTGAGGATGCCATTGCCACCAGCATGTCGGGCCCGATGCTTCGTGGCTCAGGTGTTCCCTACGATTTGCGCAAGGCCCGCCCCTACAGCATTTACGATCGCTTCGACTGGAACATTGTCACCCATGACGGCTGCGATGTGTACGCCCGCTACATGGTGCGCCTGGGCGAAGTCCGTGAATCTATCAAAATCTTGCAGCAGGCCCTGAAACAAATACCGCAAGGGCCCATCATGAACAAAAAGCCCGCTTACGTCTTTAAAGTTCCCAAAGGTGACGCTTACGCGGCGGTTGAGGCCCCCAAAGGTGAGCTGGGATTCTATGTCGTTTCGGACGGCAGCGACAATCCCTGGCGCTATCACGTTCGGGCCCCCTCTTACATCAACATCAATGCGCTGGAACACATGTCCATTGGCTACAAAGTCGCCGACCTCATCATCATCCTCGGCGCTATCGACATCGTACTCGGCGAAACTGACCGTTAACTGACATTTATTTACTCACAGGACGCTATTCTATGTTTGGAAGTGGCATTATCCGTGGCCTGACTATTACCATTAAGCGTACCATCGCCACCTATACCGATGATATGAAACGGGTTCCGACCCGCTACATCAACGCAATCGAAACCCCCGCGGGCAAAGTTTTGCAGCAGCCGCCCGAAAGTAAGGGCCTGTTCACCATCCAGTATCCCGAAGAAAAGCGGCAACTACCTGAAAACTTCCGCTTTATTCCCATGCTGGTTTACGAAGAGGATACAGGCAAACAGCGCTGCACCGCCTGCGGCATTTGTAGCAAAGTTTGCCCTTCGCAATGTATCTGGATTGTGCGAGACCAGACCAAGGCTGGCAAACCGATTCCGCAGCCCAAAGAATTCTTTGTTGATGCCAGTGTCTGCATGAGCTGCGGACTCTGCGCCGAATTCTGCCCCTTTGACTCCATCAAGATGAACCATGATTACGAGCTGGCCGTTTACGATCGGTTCCCCAGTTTGGTTATGGATCTCGAAGAGCTTTCAGTTCCCAGCAGCTACTATGCGGCCCTCTATCCGCAAGCATGGGAAGCAGAGCAAGAGGCCAAGCGCATCAAAGAGGAACGCAAACGGGCCCGGGCCAAAAAAGCCGCCGAAGCCAAAGCCCGAAAAGCAGCCGCGGCCAAGGCAAAAGAATCGTAACTCTCCTCTGAGCATTTCGCAACCATGCTCTTATCTAAGAAATTCCAGGAAGCCGAGCCTGCGCCATGAGCACGGGCCCGGCTTCTTGCTTCCATGGTGTATAATAATCATAACGACGCATCTGTTGCTCTGAGTAGCACAAAACAAGTCATAAACCCCTCGATTCAAGGGGACATTGCACCTGAGTCTATGGCATCTGATTCAAATCCAACAACTGGAGGCACTCATGGCTGAAAACCCTGTCAAAGTAACCTTTCATGGTCATGCCAACATCGGCATCGAAAGTGATGGCTACCACATCCTTATCGACCCCTTCTTCACCGATAATCCGCAAGCGCAAATCGGGCCCGACGAAGTGGATGCAGACTTCATTCTCATCACACACGGACATGGCGACCACGTAGGCGACGCTGTGGCCATTGCCCAGCGCACCGGCGCAACAGTCATCGCCAATTTCGAGATTGCCACCTGGCTGGGCAATCAGGGCGTCGAAGACGAAAAAATACATCCACTGCACATTGGCGGCGGCAACACCTTCCCCTTTGGCTATTGCAAGCTAACCATCGCTCATCACGGCTCTTCGTTGCCCGATGGCAGCTATGGCGGCAACCCGGGCGGCTATCTGCTCAAACTAAACAATGGCAAAACCATTTATTTTGCCGGTGACACTGCACTGACGTATGATATGAAATTATTGGCTGATGAAAACGTCGACTTGGCCATTTTGCCCATTGGCGATAACTTCACCATGGGACAGGATGATGCCATCAAAGCAATTACCTTCATCCAGCCCAAACTGGTACTTCCCATCCACTACAACACCTGGGGCTTCATCAACTCCGATGTCAACCGCTTCCAGCAGCGCGTGCTAGATGAAACCGATGCCGGGTGCATTGTGCTGGAGCCCGAAGACTCTTATCTTTTGTCCTGAAATGTTACTACTAAGGTAGCCCGGCTAGAAACCACGAAGACACGAAGCCACAAAGGCACGAAGAAAAGAAAAAGCTTTGAAATGCTTGCTGTTCTTGGTGTCTTTGCGCCTTTGTGGTGATTGAAGTCGGGTACATTAGTCGTTACCCTGAAATTAGCCAGAGGACAGGGGCGAAGCACAAAAACACCTGACGTAGGCCAAAATTCGCGGGCGGGCGCATCATGCCCGCAGGCGCGATGCCGCTTCTCCCATCTCACACCGCTCATTCCTTTTCACCATGTATCCCAAAGCCGAAATTCTCTTCCCCTTTACTGTCACCCCCAAATTGCGCAATCTGCGTGGCGAACGCTGGGCCGAGCTCATCGACCGGGTATCGAAACTTCCTGAAACCGACCCGGATGCGCTGGCCTTCATCCTGATGATGATTCGCATTAACAATTGCCTTAAATGCTACAGTGGCAGCTACAAATTTATGCGCGGTTGCCAAACATGCTCGACCCAGGGTGTGATGCAATTCAAGGGAGAGGATGAAGGATTGATTGCGCTTTATGAGCAGACCCGGGCCGAACTACTGGCACATCTGGCCGGCGAAGCTCCCCCACCAAAAGGTATCCTGGATATCCCGTTAGTAGCAGAAGAACTGCAGCCGGACATTTAACAGGTTGATGACCGGCACCTCTTCATGGGCCCGTCAGGATGCCGTCTCCCCTGCATCCTGCGGGCTCATATTTTGATTTTGACGAGTAACGATTCACATTTCCTACCCTTTTTTTTCGTGCCTCGGTGCCTTTGTGCCCTTGGAGGTGCGCTCTGGATAGCGGTGAACTGCTACATTTCAAATTCATATCATCAACTACTTGAGTTCATACCATTAACTACTTAACACAGCTTATGAGCAAAATTGCCATTATCGGCGCTGGCTTTGCCGGGCTTTCCGCCGCTTATGATTTGACCAACGCAGGCCACCAGGTAACTGTTTACGAAAAAATGCCGCAAACTGGCGGCATCGCCTCTGGCTTTAAGGCCCCGCATTGGGATTGGAGTCTTGAAAAATTTTACCACCACTGGTTTCAGTCCGATAAGCACATGCTGGGACTCATCGAGGAGCTGGGATGGCGTGAAGATGTTCTCTTCCCTCGCCCCTGGACAGTGGTCTACACCGATGGGAAATTCCAGCCCCTGGATTCCATCGTCGAGGCGGCCAAGTTCACGCTCAAGCATTTTCCGTTGTGGGATGTGGCCCGATTTGGCGCGGTAGGCTTGTATTTGCGCCTGACACCCTTGTGGCGTCCACTGGAAAAGGTCACAGCAGATGCGTGGATGCGCAAATGGGTGGGCTCGCGGGTTTATGAATCGTTGTGGCGCCCGCTGCTAGTGGGAAAATTTGGCGAAGAGAATTTGGATGTTGTGAACATGGCCTGGCTATGGGCCCGATTGAAAACCCGCACGACCAGACTGGGAACTTTTCGGGGAGGCTTCCAGGCCTTTTTCGACCGTTTCGCCCGGGAGCTGACAGCGCGCGGGGTAGACATTCGCTTGGAAACCAGTGTGCAGCAAATCCACCAAACCGCCAACGCCGGTACTGCCCCGCGCTGGCAGGTGCGAACCGAGACCGGAACCGAGGCCTTTGATGCAGTTTTGGTCACCAGCTCACCGCAGCAGATGGCGGAAATGACGCCGCAGCTCCCGGAGGCTTATTTGGAGCAGTTGCGGGCACTTAAATCGATGGGTGCGGTGGTCATGGTCATTAGCCTCAAACAAAAATTAGGCGATTATTACTGGTACAATTTGCCCAAAGATGCCGGATTTCCCTGCCTGGCGCTGGTAGAGCATACCAATTTTCTGCCCGCGGCGCACTACGGCGGCGATACGCTCATCTACATGGGAGATTATCTGCCTCCGGAGCATCCCTATTTTGAGATGAGTAAAGAGGCGTTGGCCGAGATTTTTCTGCCGGCACTTAGTCGCTTTAATCCCGATTATCGGCCCGAGTGGGTCAAGGATGTCTGGCTCTTCCGCACCCGGTATGCCCAGCCTGTGCCCCCGGTCAACCATTCACAGAACATTCCAGCGCTGCAAACCCCTTTGCCCGGCCTTTATTTTGCCAGCATGAGCCAGGTTTATCCGTGGGATCGAGGCTCGAATTTTGCGGTGGAAATCGGGCGGCGAGTAGCTCGCTTGATGCTGGACGCGCTGGGTGGTGCGGCGTAAAGGTGCAAGTAACTTTTTCCCTGTCCCGGCAATCTTACATGTGTGGCACAAATTTGTACTGTTGAATGGCGTCACATGATAAAATCACCCTCTTTCACACAACAAAAGCCACGAAGAAAAAAGTAACAACCGTTCCAAAGTTACTACTAAGGTAGCCCGGCTAGAAACCACTAAGACACGAAGCCTCAAAGGCACAAAGAAAGAAAAAGTTTTGTTGGTGTTCTTAGTGTCTTTGTGGTGATTGCAGTCAGGTACGTTAGTCGTTACCAATAAACTCTGTTTCAACAAGTCTCATCAACAAGGATTTCTATTTTATGAGTGTAAAACCCACCAAAGAGCTGATTCTGGCTGCTCTGGGCACCGTGATGGACCCAGAGTTGCACAAAGATTTGGTCACCCTGAACATGGTCGGGGATATTGAAATCAATGGCGGCCAGGTTGGCGTCGTGATTATTTTGACCACGCCCGCTTGCCCGCTGAAAGGCAAAATCGAAAATGATGTGCGCAATGCGGTGCTGCAAGTGCCGGGCGTCGAAAAGGTCAATGTCAAGCTGGATGCCAATGTTTCGGCTGATGATCGCATTTTCGGACGCTTGCAATTGCCCATCAAAAATATCATTGCCGTGGCCAGTGGCAAAGGTGGTGTGGGCAAGACCACGGTTTCGGTCAATTTGGCCATTGCTCTGGCGCAAATGGGTGCCAGCGTAGGCATTTTGGATGCTGATATTTATGGACCCAATGTGCCGCAAATGTTCGGCGTCAGCGTCATGCCCGCGCCCAGCGGTCAAAAGCTGAACCCCGCCCAGGCTTATGGCGTGCAGGTTATGTCGATGGGCTTCATGCTCAAGCCGGGCCAGGCCGCGTTGTGGCGCGGGCCCATGCTGCATTCAGCCATTCGTCAGATGTTTAGCGATGTGAATTGGCAGCCAGTGGATTACATGATTGTGGATATGCCTCCGGGCACAGGTGATGCCCAGCTCTCGCTGACGCAATCGGTGCCGCTGACTGGCGGTGTGGTGGTCTCGACCCCGCAAGATGTGGCCCTGGCCGACGCCCGCCGCGGGCTGGCTGCCTTCCAGCAACTTAATGTCCCCATCTTGGGCGTCATCGAAAACATGGCTTACTTCATTGCGCCCGATACCGGCAAACGCTACGAAATCTTCGGCTATGGCGGCGCAGAACGGGCCGCGGCTGACTTGAAGGTGCCCTTCTTGGGCCGTCTGCCCCTGGTGCAGCAAGTTCGCGAAGGGGGCGATACCGGTGCGCCCGTGGTAGCGGCCGATCCTGAATCTCCCATTGCCGAAGACTTCCGTACACTGGCCCGCAACCTGGCCGCCCAGGTTAGCATGCAAAAAATCAAGAGCTCGCCCGATTTGAAAATCATTTTGTAGCGACATGGTCTCAACGCGCCTTTTCATCATCAAAAGGTTGTGATATCTCAAAAGCAACGATTCAGTTCTCTGATTGACCACGCAGGCTTGACTGTTGCGACCTGGATAGTTACACTCAAGAAACGCTCACATCAACTTGACATTTCGAGCCCAACGCCCGATAATGCTCTCACAAAACTTCATACGTCCACCAAAAGCGATGACGGAGAAAAGTAAGCGGGCCGAAACGCCCAGAGAGGAAGGGTCGAGGCTGCAAGCCCTTCTGCGCAGAATCCCGCCCAAGTTCCCTCCCGAGCTGATTCGGTGAAGGGTCCGCCCGGGCCTGGTAGTCGAATCCGGCAGACAACCGTTACCTCGTCCATCGTTCGGAGAAGTGAAAAGACTGCTGATTATTGACTTTTGAGCGTCTCACTAATCTTTACCTCCTCCCGACGAAACTGAGAGCCTTGCCAGGCAAGGAAACAGGGTGGCACCGCGGAACGCATCATAAGCGCTTCGTCCCTGAGCGGACGGGGCGCTTTTTGTTTTTTAGTTCACTGTTCACCATGACCCCATCAACCCTCACCGAAGGTAAAATTATGTCCGAGCTACAAGAACTCCATCAACTTCATCACCAGGCCGAGGCCGAACTGGCCGATGCCCGAAATGCCGGGCAACTGGAGACCTGGCGCATCAAATGGCTGGGGCGCAAGGGACTGGTTCCCGCCGCAGTCAAAAAAATCGGCGGACTGCCCCGCGAAGAACGCGCGGCCTACGGCCAGGCTGTCAATCAACTCAAACAGGCTGTGCAGGCTGCTTTCGAGGCCCGCCAACAAGCTCTGAAAGAGAAAGCGGTGGCTGCCGAACTGCAGGTGCAGGGCTTCGACCCCACCCTGCCCGGGCGCAGACCGCACATCGGGCGGCTGCATCCTTCCAGCGCCACCATGCGCGAGATTAGCCGCATCTTTGCCCACATGGGTTTCGAGATTTACACCGGGCGAGATGTGGAAACCGACGAATACAACTTCCAGTTGGTCAACTTCCCCAAAGGCCATCCTGCCCGCGACATGCAGGACACCTTCCACACCACTGTACCCGATGTCATCCTGCGCACCCACACCACGCCCGGCCAGATTCGGGCCATGCGTGACTACGCGCCTGAGCCCATCCGCCTGATTCTGCCCGGCAAATGTTATCGCTACGAGCAAATTTCCGCCCGCTCCGAGATGATGTTCCATCAAATCGAGGGCCTGGCCGTGGGCAAAAACATCACCTTTGCCGACCTCAAGGGCACGCTGCAAGCTTTTGTAGACCAGCTTTTTGGCCAGGGACGACAGTTGCGCTTCCGGGCCTCGCACTTCCCCTTCACCGAGCCCAGCGCCGAAGTCGATGTCGATTGCATCCTGTGCGGAGGCAAGGGTTGTCGGGTGTGCAAATACACCGGCTGGCTGGAGATTTTAGGTTGTGGCATGGTGCATCCCAATGTGCTGCGCAATGGCGGCTACGACCCCGACATCTACTCGGGCTACGCGTTCGGCATGGGCCCGGAGCGCATCGCCATGCTGCTACACGGCGTGGATGACATCCGCTACTTCTTCAGCAACGACGTCCGCTTCCTGGAGCA
>CAZMDD010000066.1:0-26533 GCA_964565065.1 uncultured Caldilineales bacterium | reverse complement strand
GTCGTTGCACAAGACCTTGACTGGTGGCAGCTTGACCGAATAGCCCCCCGGAGCATATAATTTCATCATCCCTACCATCCATTCGGAAGGAGCGGTTATGATGATTGAAGTTCGTATCGACAGCGTACGCATTAGCTTAATGACACAAAATCGGGTTGTGGTGCTGCGGGAGATTGATTCCCGGCGCTATCTTCCCATCTGGATTGGCGCGCCCGAAGCTGATGCCATCACCCTCAAATTACAAAATATCAAAGTTGAGCGCCCACTCACCCACGATTTGCTACTCAACGCCCTAACCACCCTGGATGCAACGATCGAGTCTGTGGTCATCAAAGAACTTAAAGATGATATCTACTTTGCCGAAATCATACTGCATCGGCAAGGGCTCAAGATTGGACTCGACGCCCGTCCCAGCGACGCTATTGCCCTGGCCGTGCGCGCCGGCGTTCCCATCTATGTTGATGAAGCGGTGTTGGATGCAGTGGGACGCATGCCCGAAGAGGACATTACCGCCAGCATCCTGGCTGAAACGGGCCAGGAAGAGATCTCTGGAAAAGAGACTGATATTGAAATCGAAGACCTGGGCGCTTTTGCCGACTTCATCGAGGGCCTGAATCTGGATGATCTGAGCCAAAGCTAAACCAACATCTGTGGTTGCAAGGGTATCGAATCCATTTTCGCCGCTCGTCAAACTATAAAAGTACCGTAACGACTAACGTACCCGACTTCAATCACCACAAAGGCGCAAAGACACCAAGAACACCAAGCATTTCAAAGCTTTTTCTTTTCTTCGTGCCTTTGTGGCTTCGTGGTTTCTAGCCGGGCTACCTCAGTAGTAACAAAGTATCTCTCTCAAGTTTCCATTGCGCATCTACTTAACCTGCCATGACCCCCGGCCCCGACAAATCTATCCCCCACAACATCGAAGCAGAAGAAGCCATGCTGGGCTCCCTGCTCATCGACCCCGATGTGATTAGCCATGTGGCCAACATGGTCGCGCCCGAAGATTTTTATCTGGCCCGACATGGCGAAATCTATGACGCCATCCGGGTGCTTTACGATCAAGGTGAGCCGGTCGACTTTGTTACCGTCACCGAAGAATTGGAACGTCGGGACAAGCTGGAAGAAGTGGGCGGGCGCGGCTACATCACCTCGCTGGTCAACGCCGTTCCCACCGCTATCAACGCCTTTCAGTACGCGCAGATCGTGCAAGAAAAAGCCACGCTGCGTCAACTCATCAGCGTGGCTGGCGATATCGCCCGCAAAGCCTACGATGACTCGCAAGAGGTGGGCGAAGTAGTCAACGAAGCGGAAAAACTCATCTTTGCCATTGCCGAACGGCGGCTCGAGCAAGACCTGGTCTCCATCAACGATGTTGTGCCCCGGGTGATGGATGAGATTCGGGCCCTTTTCGAGCGCAGCGAGGAAATTTCCGGCGTCCCCGCGGGGTTCAAATATCTCGATATCATGCTGGGCGGCTTCCAAAAATCAGATCTCATCATCCTGGCCGCCCGACCTGGCATGGGCAAAACCAGCTTTGCTTTGAATATCGCACTCAATGCCAGCAAACGCTATCAGGCGCAGGTAGCGCTGTTTAGTCTGGAGATGAGCCGAGAGCAGCTTGTGCAGCGTTTACTCTCGCAAGAGGCCCGCATCGATTCGCATCGGTTGCGGTTGGGCAAAATTATGGGGCAGGAAGAGTGGAATCGGCTGGAACGCGCGGCTGAGACCCTGCGCACCTGTCGCATCTACATTGATGATACTGCCGCGCTGAGCCCCTTCGAACTGCGCACCAAGGCTCGTCGTCTTTATGCCGAGCATGGCCTGGATATGATTATCATCGACTACATGCAGCTTATGCACGGCGGCAAACGTAACGAAAATCGTGTGCAAGAGATTAGTTTCATCTCGCGAACCATGAAGCAATTGGCCCGGGAACTCAAAGTGCCGGTCATTGCCCTTTCGCAGCTTAGTCGTCAGGTCGAAAACCGGCAGGATAAACATCCGCAGCTTAGCGACTTGCGGGAATCGGGCAGCATTGAGCAGGATGCCGACCTGGTCATGTTCATCTACCGCGACATCAAATACAACAAGGAGAGCGAGAAAGGAAATACCGCCGAAATTATGATTGCCAAGCATCGGCACGGGCCCACCGGCTCTATCGAACTCTTCTTTGATGAGAAATTTACGCAATTTGCTGAACTGTCCGCGGCGAATCTCTGATGAAGCTTGGTTTGCTCACCCATCCCAAAATTCCTGTCTCCGAAACCCTGGGCGCCGAGATGGTCGAATGGCTGCGGGCGCAGGGGCTGACAGTGTGGCATGATTCCAGTTGGAACGAAGCCCCCATCATCCGGCAATTGCCTTCATTGGATTTACTCATTGCATTGGGGGGTGATGGCACATTGCTCCGCACCGCACGCCTGGCTGCTTCTTACCGCGTCCCTATTTTGGGTGTCAATTTGGGGCGACTGGGCTTTTTAGCCGAGGTTAATCCCGATAGCTGGCGCAGTGCGCTGACACGGGTGCTGGCCCAAGATTACTGGGTAGAGCGTCGTCTGATGCTGCGGGTCGAAACGTGGCGTCAGGGCCAAAAAGTGGGCGATGCCATGGACGCGCTGAACGAAGTTGTGGTCAGTCGTGGCGGGCAGGCCCGGGTTGTGCGCATCTCTGCCGAAGTCAACGATTCTTATCTTACCACCTACGTGGCCGATGGCGTCATCGTCAGCACGCCCACCGGCTCTACCGCCTATGCCCTGGCCGCGGGGGGCCCCATCCTTTCGCCCGAGCAGGCCAATATCGTGCTGGTTCCCATTGCCCCGCATCTGAGTCTGGCCCGACCGCTGGTTTTGCCGCCTCATGTTCGCATCTCTTTTCGGGTACGCACCGATCATCGGGCCATTCTCACGGCTGATGGGCAGTTTTACGTGAATTTGGAGGATGGTGATCGCATCGTCGTGGCGATTAGCCCCCATAAAGCCCGCTTCATCCGGCTTGGGCCCCGCGATTATTTCTACAGCTCGATGATGGACCGTATGCAGTGGACAATCTAATGGATGACCTGACTCTCGTTAATCTCAAAAAGCAGGCCCGAATTGCCGCTGCCACCGGCGATGTCGCTCGCGCTCGGCAGCTTTATCAGCGCATCCTGGCCCAAACGCCCGACGATGTGGCTGTCATCATGGATATGCTGCCTCTGGTGAACAATCGTCACGAAAAGCAGCAGCATCTTGAGCATGTGCTGCAAATTCAGCCCTATCACGATGAGGCCCGGGCCGCGCTGGCCAATCTTACCGGACAATCTACCACCGCGGCCAAGCCGGCGGTCGAGATTCTCTACTGCTACAATCATCCCCGCCGAGAGACGCGACTGCGCTGTAACAAATGTGGGCGGCCCATCTGCACCGATTGTGCGGTGCGTACTCCTGTGGGCCTGCGCTGCAAAGCCTGTGTGCGTCAGCAGCAGGATAAATTCTACACCGCCACCCCCGCCGACCAATTCAAAGGCCTGCTGATGGCTGTGCTGGGCGGCATCCTTCTGGGCGTCGCCATCTTCTTTCTGGTCAAGCTGTTGGGGCGTTTTGGCATTCTTTCATTTTTGGCTGCCTTCTTTTTGGGCCCGCCTTTGGGAGGAGGCGTTGCCGAGATGGTTCGTCGTAGCATGAAACGTCGTCGGGCCCGACATTTTGCCCTGTGGGCCAGTATTGTGACCATCGGCATCGCCACCATCATCAGCCTGCTCTCCGGTGGAATGTTCGTGGCCGGGCTGGCGCTTTTTACCGCGGCAGGCGCACTCTACGCCCGCCTCAACGTCTAATCGATTCATCATGCTCTCTGAACTCCATGTCAGTAATTTTGCTATTATCGACGATTTGCACCTAATGCTTCATGCCGGTTTCAATGTTTTTACCGGCGAAACGGGCGCAGGCAAATCAATCATCATCGACGCCATCGAACTGCTGCTGGGGGGCAAAAGCAGCCAGGAGATGGTTCGGGCTGGTGCATCCATGGCCCGGGTCGAGGGCATCTTTGCACTGGATGCCCCTGATTCGCCCGCGCAAGCTTGGCTGCTGGCTCATGAGTTGGCCGATGAAAGTGGACAGGTCATCCTGGCCCGGGAAATTCGCCGCGGCGGGCGTAGCGTGGCCCGCATCAATGGCCGGGCCGTTGCTCAAAGTCTGCTGGCCCAGCTTGGCCAACATCTGGTCGATATTCATGGGCAGGGTCAACACCTTTCGTTGCTGAATGTGCGCACGCATGGCCGTTTGCTGGATCAATTTGCAGGGTTGCAAACGCAGCAACAAGCGCTGGCCAGCGAGGTTCGGGTTTTGCGAGATGTGCGGGCAGAACTGGCCAAGTTACGGCAAAGCGCGCGTGAACTGGCTCGTCGTCTGGATTTGCTGCGCTACCAAGTGCAGGAAATCGACGAAGCGGGCCTGATGCCCCACGAGCAGGAAGCTCTGGAAAGTGAGCGCAGCCGTCTGGCCAACGCCGAAGCTCTCATGCACGAGAGCGCGGTTCTGGCCGCGCTGCTTTCGGAAGGGGATGGTACAAGTCTTTCGGCATTGGATGTTTTGGGTAACAGTATGGTGCATCTTGAAAAATTGGTGCGCCTGGATGCCGATTTAGCGCCGATGCTGGCCCAAGCCGAGGACCTTTTCGAGGGCGTGAGCGATTTGGCCCGCGCTGTGAGCGATTATGGCTCTGGCCTGGAGTATGACCCGCAACGGCTGCGCGAAATCGAAGAGCGTTTGGCGCTCATCTCGCAGCTTCAGCGCAAATATGGCGACACCATCGCCGATGTACTGGCCTTTGGCGAAAGCGCCCGAGCCGAACTGGCGCTGCTAAGTGATAGCGAAACCAGAACCGAAGCTCTGGAAGCACAAGAAGAGCAGCTCCTGCGCGTCATCGGTGAGCGGGCGCAGACGCTATCGCGGGCTCGCACCCGCGCATCCGCAACCCTGGCCCAGGCTGTCGAAACCGAGTTGGCTGTGCTGCGCATGGCCGGAACCCGCTTTAAGGTGGAAATTCGTCAAAAACGGGATGACAGCGGCTGCTATGTGGGAGATGAGCGTTTTGCTTTTGATGCCACCGGCATCGACCAAATCCAATTTTTAGTCTCAGCCAATCCGGGTGAACCTTTGCGTCCGCTGGCCAAGGTGGCCTCGGGTGGTGAAACCGCGCGACTCATGCTGGCCCTGAAAAATGTTCTTTCTCAGGCCGATGCCACGCCTACCCTGATTTTTGATGAAATCGATCAAGGTATTGGTGGTCGCGTAGGCGCTATCGTGGGACAGAAATTGCTGGCCCTGGCTGCCGAGCATCAAGTGCTGTGTGTTACCCATTTGCCGCAAATTGCCGCTTATGGTCATAAACATCTGCAAGTGAGCAAACAGGTTGCCGGCCAGCGTACCATTAGCCAGATTCGCATTCTTGAGGGCGAGGAACGAGTCGACGAGCTGGCCGCCATGCTGGGCGCTGAGAGCGATTCTGGGCGGCAATCGGCGCAAGAACTTTTAGCGGCAGCGCGGGCGGCATAGAAACTCTGGCGATCGTCGTCCGATTCGTGTGGTTGCCAAAAGTGCACAGAGTAGTATCGTCATAGCAATAGTTACTGTTTTTTTGCAAAAAACGCTATAATGACGCGAACACGTTCTGGATGCTGATTGCCTTTCGTGATGCTTTGTGACGACGATGAGCTGACCATGACCAAGTATATTTCGCCCACCATCGAGCAGGTATTGGCCAAGCTGAAATACATGTCTCCTGAACAAATGGAGATGGTACAGCAGGCTTATGTGCTCGCGGAGCGTTTGCATCGGGGGCAAAAGCGCAGCTCGGGCGACGATTACATCACGCATCCTTTGGCTGTGGCCGATATTTTGGCCGATTTGCACGCCGATGCGGAAACCATTGCCGCTGGTTTGCTGCACGATGTTGTCGAGGATTGCAACTACACCGGCGAAGAGATTGAGGCACAGTTTGGGCACAAGGTAATGAAGTTGGTGATGGGTGTCACCAAACTGACCAAGCAAACGGCCAAGGAGTTGGAGCCCACAGATGCACATGGCAAAGTTATCCATCCCGCTACGGGCACGCCGCGCCGCGGTCCGGCCTGGCGTGATGAGTGGGCCGAAAATATGCGTCAGCTTTTTATGAGCTCGGTGGAACATCCTCTGATTTTGGTCATCAAGCTGGCAGACAGGTTGCACAACATGCGCACTTTAGATGGGCATCCCAGCATCAAAAAGCGTCAGCGCATTGCCAAAGAGACACTGGAAATTTTTGCGCCGGTGGCCAATCGGCTGGGTATGAGGCTCATCAAGTGGGAGCTGGAAGACCTTTCTTTCCGTTATCTGCATCCCGAGGTTTATCAGCAACTCAAGGCAGCACTGGCGCAAAGGCGCATCATGCGGGTACGATTTGTAGACCGGGTCGAGCGGGCCATTCGCCGGGAATTGGAACAGGCCAACATCAAGGGGGATGTGAGCGGCAGGCCCAAGCATCTTTATTCGATTTGGGCCAAGATGCAGCGTAAAAGTGTGCCTTTTGAAAAGATTTACGATGTTCATGGTTTTCGCATTATTGTTGATTCGGTGCAAGATTGTTACACGGTTTTGGGGCTTATTCACAGCAAATGGACGCCCATCCCCGGGGAATTTGATGATTACATCGCCCGGCCCAAGGATAATGGTTATCAATCGTTGCACACAGCGGTCATCGGGCCTTTGGGCAAGCACATGGAGGTGCAGATTCGTACCTGGGACATGCACAACATGGCTGAGCAGGGGGTGGCCGCGCATTGGCGCTACAAAGAGGGGGGCGGCAAATATGATTATCAGTTTGCCAACAAAGTGGCGTGGCTGCGGGCCTTGGTACAATATGAAGAGGATGGTCGCGGTGATGCCACCGAGATGGTGGAAAATTTGCGCTCCGATTTGTTTAGTGACCGGGTTTATGTGTTTACACCGCAGGGCGATTTGATTAATCTGCCTGCGGGTGCTACGCCCATTGATTTTGCTTATCACATTCACACCGAGGTGGGGCAGCGCTGCCGTGGCGCCCGAGTCAATGGTAAGCTGGTCAAATTGAATTACAAGCTGAAGAATCGTGACCGGGTGGAGATTATCACCACCAAGCGAGGCGGGCCCAGCCGTGATTGGCTGAACGCCAATTTGGGCTATGTGCGCACATCGCGGGCCCGCTCCAAAATCAAAAGTTGGTTCCGCAAGCAAGACCGCGAGCAAAATATCCTGGCCGGTCGGCAAAGTCTTGAACGTCTGCTCAAGCAGCTCAATATCCGTATTGGCTACGATGAAATTGCCCGAGCGCTTTCCTGTGAATCCATCGATGACATGTTGGCCTCGTTGGGCTATGGTGATCTTTCTACTGACCGTATCGCCAGCAAATTGATTGATTTACAGCAGCAGGCCAAGCAGGCGGCCAGCACCGAAGTCGAACCTGATTTGCCCGATATTCCCGCACCACCTCGGGCCCGAAAAACTGACGAAACAGCCAGCATCCGTGGGGTCGAGGGCATGTTGGTGCGATTCGCCCAATGTTGCCATCCCTTGCCTGGCGAGCCCATCAGCGGCTACATCACCCGCGGCCGCGGCATCACCATCCATCGTCAAGACTGCCCCAACATGCTGAATCGGGTGCAAACAGAGCCGGAACGGGTCATCAAGGTTGATTGGGGCATCGAAACACCCACTTATCCGGTGACTATCTTGCTCAAGGCCTGGAATCGTCCCGGCCTGCTGCGCGATATTACCAATGTGCTGGCGCAAGAAAAGATTAACATTCGTGGCTCAACCACAAAATCCAACACCCACTCTCCCTTCGCTTCGATTATTCTTACCCTCGAAGTGCGGGATACCAAACAATTGACCCGCGTTATGGATTTGCTGATGGATGTGCTGAATGTCATCTCGGCGCAGCGGATGCGCGGGTAGCGGTGTGCGCCGCAGACTTCCTTTCATCGATTCACAAATGCTTGCCAAATGGGGAAAACATTGCGCAGGCCTGGCGCCAGGCGTTGAGAGCTGGCCTCAATCAGGCGTTGGATTTCGTCGGGAGCGCACAAGTAGATGCCATCCAGCTCGCCATCGGCAAAGTGGATGTGTGCAAGTCCCCAGGGGGTCAGCGTGCCCGTGTAAATCTGATTCACCTGCCAATTGCGGATGGGGGGTGTTGAGTGACTTTTGCCGCTGCGCATAACAGGCCCGCCAACCGGAATCAGCCACGGCTCTGCCAGCCAGTGGGGCATCATGTCGGGCGCAAGGCCAATCTCCTCATGAATCTCGTCAAGAACGCCGGCTTGCCAATCCTGGCCCGCTTTCAGATGTCCGCCCACCGTGGTATCCAGCAAATCGGGCCATTCTGCCTTGGTGTGCGAGCGCATTTGCGTTACCAGCAGCCCCTGCGGCGTGCGCAGCAACACATGAACCACCCGGTGTCTGAGTCCGGTAAGATGGGCAAACCAGCGTGGTGCGGTGAGTCCCAGCAAGGCTCCGTGCTCATCCACAATGTCAAAAAACTCTTCGTTGGGGACACTCGGGCGATTCAGGCGCTGACGCCAACGAAGCAGCTCTTCATCGATGCTCTGTTGGGTGCAGGCATCGCCATAGTGCCATTGTTGTTCAAGATTATCAAGTTCGGTAAGCCAACTTGCAGAAAATTGGGTAGGCATAGTAAGATTCAGTTAGAGATTAGCTGAGCGGCGATGTGTCGATTGTAACATTGAGTGGATTTGATAACAAGTAGATTTCTCCATTTTTCTTGTTACGTAATCTGGAAGTGTGCAAGTTATGTTAGCTCCCGAAAAAGTGTCAGATTTTCCATTGGTCACAATAGCCATTCCTATCCGTAATGAGGCTCGATTACTGCTTGGTTTGTTGGAGGCCGTGCGGGCACAAACCTGGCCTCTTCAGGCAATGCAAGTCATCGTCATGGATGGCCTGTCGGAGGATGAGTCGGTGGCTATTGCCAACGCGGCGGCAGATGATTTCTTCGATTTTGAGGTTATTTCCAATCCGGGGCGCATTGCCGCTACCGCTTTGAATCTGGCATTGGAGCGGGCTCGGGGTACTTACTTTTTGCGTTTGGATGCCCGTTCTCGTCCTGCGCCTGATTACATCGAGCAATGTGTGATTTCGTTGCAAAGCGGGCCCTGGGCAGGGGTAGCTGGTGCGCAAGTGGTTGTGGGTGATAGTCCGCAAAGCTGGCCCATTGCATTGGCAATAAGTTGCTCGCTGGGCACTGGCTGGCCTGCGTATCGCCGCGTCGATACATCGTGCGAAAGTGAAACGCTCTTTTTAGGGGCCTATCCCACTGCAAAACTGCGGCAAATCGGGGGTTGGGATGAACGGTTTGTTGCCAATGAAGATTATGAGCTGAACACCCGCTTGCGCAAAAATCGGGGCAAGCTGATGGTGGCTCGTACCGTGCAGATTACCTACATCGCCCGCGACACACTAAAAGGATTGGCGTGCCAGTATCATAAATATGGTTCCTGGCGAGTAAGAACCTGGCTCAAGCATCCCCATTCCATTCAACCGCGGCATCTTGCGCCCGCAGTGTGGGCGGCGGGTTTGGTAGTGGGTGTGCTACTGCTGCCCATCACCTATTGGCCTTTGCTCTTGTTTGCTGTGCCCTATGTGCTGAGTGTTACCTTGATGGCGGCAAAGCTGGCTTCACGTTACAACTGGCGCAGTTTTACCCGAATCTGGCTAAGCTTTCCTTTCATGCACCTGTGCTGGGGATTTGGTTTTTGGCGTAGTCTTTTGTTGCTTCCATTTCGGGGGCAGGCGTGGCGGCAAGATTGCGATAAATAGTTGGGATGCCATCTTTTGGGGCGCAAAATGACAACTTTGTCACGTGTAGCCACCGTTGCGTTCATCATTTCTTCATACTCACCTGCTAAACTGATAAGGGAGCCCGTGCATCGCCATGGCTCGCAGGTTGACCTTTGCCTGTCTGCGAAGTAAGATAGAGGTAACTCTGCTACCTCCTCCCATTCTGGCCAAGCCGAAGTAAAAGTTAAAGTTGCCCTGCCATGAAACGATTCGCTATTTCTACACTTCTTTTATTCAGCGTACCCATCTTGATTCTGGCCGCGTTTGGCGTACTTTCCGGGCCCGAAGCAGTAGCCGCGGGCTGGGCGCCAAATCTTACACCCAGCCCCACGCCCATCGTCAACAACATCAGCTTGCAGGTTAGCCAATGGGATGACGACACCAGTGTGCCCATGGATACCAACGACAATCGCAATCGCTGGAACTACATCCGCCTGGGAACCAGCGCCACCAAAGATGTCAAATACATCAATGGCTTGCGTTTTCAGCATGTGAGCATTCCTCCTGATTCCCGCATCATCGAAGCCAAACTCTCACTTTACTATGGCGGCTGGACTCGGGATGTGCCTGTTCATCTTAAAATTCAGGCCGAAAACAGCGATTCAGCGCAATCCTTTGCCGATGATCAACCACTGGTCAGCCAGCGCCCTCTGACTTCGGCTTTGGTAGACTGGACTATCACCGAGTCACCTCCTGCTGCTTCGTGGTTTCAGTCACCCGATATTGCAGAAGTGTTGCAGATGGTTGTGAACCGGCCTGGATGGCATTCCGGAAATTCGTTGGCCGTTATCATCCGCAGTACCGATACCACCGAAGTCAACCATTATCTCGACGCCCTGAGCTATGATTTGCGCCCGGACATTGCGCCCAAGCTGGAGATTGTGTACGAGACGCATGTGCCTGTGCCCACCTCTACGCCCACGCTCACACCCACGCCCACGGTCACGCCCACGCCCGAGCCAGGACGCCTGGCCATCGAAAAGGCGTTGCCGCTACCCTGCAATGTCAGCATTAGTGGCGACACCCGTGAATGGGATAACAATGTAGAAACCTACGCAGCTTGTCATCCAGAATGGCCCGAGACCGGACCTGAGGCAGTTTATCGCATCGACCTCGATTATGACAACACCGATGTGCATGTGCAGGTTTTTCCCAGCGATACCACGCAAGACCTGGACATTTTTCTGCTCCCTGGCGCTGATCCAGACACCTGCCTGCAAGGAGCCGAGGCAAATCTTTTGCAGCAAGGATTGCCCGCGGGACAGTATTACGTGGCCGTGGATGGTTATGCCGGGGCCGCGGGCGATTTCAAGCTAATCAGCGCCTGCACGGTGCATTTTCCGTTGGCGCTTTATTTGCCGGTCGTTTTGCGCTGATATTGTCGACACCACGCCTGGGCGGGAATGGGGCGATTGTCGTGCGTACTTCGGGGATTGCGGCAGAATTGGTGGTGTTTGCTCACCTGACCATCGCCGCTGCTCAAAAAGGCATCGTAAAATTGGCAGCTCTGGCAATGCTGCCCGCGCAGATGATGCCAGAAAACCAGCCACGATTCGGCATAGATTTTAGAAAGCTTCTTACTGATAGGCATGGAACTAAGTAGCTGCGCATTTGAAACGTAACGACTAACGTACCCGACTTCAATCATCACAAAGGCACAAAGAACACCAAGCATTTCAAAACTTTTTCTTTCTTTGTGCCTTTGTGGCTTCGTGCCTTGGTGCGCTCTGAATAGCGATGAACTCTTACTTTTCAACATTCATAGCATCACCCAGTGCGCATCTGCTGCTGCGGGGTCAATGGGGAGGACGGGCATCTGAGTCATCGGGCAGGCCCAGGATGACCTTATCGCCGCGAGCCAGTCGAGCCAGTTTGAGCCGGGCCCGTTTGAGGATGCGATTAAGAATTTTTCCACTGTAAACGCTGGCAAAAGTAGAAACAGCAGCTTTTTCATCCAGATTCAGCGCGTATTCCCGACGCAATTCTTCACGATGCTTGCACAGCCACAAATACATATCGGTAACGGTGCGTTCTGGAAATTCGCTGAGCAGGTCGCTCTCTTCGATTTCTCGGGCCAGTGGCAGGTAAACATTCTCATACCAACTTTTGGCCGCCTCATCGTGCGGGATTTCTTCACCTTTCTTTTCGCCCATGTACCAGCGATGCACCGCAATTTGTTCATAAAGATGCCGATAACGACCCGGTTCGGTAAGACGGATGTCGGCATCAGGGTAAAAACGCTCCAGGCCGGTGCGCTGCAAAAACTGTCGTCGGCTGGTTTCGATGAGCCATTCCCGCAATTCATCGGCAGTTTTGGCTTCCACCGGGGCCGCGGTTTCCACCGGGGTCACAAAAGCTTCGATGCTTTTTTCATCATGGGCCCGGGCCACCGACACACGATGATTACCATCGCGCACAAAATACAAATCACCTACCTTCAGCAATTCTACCGGCGGCAGCCCCACCAACCCTTCGCGGGCCGCGTCGACTCGGGCCCAACGCTCCAGCAGGGCCTCGTTACGGGGTAAAAAAGTGCCATTGAAATCACGATAGCGTCCCACACTGCCCACAATTTTTTCCAGCGGCACCTCTTCCAGCTTGGGACGTCCGCCCATCTCCTGGGCTTGCAAAATTTTGCGCACCTCATCATAATTCATCAAATCACTTTCTTTGCCCAACAGGCGGCCAATCCAATCGCTGTAAAAAGCCTGCATGTGAGCATCGTGAAAACGTTGTCTTGCCTTGTTGTATTGTAGTTGGGTAGATTCTGTTGACATTGTTTTATTCTCTATCTTGGCGGAAGCCGATGCTGGACAAAAAAGAAGGGTAACGACTAACGTACCCGACTTCAATCACCACAAAGGCACAAAGACACTAAGAACACCAAGCATTTCAAAACTTTTTCTTTCTTTGTGCCTTTGTAGCTTCCTGTCTTAGTGGTTTCTAGCCGGGCTACCTTAGTAGTAACAAAGAAGGTCGTAATTCGAATAAGACTGACGTCATCGGGAGCGGGCGGTATGCAAACATCAGTCAAAAAGAAAACGACGGCATGAACACCGTCGTTTGAGCAAAAAGCAGTCGGAAGTGATGTTTCTTTACGCCACTTGCACAACTGCGCCGGCACGACGGAAATCGCCAGCGCCTTCAAATGCGCCGGAGGTGGTACGCCCAACTGAGTGCGCCCCACCGAAAAACATGTGCGGCGTGGGCCAGACCGTTACATCATACCCCCATTGCCGCATTTTTTCAACTGCGCCCGCCGCGTAACCAGTCTCCATCTGAACAGCATTTTCTTCGAAATGGATGCGAGGTGCATCTACCGCAGCTTGCAGGGGCATTCCAAAATCAAGATAGTTGAGCAGCACTTGCAAAATCGCTGAGCGGATGCGGTTTGCCCCCCCGGAGCCCACAGCCAGCACAGGCTCGCCATCATGCAAAACCAGAGTGGGAGCCATCATGCTGCCAATGCGTTGCCCCGGCGTGCCCATTAGAAAACCTTCGGGGTGCAAATCGGCCTCGCCCAGGATGTTGTTGAGGATGAGTCCGGTTCCGGGCACGATGAAGCCCGGGGTTTCGCCCGCAGTGGTGGTCAGAGCCACCTGGTTGCCATTGGCGTCCAGCACGCTGATGTGGCTGGTATTGTTGTGTTCGAAGGGGGCAGGTGCATCGTAGGGATGATTTTTGGGGTTTGCTGACAGCCGCTGCGCCAGTTGCGCCGCATGTTTTTGCAGATGTTCGGAGGAAAGGAAGGCCTGTACGTCGCCCGAAGCATCAAAGAAGGGGCGGGCGAGATTGGTTTGACGCATGACCTCGGCCAGCAGAGCTAATTGCTGCGACTCGCCAAAGGTCATCCTGGCCAGGGGATAATTTTGCAGCAGCGCCAGCGAGAAGGCGATGAGTGCCCCCCCGCGCGATGGCGGTGGATTGGTGAAGAATTCGTATTGACGATAGCGCTGATGCAATGGCTTGCGCACGATGACTTGATAGCTGGCCAAATCTTGAGCGGTGAGCAAGCCCCGATGTTTTTGCTGATCTTGCACGATGGCCCGAGCAATGGCTCCTTTGTAGAAGAGATCGGGGCCTTCGCGACCTAAAGCTTCCAGGGTATCGGCCAGGGCTTCATTTTTGTAGCGGTGGTCAGGATGCAGGAAGTGAGCCGGTGCGCCCATGAGCTGGGCCAGATGCGGGTCTGCCGAGAAAATATCGCGCAGCAGTTCGCCGGTGACTGCGCCAAATTGGCCCAAAGGCAGACCATAGCGGGCCGCGTGGATAGCTGGTTGCAGCACCACGGGCAGAGGCAGGCGTCCCAGTTCGGTCTGCATTTTGCACAGGCCGGCGATGAGTCCGGGCGTGGCTACGCTGGCGCGTCCTACATGAAAACTCTGGGTAGCGGGCCCGTAGTCGATGGTGATGCTGTAAAAATCTGCGGGATCAGGTTTGGTTTCGGGTGTCAATCCCAATCCCGGTGCATTGACAAAAAAGTCGTAGAGTCGGGCCTGGCCGCCATCATGGATAAAGACCAAACCAAAGCCGCCGCCACCCGGTGAAACCAGCGTGGGCTCGGCAATAAAACTGGTAAAAGCTGCCGCGACCGCAGCATCTACTGCGTTGCCACCATCTCGCAAAATTTCGGCGCCCGCGGCCGCGGTTTTTTCATTTCCTGCTGCGATAATTCCTTGAGTCATCGTTTCGTTACAGCGTTATTGATAGGCTTGCCACAGGGCATTGAGATATTGGTAGGGGTCGGTGCGATAGGCTTCCAGATCGATGACGGGCGGCGTGAACGCTGGCAATGATGCGGGGGTTTTCAGGGCCTGCACCAGTTGTTTGGCATTGCCATCGGCCCGCAAAAGTCCGGTATGACGCCGCCAGCCGGGTCGGTCGTAGGGGGGGCGCCGCCACTGCTCTTCAGGAATATCGGCCCAGCGCCAGAGCCAGAGTTCGGGTAGTTGCGCTTGTTGTGCCAGGGTGATTACTTGGGCCAGGTGCTGGGTAGCCTCCTCTTCGCTGGCGTAAAAAACGCCATCCCGGGCTACCGAGCGCTGGCCGGGCGCGGTGGTGGGCAATCCGGCCAGGTAGAGCGGCAAAGGTTGTCCGGCCAGCGCCTTCGTGAGTGTCAGGGCAAAGCTGAGCCAGCGGATGCTCAGGGGGAGATGACGGCGATCGCTGGCAAAGGTGGCCATGCTCAGAGCTGGTCGACCGCCCGCCGCCAGAATGGTTTCGGGCCCGATGCTGTTGACGTTTTCCAAGGCATCGAAAGCCAGCAAAAATGTGGCTTTGGCGCCGGGAGCAGCAGCATCCAGCGCTGTCAGGGTCTCATCCAGCCAGGCGCGGGTGGCGTCGGGCGTGCTGGCCGCGGCAAGTCGTCCAAAACCGGGCAGTGGTTCCCAGCCATGCAGTGCCGGATGGGGTGCGTAGTAGGTCACCAACTCCTTGAGCAGCAGGTCCCGGGCCTGTTTCATGCGGGCATCGGTAAAGGGATGCCGCAACCGTCCCCACGAAATCCAGGCATCATTGACCAGCAGGGGCCAATGCGGGGGCAGGGGAGCAGGATTGACGCCCCAATCGGGCCACCACAGTGCGCCATCCCAAAAGCCAGCCCACAGGCCCGCCATCACTTTTAGCTGATGCGCCGCGGCTATTTGCAAAAAATCGCCGAATCGATCAAAGATGCGGGGGGCAATGCGGTCTGCGCCGGGCTGAAAATCATGCCAAAAAAGAGGAATGCGTACCGCGTCGAAGCCCATGTCCGCAATGCGGGCCATGTCTTCACGGATTTCACCAGCGTCAAAGTGCTGCCAAAAGCGCGGGCCTGTGTTGGAGGGAAGATAGCCAAGACCTAGAAGCATAGCATAAGTACCATTCAGAAGTGCGAGAGACCAAAAGTCTGATGAGTCAATGATACTCATTGTTGGGATGAATGCCAAACATGCCACCAAAAAGAAACACCCCGGCAACAAAAAGCCAGGGTGTTTCAAGGAGCTTGGGAAGCGATGTGGTCAAAGCTGAGGCGTTAAGCTGCTTTTTTGACGGGCGTTTTTTTGACAGCGGCTTTTTTGGTCGTGGTTTTGGGAGCGGATGCACTGACTTTTTTATCCAGCGAGGTGACTTTGCGGGCCAGGGCGTCAATTTTGCTAGTGAGCTGGCTGATATCTTGTTTGCTGGGGATGTTCATGCTGTTGAGAACAGCTTCGATGCGTTTGGTAAGCATGTCTTCCGTTTTGCTGGTGGTCTGGCTGACACGATCCAGGCTGCTTTGGCTGGCTTCTTTGGTGCGGGCCACCAGGTCATCCACCAATTTGCGGCCATCTTTTTCGGTGATTTCACCTTTTTCGACCAAGCGGGCTACCAGGGCTTCAGCTTCCTCTTTGCTTAGCACCACGGCGCCAACGCTGGCCAACAGCAGGCGGCGGGCAGCTTTGAAGAGGGGGTTTACCACGGGTTGGGAGGTTTCTTCAACTTTATCGATAACTTTTTGGGTGTTTTCTTTGATGATGTTAGGAATCATGGTGGGTCTCCTGTTTAGAAAAGGGTGTGGGAGCAAAAACAGCACAAGCTGTGGCATTTTTTGGGGGGATTGGGTTGCGAAGCTGTGACGCATCGCGTTATATTCTTATTATGACGCATCGCGTTAGAAATGTCAAGTTTTTTTGGCGTGAAAAGTCAGTTTGCAAAAAAATAGTTTTCGAGGTTCAAAGGTGCATTTATTTAGTTACGACTAAGGTTGTCCGGCTAGAAACCACTAAGACACAAAGACCTCGGAGCTGGTTCTATTCCGAGGTCTTTGCGCAGATAGCTATCACGTTTTACAGATAATCGATGGCGCTGAATTCTCCCAGTTTTTCCAGGCGGTGGTTGGAGTTGATTTTGCGAATGGTTCCTGAGCGGGAGCGCATGACCAGGCTTTGGGTGCTGGCGCCGCCGCCGTAGTAGCGTACGCCGCGCAACAGGGCTCCGGTGGTGATGCCGGTGGCTGCAAAGAAAACATTGTTTCCTCGCACCAAATCATCGATGGTGAGGACCTGATCCAAATCTTGGCCTTCGTCGATGGCGGCCTGACGTTCAGCTTCGTTGCGGGGCCATAGCTTGCACTGCATGTCGCCCCCCATGCACTTGAGTGCGGCTGCGGTGATAACTGCTTCGGGTGAGCCGCCAATGCCCATGAGCATATCCACGCCCGAATCTTCCTGTGCTGTGGCAATGGCTCCAGCCACATCGCCATCGGTGATGAGCAGAATGCGGGCTCCGGTGGCCCGAATTTCAGCAATCAAGTCGGCGTGGCGCGGGCGATCCAGCACCATGACGGTGATATCGCGCGGTTGTTTGCGCAAGGCCCGGGCCACGCGACGAATGTTCATCTCGACGGTGGAGTTGATGTCGATCATGTCTCGGGCCTCGGGCCCCACCGCAATTTTGTTCATGTAAACGATGCTGGAGGGGTTGTACATGCTGTCTCGTTCTGCCAGGGCCACCACGGCCAGGGCTCCGGGCAGGCCTTTGGCGGTCAGGGTGGTGCCGTCGATGGGGTCTACCGCGATGTCTACTGCGGGTTCTTCGCCAGTTCCCAGTGTTTCGCCATTGAACAGCATGGGGGCTTCATCTTTCTCCCCCTCGCCAATGACAACGATACCATCCATGTCGATGCGATTCAGTACCAGGCGCATGGCATCTACTGCTGCTTGATCAGCGGAGTTTTTATCACCGCGCCCGACCCAGCGGCCTGCGGCCAGTGCTGCGGCCTCGGTCACGCGGGCCAGTTCAAAAGCAAGATTGCGATCTGGAGGGACTTTAGACATTTGAAAATGCTCCTTTGGTTTTAAGTGGTTGATGCTATGAATTTGAAATTAACATTGGAGACGATTACAACTCATCAGACGAAGATTGATGAATAGGGACGATGGTTCGCTTCGTCCCCCTTCCTCTTTTCGTCAATCTTCGTCCATGTTCGTCGCTGCGGTAAGAGAACGAGCCACTTGCTCTAGAATCAGGCGTTCATCGGTTGGTGCGCAACATGAGCTAGTCAATGACACCGAGTTCGCGGCCTACTTTGGCAAAAACTTCCAGGCCAAAGTCCAGGTCGGCTTTGGTGTGTGCTGCGGTGTTCATCACCCGGATGCGGGCCAGGCCCCGGGGCACAGTGGGGAAGCCGATGCCCATGGCAAAGACGCCGTTTTCGAACAATTTGCGGCTGAATGTCTTGGTCAGGCCCACGTCGCCTAGCATGATGGGCAGGATGGGGGTTTGGCTGTGCCCGGTATCAAAGCCCAGTGCGGCCATGCCTTTTTGTAGATAGCGGGCGTTCTCCCACAATCGGGCCACCAGCTCATCACTTTCTTCTAAAATGGCTACCGCGGCCAGACAAGCGGCTGTGTCTGCGGGTGTGGGCGCACTGGAAAAGAGGAAGGGGCGGGCTTTTTGCCGGATGTAATCCACGATGATTTTTTTGCCGGCAATCACACCGCCCACCACACCAAAGGCTTTAGAGAGGGTGCCGATTTCAACATCGAATTTGCCGTGCAGGTCAAAGTGATCTACGATGCCGCGCCCGCCGCGACCCAGCACCCCTTCGCCGTGGGCATCATCCACCATGGTTAGCACGTCATACTTTTGTGCCACCGCGTACAGCTCATCCAGAGGCGCCACATCGCCATCCATGCTGAAAACGCCATCGGTAACCATGAGTCCGCGGCGGTAATGGGGCAAATGCTCCCGGATTTTGGCTTCCAGGTCTGCGGGGTCGGCATGCTCGTAAACGATGATTTTGGCCCGAGAAAGCCGGGCTCCGTCGATGATGGAGGCATGGTTCAGCCGATCAGAAAAAATCACATCGCCCTTGCCCACCAAGGGCGGCAACGCAGCTTGATTGGCATTGAAGCCTGATTGCACGAACAACGCGTCTTCGACACCCTTGAATGCGGCCAAGCGTTGCTCCAAGTCGCGGTGCAGTTGCGTGGTTCCGGCAATGGTGCGCACAGCCGCGGGCCCTACGCCCCACGCATCTACCGCAGCTTTGGCAGCAGCTTTCAGGCGGGGATGATTGGCCAGGCCAAGATAATTGTTGGTGCAGAAATTTAGCACCTTTTTGCCATCCACCACCATCCAGCCATCTGCAGGGGAGTTCATGGTGCGGATGTTGATGAACAGTTTTTCGGCCCTGAGTCGGGCCAGTTCTGCGGTGATGAAGGTGTATTTATCTGTCATGGTAAGCATCTCCTGTTTTGTGAGCAGGTCGATTGGACATGGTGTATTTCGATTTGGCTGCTGCGGGTGCCAGTTGTTTTTAGGTGTGGGGCTTGTTAGGATTGCGGAATCATTACAACTTTGCCACTTTGGCCACTTTGCATCACTCGCAGCGCCTCTTCAAACTGTTCCAGTGCAAAGCGATGTGTGATAATTTGCGTAAGGTCCACCAGCCCGCGACTAAGCAGGCCCTTGGTGCGGAACCAGGTTCCCCAAATTTTACGCCCGACAATGCCCTGCACGGTAGCGCCTTTGAAGATGACGCCATTGTTCATGTCAAAGGGGATATCAGAGGGAAAGAGCCCCAACAGCGAGGCTTTGCCGCCCGGGCGCAGCGCCCGAAAGCCAAGTTCCGCGGCCTGTTGTGCCCCCGACATTTCCAGCAGTACATCTACGCCCTCGCCGTTGGTATCTTCGGCAATCAGCCGGACAGCATCCTCTTGCGAAACGTTGATAGCCAGGTCTGCGCCCAGTTTGCGTGCCATTTCCAGCCGATAATTGGAAATATCGGTGGCATAGATGGCATGAGCGCCCGCGGCTTTGGCCACCATGATGGTCATCAGGCCCACTGGCCCGCAGCCGGTTATCAGCACCCGGCGGGCGGTGAGGTCTGTAGAAAATCCAGTATGCACGGCATTGCCAAAATTCTCTTGCAGACTGGCTACTTCTTCCGACATGCCGGGCGGATTCAGCCACATGTTTTCTGCGGGCATCACAATGTAATCGGCCCAGCAGCCATCCCGGTCTACGCCGATGATTTGCGTGTTTTGGCATAAATGCCCGTTGCCGGTGCGGCAGGCGGGGCAGGTATGACAAATGATATGGCTCTCTGCTGAAACAAAATCCCCCTCTTTCACCTCGTGTACCAGCTTGCCTGCGGCTGCCACATAACCGCTGAATTCATGCCCCACAATGATGGGAGGCTTGATACGGCTGCGGGCCCAGGGGTCCCATCTAAAAATGTGTAAATCGGTACCGCAGATAGAGGTTGCCGCAATCTTGACCAGAACCTCTCTTGGGCCTGGCTGGGGAACGGGAACCTCTCGCATCACCAATCCTGGCGAATCCTCCGGCTTGATGATGGCGCGCATGGTTTTTTCTGTGCTCATTGAATCCTCTCCATTGAGTTTCTGAGCGGGACATCGCATTATCTTGAGCTAACTGAAGCTCTTTGCCAAGTATAGCATGTTCCTGCGTCAAAATCTAACGCGCTACCTGTTTCCAAGTAGATGTGCATTCGAAACTTGAAACGTGCCTGCATATTTTGACGAAGATTATGGAGTTGCCAGTGGCCCGAACTTCAACTAGAATACTGGACACTGGCGTTTTTTGTTTATCCACCGATTCTCACAGGTTTTCACAAAAAAAGGCATACCTGCGCAGACGACAGGAGGGGAAAAACGCCCCAAATCTTCACGCATACCCAATATCACCATGGGAGATAGCTTTCGATGACTTCATCCAAACGAGCCATTCAAACCATCGCCGTGATGACCAGCGGCGGCGATGCGCCCGGCATGAACGCCGCACTACGCGCGGTGGTGCGGCAAGCGCTGCTTAACAATTTGACCATCTTTGGCATTCGCCGCGGTTGGTTGGGCGCAGTCGAGGGGGGTGATGCCATCATTCCCATGTCCTGGCGTTCTGTGGGTGGCATCTTGCAGCGGGGCGGCACCATTTTGGGCTCTGCCCGTTGCCAGCGCTTTCGCACACGTGAAGGGCGTTTGCAAGCGGCCCGGCATCTTTACGAAAAAGGCATCGAGGCCATAGTGGTCATTGGTGGCGATGGCTCGTTGACCGGAGCACTCATCTTGCAAAAGGAATGGCCCGAGTTGTTGGTCGAAGCTGCCAACCTGGGCTGGATAACCCTGGATCGGCGCAAAAAGCAGCAACTAGCCATTGTTGGGCTGCCCGGCTCCATCGATAACGATATTTACGGCAGCGATATGTCTATTGGTGTAGACACCGCCTTGCATCGCATCATTGCCGCGGGCGATCAGCTCACCAGCACCGCGGCAGCACATCAGCGCACCTTTGTCATGGAGGTGATGGGCCGGAATTGCGGCTACTTAGCATTGGCCGGAGCTTTATCCACCAGCAGTCAGTGGGTACTCATCCCCGAGCAGGAATTGGAGCCCAGTTGGCATCAAACCATGGTTACATCCTTAAAGCAGGGCCAGGACGCCGGGCGGCAGCACGCATTGGTCATCATGGCTGAAGGGGCCCGCCACACCGACGGGCTGCCGCTGGAGGCCTCCACAGTCAAAAAAATCCTCAGCAAGCAACTGGGGGAAACTCGTGTCACTGTGCTGGGGCACATTCAGCGCGGCGGCGCTCCCAGCGCATTCGATCGCATCTTGGCCACACGGCTGGGAGCCGCGGCAGTCACTTATCTGGTGGCTAACGGGCTTGACGCCCCACCTGTGCTTATGGGCCTGCGGCAAAATCGTGAGCAAACCACCCCCTTATCCGAAGTCATCGAGAAAAGTGGGGCGGTGGGCAGACTGTTGGATGCCGGAGCCTATCAAGCTGCATTGGCCTTGCGCGGTGCAAGTTTTGGCGAGCAACTCACACTTTTCAAAACATTGATAGCCCCCAAATCACAGGCGAAAGCCACGCGGGGCAATCTTTTGATTGTTACCACCGGGCATGATGCACCTGGTATGAATGCCATGGTACGCACAGCCACGCGCATCGCTTTGACCCGCGGCTACCAGGTTTTGGGAGCAGAATATGGCCTGGAAGGGCTACTGGCCGGACAAGTCCGTCCCCTGGGCTGGATGGACGTTTCGGGCTGGCAATCGCGGGGCGGCTCAGAACTGGGTTCAGGCTATCATATTTTAGATGAAGCGGAGCTTCCTGCACTCGACGAGGTTTTGCAAAAGCACCAGATTTCATCGCTCATGCTCATTGGTGGAACCAGCGCCTACAAAAGTGCCCGGCTCATGGCTGCCCATGCCCACACTTTTCCGAGCCTGGCCATCCCCACCGTGCTGGTTCCCGCCAGCATCAACAACAATTTACCTGGAACCGATTTCTCGGTGGGAGCCGACACCGCCCTGAACAACATCATCAGCGCAGTCGATAAAATCAAAGACAATGCCGGCGCCAACAAACGTACCTTCATCGTGCAGGTGATGGGCTACCATTCCGGCTATCTGGCAGTGGCCGCAGGATTGGCCAGTGGCGCCGAAGATGTTTTTATTCCCGAAGAGGGCATCTCGTTGAAGCAAATTGTCGAACAGGTCAATGCGCTGCGAGACTCTTTTGCCAGCGGACGCCGACTTTCCGTTATCATTCTCAACGAAACGGCCTCTCAGGCCTATGATGTGAACATTATCCAGCACATCATGGAAGAAGAAGGGGGCAACCTCTTCGACGTGCGCTCCATCATCCTGGGACACATTCAGCGCGGCGGCGCACCCTCCCCCTTTGATCGCATCCTGGCTGTGCGCCTCACGGCCCACGCGGTCGATGTTCTGGACAAGCTGGCCGCGGCAAAGTCCGCATGCTACGCCATTGGTCTGCGCGGCAACACTACCGTCAGTCAGCCGCTGGCCAAGGCCTACGATGCGTTGGATTGGCCCTGGGAACGCCCTAAATCGCAGTGGTTTATGCCCTATTTGTCTTTGGTACGAGATTTGTAAAAGGTTTCGAGCAGCTACAAAACCGACTGCTCGGCATCCACCGGCAGCGCCACGGCAATGGGGTCTGGCTCGCCCTTGCGGAAGATGAGCGTTCCCCCTTTCAGATCATCGGGCGTTGCCTCGGCATCCACCACGATGAGATCGCCCGTGCCAAAATCGCCTTGCAGCAACCGCTTGCTCAACGGACTCTCGATTTCCCGTTGCAGCACCCGGCGCAGGGGTCTAGCGCCATATTCGGGATCGTAGCCTTTGGCGGCCAGCACTTGCGTGGCCAGCTCGCTCACCCGCAGACTCAGGCCCTGCTCTGCCAAACGTTGGGCGATGGCGGCAATTTGCAGGTGTGCAATCTGCTGCATTTGCTCTCGGCTTAGCACATGGAAGGGGATAATGTCATCCACGCGGTTCAAAAATTCCGGGCGGAAGGTCTGCTTCAAATCTTTCTGAATATCACTGAGCAGGCGCTCTTCATTCACGCCCTCGGCATGACCAAATCCGATGCTGCGGGTTTCGGTAACGCGGCGAGAGCCCACATTGGTGGTCATAATGATTAGCGTATTCCGAAAATTTACGGTGCGCCCGTGCCCGTCGGTCAGACGCCCATCTTCCAGAATTTGCAGCAAGGTATTCCACACCTCGGGATGTGCCTTTTCCAGCTCATCGAATAAAATGACCTGGTAAGGCCGTCGCCGCACCGCTTCGGTGAGCTGGCCACCATCATCAAAGCCCACGTAGCCTGGGGGCGAGCCCATAAGACGGCTGGCCGTGTGTGCTTCCTTGTATTCGCTCATATCGATGCGCAGCAACGCGTCTTCATCATCGAACAGGAATTGTGCCAGTGCTTTGGCCAGCTCGGTTTTACCCACGCCAGTAGGCCCCAAGAAGATGAAGGAGCCCATGGGGCGGCGGGGATCTTTGAGCCCGGCGCGGGAACGGCGAATCGCGTCCGAAATGGCCACAATGCCCTCATCCTGGCCGATGATGCGTTGTCGCAAATAATCTTCCATGCGCAACAACCTGTCGCTCTCCGATTCCAGCATCTGACTAACCGGGATGCCTGTCCAGGCGTGAACCACTTGGGCGATGGCTTCTTCATCCACGAGGCTGCTCAGGCCCGATTGAGCCTGCCATTGCGCGATTTGTGCTTCGTAGTCGCTTTGACGACGCAAGATTTTCGTTTTGAGAAGAGCGCTGCGCTCATAATCTTCCGCGTCCCGGGCCTGCGCCTCCTCTTGCTGTAAATCTTTTATCTCGCGCTTTTGCTTTTTGAGTTCGGGTGGGGGGGATTGCAGGGCCACACGCATTTTTGCGCCCGCTTCATCAATCAAATCGATAGCTTTGTCGGGCAGGTTGCGGTCAGAAACATAGCGGTGCGAAAGACGTACCGCGGCCCGCAGTGCGGCATCGCTGTAAGTTACCTGATGATGCGTTTCGTAGCGTTGTTTAAGGCCTTGCAAGATGGCGACGCTCTCTTCGACCGTGGGTTCGCTGACCCAAATGGGGGCAAAGCGACGTTCCAGTGCAGCATCTCGTTCGATATGCTTGCGGAATTCGTCGGGAGTGGTGGCGCCAATCATGCGCAGCTCGCCCCGGGCCAGGGCTGGTTTCATCATATTGCTGGCATCCATGGCGCCGGTGGCCGCGCCCGCACCTACCACTGTGTGCAATTCATCGATGAACAGGATGATTTCGCCCTGGGATTTGCGGATCTCATCCATCACGCCCTTGAGCCGTTCTTCGAACTCGCCCCGAAAGCGGGTTCCGGCGATGAGCGCGCCTAAATCCAGGGCCATGACACGCACGCCGCTGAGTGCATCGGGCACATCGTCGCTGATGATGCGCTGGGCCAGGCCCTCGACGATGGCTGTTTTGCCGACACCTGCTTCGCCAATCAGCACCGGATTGTTCTTGGTGCGGCGGCTCAGCACCTGAATCAGGCGCAGGATTTCCATTTCGCGGCCAATGACCGGGTCCAGTTTATCTTGCCGGGCCAAATGGGTGAGATCGCGGGCAAATTGATTCAGCAACTTGAACTTGCTTTTGCGTTGTTTCTCGTTGGATTGTTTCTCTTGGCGGTCTTTTTCGATGTTGCGCCTGACCGCATCTTCGCTGATTTGATATTTTTGTAGCAGGCGGGCGCTGGGCGTGTTGCGTTCTCGCAGAATGGCCAGCAGCAGATGTTCGGTGGAGATGTAGTCATCCCCCAGCCGTTCCGACTCTTCTACCGCTACTTGGTTTAGACGGTGCAGCCGCGGGGTGATGTAGATTTGTCCCGGCAGGGTGCTCATGCGTGGCGCTCTGTGTCCGGTACTTTGCGCCAATAGGTGTTCCAAATCGGCCCGCATGGCCTCGATGGGCGCGCTGAGTTGCGCCAAAATATGATGCACCATGCCTTCGGATTGCTCCAGCAAGGCCAAAAAGAGATGCTCGGTATCGGCTTGGCCATGCTGGTAGCGGTGTAGAATGTCGTAAGCACGACGCAAGGCATCTTGCGCACGTTCGGTATATTTATCGAATTGCATCATGGGATTGATTTGGTAGATGACTTGTAATGGTGCAAGGCAAAGTGTTTCTTGCTTTTTTCTTCCTGTCTTTGTGGTTCAAATTTTATGTTACTCACCTGATGTGTGACTTTTCCATTTTAAAAAGCGGGTGCTAATGCATTAAGCTACTGTTCCGCCAACAGACGAAGGGACGACGGGACGAAAATGGACGAAGGAAGATGCTGTTTTCGTCCATGTTCGTCGGCTTGTTAAGCAGAAGATGCTTGATAAGCCCGTTGATGCGCCATAAAAAGTTGCACATTAGTCGTTACAATTTTATGGTGTCAACTACTTAGGCGAATAGTTTGTTTGGATTAGGGAAATGGCGGCGTGGTGGGGATGGCTGTGGGGACTGTGGTTGCCGTGGGAGCAGGGGCTGGTGTGTTGGTGGGGGGAGCAGGTGTAAAAGTTGGCGGTGCCGGAGTGTTGGTGGGCGGCGCCGGGGTGTTGGTGGGCGGCGCGGGTGTGAAGGTGGGCGGCGCGGGTGTGAATGTTGGTGGCGCTGGGGTAAAGGTAGGGGGAATCGGCGTGAAGGTAGGGGGAATCGGTGTGAAGGTGGGCGTGGGCTGCGTTGTGGCGCTGACAGTGGGGGTAAGGCGTGGCCGCAAGGTTGCTGTCATCGTGGGCGTGGCGGTGATGCTGGGGGTGACGGTAATGGTGGCCGTGGGGGTGACAGTGCTGGTGATCGTGGGCGTGACAGTGCTGGTGGGCGTTGCGGTGGTGGTCGCTGTTGCCGTTGGTGTGGGTGTGGGCGTTGTTGTGGCCGTAGCTGTGGCTGTGGCTGTGGGGATGGCGGTGGGGGTGGGCAACGATGTGGGCAAGGGGGTCGGTGTGGGTGTTGGGGTGGCGGTGGAAGCCCGCGTGGCCAGGGGGGTTACGGTAATGCCGCTCAGGTCGGGCGTGGGGGTGCTGGTGGTTGCGGGCCCGGGTCCCAGCAGTTTGAGCCCCAAAAACAGCAGCAAAAGCCCCAGCGCAAAAACGCTCAGGGCTGCGGCGAGGATGATGAGAATGGGAGATTGTTCAGATAATCGGTTCACAAGTGTTGTTCCGTAGTAACGTTACTGGTCGAGACATCCAATCCTTTGCGTCCAGAGGGGTTTCTTTGGGAGATGGTAACGACTAACGTACCCGACTTCAATCACCACAAAGGCGCAAAGACACTAAGAACACCAAGCATTTCAAAGCTTTTTCTTTTCTTCGTGCCTTTGTGGCTTCGTGTCTTCGTGGTTTCTAGCCGGGCTACCTTAGT